>JAPPOR010000088.1 GCA_028817905.1 Myxococcales bacterium
CAGCGTCAGGGGAGGCCTTGCCGGCAGCAGGACCAGATGCGGCCGCCCATTCGCCAGACGGGCCGTCGGCGCCAGCACAATTGGACGCGGCGGACGCCTCACTTGCGATGGACACGCCGCGTGTGATGGACGCTTCGCGTGCGATGGACGGGTCGCCCGGCGCGGACGTTCTACCGGTCACCGACTCCGGTGGCGACCGGTCGCCGTCGCCCGCGGATGCTGCGAACACACCGGCGGCCGGGGCGCGGGACAGCGACCAAGCCCAGGCATGCAACGGTTTTAGCCGCTTTTGGCACGCGGACACCGACAGCACACCGACCGTGATCGACGGCAGCGATGGCATCGCGATCCTGTTGGACGGTGGTCTGCAAGCCGTCGACGACGAGGTGCCCGAAGAGCGTGCGCTGAAGATGTTTCCCTACCGGCCGCGCGGCTTTCGGAGCTCGATCGACCATGCGCGCATGTTCAACGGTGAGCTCATCGCCCTGGGTGTGAACGGAGGCAACCTCCAGTTTTTAGGGCGACCGCTCAGTTCCAGCCGGGGGCAGCTGCCCGAGGTTCTGACCTGCACCACGTGCCGCTTCTCGCTCGCGGCCGCGTCACCCGAACGCATCTTTCTATCCCAGCACGAGAGCATGGCCAACGGGCTGGGGACGGAGCTCGTGACGCGCACGCTCACACTTGGCGCGGACGGCAGCGCCATCGCCGAGGCCACCGAGGCCGACGTCGCGCTCGTCACGGCGACCGAAGCGTTTGCGTGGGGCGGACAGGCACGCTTGCTCGTGGCCCGCGGCCCGCAGGGGGTCCAGCCAGGGGTCATCACGGTGTTCGACAGTGCCCTGGAAGCCCAAGCGCGGTGGCCGTTGCCGGACGGTGTAACCGTTTCGGCCCTTCATCGCCACCGGGGCATGTTGTGGATGTCCGGTGCGATCGAGGCCTCCGACGGGACGCGTGCTTGGCTACACGTGGTCGACGCCGAGACGGGCGAAGACCTGGGGTCGGAACCTCGAACCTTTCACCTCGGGGCGGCCACGGCCATCGATGTGGACGCCGCAGGCCAGATCGCGCTGGCAGGAACCCTGCAGGTGGGTGATGAGCGGCGTGCATCGCTATTGGTGCTTGGCGGAGACGGGTCCCCGTTGTCGCCGGGGCCGCTCACGCCACCGCCGCGCGCCTATGAGCCTGAACAGGCGCCGCGTTCGGTCGCAGCAGTGGCGTTCCAAACCGACGGTAGCATCCTGCTCGACCTGGGCCGCGTCATCGTGCGCTACTGCCCGTCTCTTTCGAGCGGGCGAGCGGCGCGTGACCGTTGACATGGTGGGCCTGCGCCCAGGGAGCGCAGGCCATGCTGTTACACGCTCGCTTGTGGGGCTTGCGAGTGCCCACTCATCCGTTCAAGGTAGGTCACCATGATGGGGCTGCGGAAGCGCTGCAGAAGGCGCCAAAGGAGCCAGCCCACGGCTCCCACCACAAGGACTCGAGCGATGTTCGAGTCCCAGCTCTGCCGTGCCACCAGGAATGCGACACCCAACCCGAGCGTTGTCATCACGATGGTCCCAACCTTGCTCGCTTCTCGCTTGGCCGTCACAAAGCGGGTGCCCAGGGCCTCCGTGAGGTGGGCGATGACTTGCTCGCGCTGTGCGCTGTCGGCCGCACCGTAGGTGATGGTGGTGTCTTTGCCCTCTTCCTGGTAGTGCACCACGACGTCGCTTCCCTTCGGGTGTACCTCGAGCTTCTGCACTGCGGAATAGGGCACGGGCTGGTAGCCGTCGCCGATCGCCTGCTTCGGCGACACGCCTTCATCGATCGAGCGAACGGCCTCAGCCACTTCCTTGTCGTCGCGTGTCCCGAATTCCATCCCCTGATCGGAACACAACAGGACCGATGCGCGGAAGGCACCGCCGGCCGGGTTTACGAATGCGCGCCGCCCCTGCAACATCAGGGCAGCGTTTCCTGCGCCATCGGTCAGACCCATCACGCGCAGCCGGCCCTGATCGTCGAGGGCAACCTTTTCCAGTTCGCCCAGCGGGAGGGCTTCCTGAGCCCACGAAAGGGCGGCCTTCGCCAAGGCTGCCCGTGTTGGATCACCTTGCGCCCCGTAGCGCGCCAGGGCGAACGCTAGGGCCAAGACGCGCCCGTCACCCTGCCGTGCTTCGATGATCTGCGGAAGCTCATGCTTCTCACGCCCGACGAACCTGCTGAAGCGGTCTTCGATGACCGCGAGCGTCTCGTCGCGGCCGTGCTTATCCAACCATTCCGGCAGTGCGGCGACGCCGGACGCGAGGCCCAGCAGCAGTTGTTCGTAGCGCTGCTGATCGCTCGAACGCCCGAGTTTCATGATTCCGAACCACAGTGCCAGCAACACACTGCCAAAGACGACCATGTTCCACTGAACCCCTTGGTCGCGTAGCAGGCCCATCATCAGCGGTATGCCACCCAGCATGAAGAACCACGGTCGCGCAAAGGCCAACAGAGCACTCCACATGCCCATGCGAGAAAACAAGGGCACCTTCGGACCCATCAGCTTGTTGCCTTCTTCGCGAACGACGAAGACCGCCCCGAGTGCCAGGATTGGCATGCCCGTCACGGCCAGGACGCGAGTCTGCACACCTTGACCACCCACCTGACAGATTTGCCCGCCCCCACGAATTCCGATTCTTATGCGCACCCACTAACTCCTTGTACTGAATCTACCGACGGCAACCAGTATACGCTTGCTTGCGGTGGTCTTTCAGTGGCCTACCACGGGCGCCGCCATGTTTCGTGCGATGCATGCGCACAAGCGAGGGGTAGTTCCATACAGCACCCTCATGCAGCTCACAGCGGTGGCAAACACGAGGCGAAGTAGTCGAAGGATTCGGCTCGGAAAGTAGGGTGCTGACCGGCCCCAGCTCGCGTGATCATCTATGAATCCGGGCTAGAGCGAAACCACACTCGGTACGGCGTTCGCACAAACGGGAACACCCAGGGTCAGGTGGTGCGGGCGCGCATGAGTTTTTCGAGGGTCGCGAGGCTCTGTTCGAGATGCTGGCCTTCCGACAGCCGCTCGAGCTCGGAGCGGAGCTTTGCTAGCCCCCGGCGCAGCCGGCTGCGCACGGTGCCTTCGGGCACCTCGAGCGCTTCCGCGACCTCAGACGCGGAGAGCTCCTCGAAGTAGAACAGTTCGATCGCCATGTGGAGGTCCAGCGGCAAGCGCTCGAGCGCCTGATGTAGCGCTCGGCGCTCCTCCTTGTTTGCCAACCAGCTGCTGGGGGAGGTGCGCATCTCCGCGATCGACATCTCGTCCACGTTGACTCCTTCGGGGGTGCGCTGGCTCTTTCGAAAGCCATCCAGGAGGCGGCTGCGAGCGATTCGGTACAGATAGGTGCGGAAGCTGCAATCGGCGCGAAACTGGGCCTTGTTATGGACACAAGAGAGGAACGTTTGCTGCACCAGGTCTTCGGCGCCTCGCTCGACCTTGCTGCGAAAGAAGCGGTACATGGCGTCGAAATGACGTTCGAAGAGTCGCTTGCCGGCCCCTTCGTCCCCCGAGCGCCAGGCATTCAGTAGCTCCATGTCGTGTTCGGTTTCTTCGCCTGCTGCCATGGTCAGCTCCAACGGGCATCGATGCGAAACTCGGTACTCGTGGCGGAGGCGATGCGGGCCTCGGCCACGTTGCAGCCCGCCAGCTGCATGCCCAGCCGCATGGCTTCACATAGGCTGATACGGACCAGGTCGAGCATCGAATGGGGTGGATGGTCGATCACGAACTCTGCGGCATGAGCGCGCGCATGGGCGATCTGCAGCTCGTAGCCTTGTGTGAAGCGGTTGAAGGTGGTGCAGAGTGTCTCGGCGAAGTGGGGGGACTCGGGCGGCTGGAGGAGGAAGCCGATGAACTGCATGCTCATGAATGGTCGCAGAATGCTGCTCATGAAGGCGCGCCACTGCTCCAGGGAGTCGAAGTGTTGGTCGAAGATAGCCGCCTGGATGGCGCGTGTGTGTACCATCGACACGAGCACCGGGTCCTGCCGCATCGACTCGAGTGCGGGGGTGAGGCCGTCCGGAACGGGCTGCAGTGGACGTAGCGACAGGGCGATCGAGGAGATGCGCGGGCTTGCCCGGTGCTCCGGATAGCTGTCGATTCCGATGGGGAGCGCATTGAGGTAGCGATCGAGGCGCGACTGCGACGCTTGCGCTTCAGGGGGGGCGCTGAGTGGGTCGGACGCGATCGCCATTGGAAGGTGAACTCCGCTGGACGCGCTGTCCAGGAGTGCAATCAGCGGGGTCAGGCTGGCGTGGCGTTCGCTGCGGTTCTTCGAAAGACCCTGCTCGATCGCCTGGCACAGCTCGAAGGGCAGCTCGTTGGCGCGCGAGGGAAACTCCACGGATTGGCCCAGAATCGCCTCGCGTACGTCACGAAGGTCGTCGCCGCGAAACGGCCGATGGCCGAAGAACACCTCATATGCCATCACGCAAAATGCGAACTGATCCGTGCGCGCATCCTGGGATGCGCCCAGGTGCTGCTCCGGGGCCATGTAGGCTGGCGTCCCCGCGATGCGGCGGCCAAAGGTTGAGCCGCGTTCCGGAGCGTCCGGGGAGGCTTCGGCAGTCGCGAGACCGAAGTCCACGACGCACACGCGGCCGTCATCGCCCAGCAGCACGTTGGCGGGCTTCACGTCGCGATGCAGAATACCGATGTCATGGGCGGCCTGCAGGCCTCGGGCAGCACCGGCCAGAACCGCTGCTGCATCGCGCCACGTGCGTGGCCTTTGAAACCACTGTTGCAGACTGAGCCCCGTGACCAGCTCGAGGGCCACGAATACGTGACCGCGATCGAAGCCAACGTCGTAGACGGTGACCACATTTGGGTGAGCGAGGCGGGCGATGCTGCGGGCTTCGCGTAGCAGCGGGCTTGTCTGGCCCGAAGACGAGGGTGTCTTGTCGGGCCGCAGCAGTTTGATCGCCACATGGCGTCGCAAGTCGGGGTCCAGCGCGCGGAACACGACACCCATTCCGCCGGCTCCGAGCTTTTCCTCGATCACGTACCGCCCCACGCGCTCGGGCTCCGTCTGGGAGGGAAAGAGCCGGCTGCTCACGGCGCTTCGGGCAAAGATGCGCTCAAGATCCTGGGTGTCTTCCGGTTTCACATTCCGGGCTCCACATTTGGCTCCCCGCGCGGGCCAGTCTCTGCGGCTCGACGGACCTGTCAAGGGTGCATTTTTCCGCTGGATGTTCCTTTTCGTGCGGTGGGTGGTGCAACGAGGCCGTTCGGTTTCCGTAGAGTCGAAAGCCCTGCGAAATCGAACGCGTGAGGCGACGTTGGGGTCCGGCTGGCCGGGAGCATTCATGACTTCAGCGTCGGACCCGCAGGGATTCGCCTTCGCAGTGCTTTCCACTACCGGGAATATGGACAGTTGAGGTGGCGTCGAAGTCATCCATGATCCGGGCTAGTATCGGGTCCGCGATGAAGGACTCCTACGCGGCGATCCTACGCGACGCGGCCAAGGCGCGTTGGGATCTGGACGAGGTGACCGCAGCGGTCGATGAGATGAACTTCTATCGGCCCTTCCTCCCGGCCTCGATGGTTCACAGTCATCGCCTTCCGTTCCTCAAGCTTGCCCAGCGCCTCACGCTCAACCACATCCGCGCCCACAGCTATCTGCAGTTCTTTGCGCTGGTAGAGAAGTTCATCATTCCCTTCGTCATGGGCGAGGCCGGCCACCGCCTGCACCGGAACACCGAGGAGCTCCTCGCACTGCTTCAGTTCGGGCAGGAGGAGGCCAAGCACATCGCCCTGTTCGAGAGCTTCGCGCGCGCCTTCGAGATCGGCTTTGGCTCCCATTGCGATGTGATCGGCCCCGCTTCCCAAGTAGCGGCCAAGGTGCTTGCCCAAGAGCCCTTGGGCGTTGGGCTTTCGGTCTTGCACATCGAATGGATGACCCAGGAGCACTACGTGCGAGCGGCACGCGACGATAGCGAGATCGACCCGCAGTTTCAGAAGCTGCTGCGTTGCCACTGGCAGGAAGAAGCACAGCACGCGCGCCTCGATGGGCTGCTGCTCTCGAGCCTGGCGCGCCGTCTGTCCCCGTACCAGCGGCAACGCGGCGTTCAAGGGTACCTGGAGATCATCGAGGTCCTATCGTCCGTGTTGGAGCAGCAGGTGGAACTCGATCTTGCGGCGTTTCAGGAGATCGCCGGACCGTTGTCTGAGGAACACCGGGCGTGCTGGCGAGTCGAGCAGACCGCGTCCTATCACGAGACGCTGCTGCACCAGGGCATGTCACACCCACGGTTTCAGCAGTTCGTGCAAGAATACCTGCCGCAGCAGCAAGCGGCGGTAGCCGAAGCCACCGGACGCTTCCAACTTCCTGCTCGCTTCGGCTAGCGCTGAAACTTCCCGTCGGGAAGCTCCGCGCCGGTCTAAAGCAGCTCGAATCGCCAACCTCGCCCCGTGGCTTGCCCGCTACTATATGTGGGACGCCACACTCGAAGGGGTACACCGCCGCTGTGGGGACCTGGAGCGCGCCCGCGGCGCCTAGCCCGGATCTCTCACCAACCCGTGTGATGATCGTTGCAGGCGATCGAGTTCACAGGGGTTTCGGTGAGGGCAGGGAATACTCGCCGTATTTTCGACCGAGGCGAAAGCGCTGTGGTCTCGATCGCTTGTGCGAGGGCGCGCGAGTTGGTGAGATATCCCGGGCCAGCCTGGTGCGAACGGGATCGCTAGAACGGACCGCGCCATCGGCGCCTGGCGCCTCTATGAAAAATGGATGGGGCCAGAGGGATGACTCAGCAAAATGGCTCACTTGATGCCCTGCAGGAGCGACTCCTGCACGAATGGGATGGAAGCATCGGTAGCCAAGCGGTATCTGTCTCGACCATGCGAGAGGAAGGAAGCAACGGAGGCGTCCAGGACGGTCCCATCCGATGGCCCCATGCGAGACCGGGCGCCACAATTGAGGCTGCAGAGCGGTGGCATCCATGATGCAAGACCTGCAGCGAGCTGCACTGTTGAAACGGCTCGCGCGGCAAACGGCCATCGTGATAAGGGAACAGCGTGTGCAGGAGGGGGATCACGCGCATGACGATTCTACGACGGGGGCTCATGCGCGCAGACGTGCTTTGGTCGGTTGCGTTGGGGATGCTCACCAACTGCATCGGTGGCGAGAGTGGAGCGGAGACGCACCGGATTCCCTTCACCACCAGGGACCATCCGACTTCGATGGATTCCGCTATGCGGCCTCGGGTGTCCGACACGGCGGACGCTGGTGACGGTCCAGCAACGGAGCGGCTTGAGCCAGAGCCGTCTCGTTCCCCCCTATCCGAGTTCGACTCGGGTGTTACACCCGATAACCCGGACAGTGGCCATCGCTCGCCAGATCGTGGAGGCGCGCCGCTTTCAGACGCCGGTGCCGAGCCACCGTCGGTTCAAGAGGCTGGAGCTATCGATCCGACCAGCCGTCTCGAGGAACACTATCAAAGCTGTGTCGCTCTCGTCTCGTGCTATCCGAACCCAGGCTACAATCTCTCGGAGTGCATTCATATGCGTCTGCAGGGGACCTGGTTTCCAGGGGCCTGTGCCCGTCGCGTCCGTACCTGTGGTGACGTGTTGGAGTGTCTGGGGGTGAGCCGTTGGCAGCAGGCGGAGGCCTGCGTTGGGCCGCCTGGCTGGCGCTGCGATGGAGACCTCGCAACATATTGTGGGAGCGAAGAATCAGTCCTGGTTGACTGTACAAGACTCGGGGCAACTTGCAGGGTACCGACGGGCGGTGACGCCTTCCTCGCGGGGCGCTTCCCGTGCCTCCTGCCGCTTCCCGAGTCGTGCCAGGAAGGCGAGGTCAGCTGTTTTGGCGACTACGCGTACCGTTGCGTCAATGACAAACCGTATGGACAGTCGTGCAGTCACTGGGGCGGTGGCGCATGCGTGCGCACGTCGGAGATGTCTGCTGCATGTATGGCATGGCCCAAATGCGAAGCAGCCGGTACGCTCGTTTGCTCGGGTGACTTGCTCGAGCACTGCAACCGCTTCGGCAGGCTCGTGCGGCACGACTGCGGTTTTGTTGGTGATCAATGCGTCATCGAGGAGCTGGAAGACGCTCAGATCGGCTATTGCGCTGGCCCGCGACAGACCCCCGAGAGCGTGCGGGAGTGCCAAGAGCACTGCGATGGAAGTGTCATGAACCTTTGCTTGGGGCAGCCGGAGGCCCTCGACTGCCGAGACTATGGGTTCGCTCACTGTGCAAGTGGCATCAATGCCGCCGGAAGAATCTTTGTGCACTGCGCATCCGCGCTAGAGAGACCATGATGGGCACTCTCGCGAAGAACAAACGGTGGGACCATCGCCTGTTGCCGATCCGTCGAGCCCTGTGGATAGCGGAGGCGTGGCTCGCGTTGGGTTGCGACGCGGAGCCTGCGGGCTCCAGCACGTTGGCCGGTCGCACCCGTCTGGATGCCGCAATAGGCGGGTCAGAAATTGTTACCCAGGATGGGGGCCAACGCAGCGGCGCGACAGCGCAAGTGGGCGAGCAGCGGGAAGAAGAAGTTGATGCGCGCCAGGAAGGAGTCGACGGCGGGCCCAGTCGGCGCGTGCCACCGTCGCAGGAACGGCCGGGGGGCATGGACGCCTCGACGAAGAACCGCCAGCGGGAAAGCGGGGTGCCGTTTGATGCCCCAACTACACCAGCGCGGATCGAAGAGATGGCCACGTCCCAAGAGCTCGAAGGGCACTATCGCGGCTGCGTCGCTCTCGCCTCCTGCCTACCGCGCGGGCTCGGACTCGGGAACTGCATCCACCTGCGGCTCCAGACCGCTGCGCCACACCCTCCCTGTATCCACCACGTTAGGACCTGTGACGACGTACTCGCCTGCGTGGGAGTGACTCGCCGACACGACCTCGGGATCTGTTCGGGCGTCGCCGGATGGCGCTGTGACGGGGATCTGGCAACATATTGCGGGGCGCCGCAAGCCATCCAAGTCGATTGCGCGCACAGGGGGGCCTCATGTCGATTGCCGAGCAAGGACATCGGATTGTCACCGAACGTTCACCCTTGTGTTGCGCCGGAACCGACGTCTTGCACCGATGGCCAGGTCGGCTGCGCGGGCAGCCCTTACCGATGCCTGGATGGCAAGCCCTACGTCATCGACTGCGGCATCTGGGAAGCCCGTTGCGAGACGACGTCTGAGGGTGCCCCCGTCTGCACGCACGACAACAGCTGTAGCGAGCTGGACTCGCAGACATGCGAGGGCGGCGCGATTGTCATGTGCTCCCCAGATGGCCTGCAGACCCGCTTCGACTGCGCTTTCGTCGGAGATCGTTGCGAACTCAACGAACAGGGAGAAGGTGGCTACTGTCTCGGCCCCGGGCAGACCATCGAAGGCTTTCTCAATTGTGAGGAGCGTTGTCAGGGAAGCGTGATGAGCCTGTGTGGCCGGCCGGACGAACAGCTCGATTGCCAGGACTACGGGTTCAGAGCTTGTGAGGAGTATATCGACACGGCTATCGGCACACGAACGCTTGTTCGGTGCACCCAATGAGAGGTGCTGGGGCGCCGATCCAACTGAGTCGTCGCGTCACCCAACGGCGATCACGAGAGGAATGATGGGTACAGCAGAAGGAGGCGAGGCTCGCTGTGGTCGCAAGCGGCGATCGAGCATGATGCGGAGTCGAGGGCCCTGCGAGCCGGTGGGGTATGCCGGACTCACGGGCACACGCAGGCTGCGAAGGGCGCCACCCCATCAGGGGCTTTGGTTCGCTTGCTTGGTCTGTCATGGGCTCTTCGGCTGTGTTGCGGCTCGCGATGGCACGGAGGCCACTGATGGGGCCATCGCGAGCGCGCGGGCCGATGTACGCCCCTTCTCCGCGGATCTGGATAGCGGGATCAGCACGTCACGGGACGGATCCCTGGGCGGAGGAGCCAACACCGGTATCGATGGCGGGCCGCCCGAAAGTGGCCAGCGGCGTCAGGCGGCAGACGCTGGCTCGGGAGACGCTGGCTCGGGCGCGCAGGATGCGTCATCGTCTGATGCCCAGACCGCAGATGGTGGAGCATCGGAGGGCGCTGAGGTAACACCGGACTCGGTGCCAGCCCATCGACGTCTGCAAGGAACGCTGGTGATGGGCATCATGAGCAGCGCGATCGCTCCAAAGCCGAGAGGCATCATGGAGTTGGACCTCGCGGAGGGTACCAGCCGATACTACGCAGACGGGGCCCGACCGAGGCGCCAGAAATCGCAGGGACCAACCGTCTTCTTGCAGCCATGCCCCAATACCCCTGGCTCTGGCTCCTACACCGAGCCGTTCTACCGGGTTGTGCTTGGGGACGAGCTCGGACTAGTCACGCCGGTGACGCCGTGCAGCCATGAGATCGCCAATCCCCGGACCGATGCTGGTGTGGTGTTCCCAACGGAATCCGAGTTCCGGGACGTTGCGAGTTCCCCCGATGGCGACGTGGTGGCAGTCGAGCTGCACTATGGCAGCTACGTCCTCATAGTGGTCTTCGACCTATCCGGAAACGAGCTGGGCCGCGTGCCGGGCAGCGACCCGGCCTGGTTGCCGGATGGGCGCCTGCTGTTTGCGAGAAGTGACGGGTTCCACCTGACAAGCGACTTTGAGACGTTCACGTTGATCGACGACGATGGGAAGCTTGGTGCCCCGGGCTATTGGCCCGCTGTGCATCCGAGCGGGGAGTTCTTTGCATTTCAGTTCAATGGCCAAATCTGGCGCATGAACCTAGATGGGACGGGCGTAGAGCAGTTGTTGACCTCAAACCTGCGCGTGTATGGGCCGACTTGGTCACCCGATGGGGCGCAACTGCTCGCTGGCTTTCACAACGGTTCCCGGTTCACAGGGGACCTGGCTGTTCTGGACCTGGCGACCGGAGATGCCTGGCAGCTCGAGACGCCGTTCAACGTCGGGCTCGAGCATCCTATCCCGCCCTACAGTTGGGTGCCGTAGCGCTCGCCTTTCTGCGGTACGAGTTGGGCCCAGCTTGTCGAGCACCTGGCGCAGCACGGTGCGGCTCGGCTCGAGTTGATTGAAGATGCCGTTCAGCCCACGTTGCTGGCGGCGTGCGCTGGGCGCCCCAAAAGAAAGACGCACGCTGCCCGGGGGGAGGAGAACAGCGTGCGTCGGTATGGGCGGCCCGGCGGTTTGTCGGGCCTCCCTCAAAAGCGGTAGGGGTGGGTGCCATTTGGTTCGAACTTCATGGAGGTAGACGCCAGGTCGCGAGGAACGATCACGTCCCGCGACATTTTCTACCAGGCCGGCACACGGCGTTCGGGGGGACCGCCCCCCGGTATCGTCCGGCGCAGGCTGCCCGCAGGGAGGAACCGGCCTATCCACAGGTTCTGGCGGAGCGTGCGCGCCCTTTTTTGTGATCGTTCTGGCGAAGCCAGCGTCTGCCCCAGGGAACCCAGACCGCATTCGAGAGGAGTCTGCGATGACCCAACGCAAGCGCAACCCGATCCACTTTCCCACGTTTCTTGTATCGGTACTGATCTGCACAGCCGCTGCCAGCTTGGCACGGGCCGACGATACCTCGTGCCGACGTCGTCCTCTGCACTCGAGCAAGTCTTCAGTCGCGGCTCGGCTTTGCCGGCAGCCCTCAGCGCCCGCGAACGCAGCGCCCGCCCGCGTGGCTCCTGTCGCACCCAACAAGGCGGTGGTGGCCGCTCGCGTAGCTGGAAGCACGGGGCGGCACGCGGTCCACGGCGATCGCGGCAGGGTGGTGGTCGCGACTGCCGGCATCACGCCCAGCCGCAGGCTGACCATCCGACGCTTTTCGGGCTCTCGGCCGGTTGGCAGACCGGT
>JAPPOR010000225.1 GCA_028817905.1 Myxococcales bacterium
GGCCACCAGGCCGCCGAAAACCCGTGGCGGCCCACCGCGCATCGCGTCGCCCACGAAGCGATCCCGTCCGTCGGGTCGCACATCGAGACGACCTATGATTGAGGTGATGGCCTTGGCCGGGGTGAATGCTTCTGTCATGGCGCCGACCCTAGCATCCATCGCCAAATCACGCGCCCTCGCACAACTGCTCGCCTCCGGTCCGCTTGCGCCCCCAGGTCCGGCGACCGGCGAAGGGTTTGTTCGCCCGGACTTGCAGGGTCCCTGGGTCACGAGGGTCAGCCAGGCTACGGGGCGGCGTAGGGCATGCAACCACACGAAGATACTTTGCAAAACCGGCCTCAGGGTGCAACCTAGACGTAGCTTGAAGAACTTCGCCCTGATCGGTGCCGCCGGCTACATCGCTCCGCGGCACATGCAAGCCATCCACGCCACCGGCAATCGTCTGCTAGCGGCCACTGACCCACATGACTCCGTCGGCGCGTTGGACCGCTATTTCCCGGACGCCCTGTTCTTCACCGAGATCGAACGCTTCGACCGTTTCGTTGAGCGGGCGCGTCGAGCCAACAGCGCCGACCGGATCGACTTCGTATCGATCTGCTCGCCCAACTACCTTCACGACGCGCACGCGCGCCTGGCGCTGCGCGTACATGCCGACGTGATCTGCGAAAAGCCGCTCACGATCAACCCCTGGAACCTGGACGCCCTCCAGGAGCTGGAGCGCGAGTACGGCCACCGCATCTACACCGTGCTTCAACTGCGGCTATTGGCCTCCCTGAGCTCCCTCCGCAAGCGTCTGGAGGCGGACCGCAAAGCGGCGTGCGCGGCTGGTACGGGGTCCAAGGCCGACGTGGTGCTGAGCTACGTGACACGCCGCGGCCCCTGGTACGACGTTTCATGGAAAGGCGACCCGGCGCGCTCGGGAGGGGTCGCCATGAACATTGGCATCCACTTCTTCGACCTGCTCCTGTGGCTGTTCGGAGCCTGTCAGCGCCACGAACTCCATTTCGCCGATCGGCACCGGATGGCGGGTATGCTGGAGCTCGAACACGCCAACGTGCGCTGGTTGCTCTCGCTGGACAAGGCTGACCTGCCCGCAGGCTATCTGGACCAGGGCAAGCCCGCGTACCGTTCGCTGACAGTCGATGGCCAGGAGCTGGAGTTTACGGGCTTCACGGAGCTTCACACGGCCACCTACTCGGACATCCTCCGCGGGGGCGGCTTTGGTATCGACGATGCGCGACCGTCGGTCGAGCTCGTCTACCAACTGCGAGCCAACGAAATTACCACCCGACCGGAACTTACTCACCCAGGCCTGCAGGCACTGACCGCGCGCCCCAGCCGCACCGCCACCACCATCACGCCACCGGCGAGCTCGGCCGATGATGGGGCAACGTAGCGTTCGCCGCCCGTCGATCGTGCGTTGAAACATCAGAGCCAGGCTCGCGTTCGTACAGGGGCGGCCATTATTCCAGCTTGCGCAGCTTCACGCTGCGCACGCAGTAGGCAGACTCGTCCTGGAGGTTCGAGTCGAAATCGAAGTGATAGCCCCACTTCCCCACGAACTGTGTGTTCTCGAGCGTCCACTTCTGGGTATGCCACTGATCGTCGTTGGGAACGTCGTACGGCTCGCCAGCAGCGACCCAGCCATCAACCGCCTCGTATCGGAGGGTGAACCAGGCCCTCCCTTCCGTCAGACTTCGAAACTCCGCCTCGACCTCGAAACGAGCGGGCGCATAGCTATTGAATCCCGGGTCGACGGCGAACCGCAAACTGCCGCGTCCAGTCGCGTCCAGAGCCTGGATGCCGTCAATGGTGATAAGCGAACGGTTCCCCGCAGGATGCAGCCCTAGCTCAGCGCCGGGCCCAGCGTACGAGACTTCCCCAGCCGTGGTGAAGTCGCCTCCCCACAGGAGCGGCTTGCCGGCGTTCTCGCGCGCCTCCGCGACGAGCTGGGTCGGAATGCCCGCGATGATCACGGGTGAGTTCGTCAGCGTATAGCCGGTGAGCCTCATCTCGGTCCCGTAACCGGGCCGGATAACGCCCACCTCGGTGGCCATGTCGACGTCCTGACCGATCTCCGGTGGAGTCCAGGCAACCAGGACAGGAGCGTCTGTGCCCTCGAACACAAACCCGTACGCCTCCCCGCCCAGCCTGCTCCAGCCAACGTACTGTGGCTGCTCGCCGAGGTACGAGACCAGTGCTCGCAGCGCCGTATATGACGGCCTCTGCGCTCCGTGCCGATCTACGAGCCCAAACCTCCCGGAGTCTCCGTCCAGTGGTTCGAACCAATGGACACGCTTCACCCCCTGCGCGAGGCTCAGCACGTAGGCTTTCACGAGGATATCAGCCTGCTCCTCAAGCGTTACACGAGCTCCGATGGGCAGCCCCAACTCCGTGAACAGAACCGGAACATCGCGTTGCTCCGGACTCTTGTCGGCCAGCAACTTGCGCACGGTCGGAACGATGTTCATGAACAGGGGCTCCCAACCCTCGCGAACCAGGTCGAGTATCTCGTAGGGATGCAATGTCACGAAGTCAAAGTGATTGCGTGCGCCTGCGTCCAGCGCTTGCGCCAGGAAGTTCAGGTTTACACTCTGGGCCGCTATGCCGATCCGAGCCGATGGTGTGCCTGCCTTGACCGCGTTGTACGCGCTGACCACGATCTTGGCGTAGTCAGCAGGGGCCTTGTTTTCGCTGAAGTTGGGCGGCTCATTCCACACCTCCCAGTAGGCGACCTGCTCGCCCGCCCGCTCGACCGCTCCTTTGGCGTATTGCTCCCATGCTGGCAGGTCCGAGACGGGAAAGCTCACGGCCTCACCAGGCAAACGCAGCTGCAGGATACCGCTCAGCGCAAGGCCTGACCTATCGAGCGTATCAAACGTCCACTCGGGCTGACTGGCGTCGAAGCCCCTCACCCAGCGAACGCCGGCTTCGGCCATCAGAGGTGCCCACCTGTCGAGGATGCGCGACGAGGACGCGGACGGGGCAACACCCCATGGCACCACGTCCGAGGGCACTGGCTCCGGGACCTGGACCATAGATTGGCTCGCGTCCGCCTCTTCAAGACCCGCGTCGCTCGCGCGCGTGCCCTCGGGTACGCGGTCGAGTTCCTTGACTCGCTCCTGCCGCCCCCCCTCGTCCTGTCGTTGACGGTCGACTGGCGCGACGCCGCCGCCATCGTCTCGTGGGTCCGTGACCCGTGTCCTGGAGATAGTTGGGGAGGCGGTCGGGGAGCGTACTAGGGAGGCATCGAGTCCAGCGTCAAGGTCGGCTCTGACGGGGTCTCCGCGCGTCGACATCATATCGGTGCCGGTGCCGCAGCCGACTGACAGCGGCAGGATGGCAACGCGAACCGCCCGGAGCCACAGAGCCGTAGGTGCAGCGCACCCGCCACCCACCCGGCTTCGACGTACCGTATCGCGCCGACATTGTGATGACCTCGCGTCCACTGTGCGATCCCTTGGTTGGTTCCCTACTCCGACAATCGGGGCCTGTACAGACCAGTTGGTATCAGGTAGCTCCGCGTTGCCAGCGAGTCAGCAATTGTCACGGCATGGAGCGAACGTGCGCCTCGACCGCCTGGCCGCGCACAGCCCTAGCCCGGATCATTGACGACTTCGCCGCCGCCTCGCTTGTCCTTCGACTCCACAGGGCTTTCCCCGGCCTAGAAAATGCCAACAGTATTCCCGTCGGGCGTCGAAGCCCGTCAAGCCGAATCCCTGCGCGAGTCCGACACCCAGGTCGTGAATGAGCCGGACTAGCGAACGCGTGTCGCGTCGTGGTGGCATGTCCACACCATGCCGCCACTATTACGAGCCCTGTTGGGATACTGGACTTGTGTGGTATCGAGGCCGGAAAGGGCATCTAGCCAGGCCCCTTGACCGGGATGGTCGTGGACATTTGAGTCAATGTGGTCCAGCGCTTTCTTGCTGTAAGGCACCGGGAGCCAAGGGGACTAGCGCTCCGGGGATGAGCTGCAAGCGACAGCGGTTTCCGGTGACGCCTGGGTCACATGCCTCGTTGGGCGGGGCGGAGCCCGGCTAACACCTAGCTGGACACTCGCTGGGGCTGGGCGGTGGCACCGAGATCGACTGCAGGCCATCGAAGGTTTCCACGGCATCCCTGCCAGCCACGCGATCCTGTCGCTTACCCGCGATGGCGTCTGTCTTGAAGATCGTGAAAAGCCGAGACTTTTCTTGGCTGGCACGATCGTTGGGGGACCATTGTGGCCAAAAGCCAAAAGGAGACCCTCGCGAAGCCGGCAGATCCTGCTAGTGGTGGTACGCGTTGGGTGTGGGCCTGCGTTGGTACCGGTGGGGCTTCTTGATGTGCGCGTGCACCAGCGCCTGCCTGGGAGGCGAGAACCGAGTTGCGCAGTTGTCATCCGAAGGCGAAGACATCGATACTGGTGTGGCGGAACCGAGCCCATCGAATATGGATGCGGCAGTGGTGACGGCAACTGGCGAGCATGCTGGAGACGGCAGCACCGCCGACCTGGAGTTCGACTCTGGTGGCGGCGATGATGCGGGTATGCCGGGCGCCCCGCCCACCGCGACGCCGATGGTGGTCGACAGCGGCGCACCTCCAGACGCGGCCAACCCTCCGGATAGGCCGACCCCTGCCAACGACGATGCTAGCGACGCCGCCACAACCGACCGCGAAAAACCTGAAGAGCTCCTTCCCGGCATCGTGGCTCAGCCGCAAGACGACGCGACGTTTATCTACGACCCCAATGAACTGCGCACCTATGAGCTCACGGTCGCCCCGGAGGACCTCGCGAGCATCGACACCGACCCCCGGGCGGAGGCCTATGTCCCAGCGCAGCTGCTCTTCCAGGGGGAAAGCTACTCGGTAGCAATGCGGTACAAGGGCAGCGTGGGAGCGTTCCGACCGCCCTGCACCAATTTCTCGCGACGTGGCTCAACGGCCAGAACGGGGAAGTGTTCGATCAAGGTAAGCTTCAACGAATACGATCCAGAAGGACGCTTCTTCGGGCTCAAGAAGCTCCAATTCCATTCCATGAACCGTGACCCGTCGATGATGCGGGATCGCCTGGCGTACCACATGTTTCGACAAAGCGGCCTGCCGCCCCCCGGTCGGTCCACGCTCGCTTGCTGATAAACGGCCAGTTGGCCGGGCTATTCGCGCTGGTCGAACAAATCGACGGCCGCTTCACCCGGAGCCGCTTTACCGAAGGTGGCAAGGGCAACCTGTACAAGGAGATCTGGCCACTGCACGACGACCCCGAGACCTATATCAACGCGCTGCACACCAATGAAGACGAGGATCCGAATGTCGACGCCTTCCTCGCCTTCAAGGACGCGATCCCGCTGGGCAGCGATGCCCTGTCGCGCTTCATCCATTGGGACACTCTCCTGACCTTCCTGGCCGTCGACCGCGTGATCGTCAACGACGACGGTCCGCTGCATTTCTGGTGCGCCGCCGGCGGGCAGGGCAACAACCCAGACGGCGAAGGCAACCACAACTACTACTGGTACGAAAGCGCAGCCGGCGGCCATTTCACACTGATCCCCTGGGACATGGATTCCTCCTTCGTCGGTCACGAGTACCTGGTGATTCGGCCGGAGTGGCGAGAGCCAGCGGAGTGCACCTGCACCGGCACGCTCGTACCTGCATCCTGCGATCCGCTGGTACAACAGTTCATCGGTCTCAACGACCGCTTCGAAGCACACGTTGACTCCTTCATCGAGGGGCCCTTCGCGGCGTCGAATGTGGAGCCGCTACTCAATACCTGGGAGGCACAGATCTCTGATGCGGTGGCCGAAAGTGCCGGAATCGAGTCCGCTCCCTCCTTTGAAGCGTGGCAAGCATCACTCGCCGACCTTAGGGCGATCGTAGCTACACTGCGCAGCAACCGTGGCTACCCGTACGACGAATAGCCATCCCCCCAACCCGGATCATTCGCGGTATCGACACCGCCTCGCTTGTCCTTCCACTCCACAGGACACCAGGCAACCTGGGAGTCGCCTACTCCGTGCGGGCGGGCGGGGTGCCCGCGCGTACGCAGTTTCGTCCCGAAGCTTTTGCCTCATATAGTGCTTCGTCCGCGATCGCGAGGGCCGCTTCTTGGGCCTGGCCCGGGATCACCTCCGCGACACCGAAGCTGGCAGTCGGCCTGATCACATGCTGGTCAAAGGGAATCGCTTGCTCCTCGACGACGCGGCGGAACCGCTCCGCAGCGACGATGGCTCCCTCGAGATTGGTCTCGGTTAGGACAGCCACAAACTCCTCGCCGCCATACCGGCCAAGAGCGTCCGAGCGCCTGCGCATCTCATCGAGGCACGATGCAACCTTGCGCAACACCTCGTCACCAGCCAGATGCCCATATCGGTCATTGACCTGCTTGAAATGGTCGATGTCCATAAGCGCTATCGACAGGCAACGGCCGTATCGCTCTGCCCGCACAAGCTCGTCTTCGAGTGTGGCCAGAACCGTCGCTCGGTTCAGAATTCCTGTGAGCGAATCGATGCGATTAGCGCGCTCCAGCTCCGACCGGATGCGGAGCAGTTCCTGCTCTGCTTCGACGATATGCGTGTCATCCGTCATCGAAATGCACACGCGGGGCCGTCCGTCTGGACATCCATGGAACGGTACGAGCGTCCAGCTCAGTTGAACGTAGTCAAACCGGCTTCCGAGGGCGTCGCAGTTGCGGATCGGCAAGATGTGACCATAGATTCTGGAGTCCAGAAACTCGTAACTTCCAAGCCGCAGCACGTTCCGCACCTTGCGCTCGACGATCGGTAAACGCGAGGAGGGCAGCAGATCGTGCAGTCGCTCTCCAAGCGCTTCCGGCGATGGAATCCCGGTGTGCTCTTGCATGAAGCGGTTCCATGGGTAAACGACCAGGTCCGCGTCGACAACCATGACGCCGACCGTGATGGTGTCCAGTAGCCGAAGTTGCTCCGTTTGCGAAAGGCCCCAGGAAACCAGATGATCGCGGGCAAGCTTCATGGTCTACGCCTCAAGGTCATCTTCGAGAGAAGTCAGCGCTGCCCTAAGCATTGGCCACGACCAGTCGGGGATCACGAGGTCGAAGCGCCCATCAAAAACGCCGTTGTCGAGGCCAAAGTATGTCTCCACGAGCAAGACCTCGAAGGTCGTTGAGCACTGACCGTTCCAGTGGATTTGTCGACCTTCCGTAAGGCGTGGGTGCGAAAACGCAGCTCTACACCCTAGCAACCCGGCAAGCTGCCCGAGGCAGGTACCCATGAGCAGGTTTCCGACTTCGAGCGCCCCGCCGGCGTCGGGCTCCGTCGCTTCCAGAAGCAGCTCCCGCCTGAAAGCATCGCGATCATGCACGGACAGAAGCAGGGATCCCTGGGTGCAGAAGCCGAGCCTGGCACTTTGCTCGATCAAGAACTCCTCCGTCGCTTCGCCCAAGCCGCTGGCGAGATGCTCTCTGGCCACCGTCGGGTGACAGATCTGCAGACGGGGCGCGCGCAAGCGGGTAGAAACGCCGACCAGGCTGCACAGCATAGCGGCCGCTTGGCCCTGGGCGATGTTGACCAGTTCTCCCAACATGTCGAGCTCCCCAGCTTCGAGCAGGTTCCGGTGGGAGGGGAGGGGCTGGCCGGCACCAATGCGCGGCATCTACTGGACTCCGGTTATTGCAGGCAAGGTCCTCTATCGGTTGACAAGTGGGACCTCTGAAGTAGGCAGACGCCTTAAGTCCCTTCGGCAGGGGTCAGGCGAGGGCGGAATCTTGCCGTCAGAACGTGCACTCAGCGCCACAAGAGGCTGAGCAGAACTGATAGCGTGTGTAAGGAAGGGTGCCCGGAAACGGCGAGGCTGCCTCGACAACCCGGCTCAGGGCCCCTTCGAAGGTGGCCCTCCAGCTCCCTGACACTGGGCGATGCCGCCGCGCCGCATGCCGTTTAGCGCAGGACCGGATCGACCGTACGAAAGTGGTGGCGGAAGAGCGCCCCGGATCTCCCGATGACTTTCAAGCACCCGGCCCGACAGCACGAGCGCTACGGACGAGGAAGCCACGTGATCGACGTGGACGACCTGGGTGACCTGGGTCCTCAGGACCTCGAAGTTCGGCTCCGCGAGCTCTTTGCGTCTCCCGACTACCAGCCGCCGGTGCTGCCCGCGGCCGCGTTCGAGCTGATGGAAGTATCCCGCCGCCCCGATGTTTCACTCGCCGAAGCCAAGCGGGTACTCGAGCAGGACCCCCTGCTCGCTAGCAACGTTCTCAAGGTGGCCCAATCTCCCGCATACGCCACGCGGGCGCCGCTCCGGTCGCTCGACGACGCCGTCAGCCGCCTCGGCATCAACGGGGTGCGCGATGTGGTTTGGCAGGTGGTGATGGGCATGCGGGTCTTTCGCGTGCCCGGTTACAGCGACGTCATGACTCACGTTCAGCGTCACTGTGTAGCAACCGGGCACATCGCCAAGGCTGTATGTGGCTACACGGCAGTCGCCAACTCCTATGCGTTCTTGTGCGGGTTGCTGCATGACGTCGGCATCTGCGGCGTTCTGATCGCCATCAGCGAAGGCAGCGGCGGCAAGCCGCCTGCGCTCGATACCCTGTGGCCGACAATCGACGAAGTTCACATGGAGTGCGGCGGCCAGATCGCCCGGCTGTGGAAGCTGAACCCGGACATTCAGATTGTCCTGAGCCAGCACCACCGTTTCGACCGCAGCCTGATGCCGCACCCACTGATCGCGACCATCACGGTCGCGGAACACCTGGCACAACGCTTCGGATGGCCGCTGATTCCGGACAACGCGGCGGACGACCTCGGGTTCGCCGTGGACGGGGTCCGCGAGGAGCGCCTGGAGGCTGCGTACGACTCGCTTGGAATCACGGCGGCGATCATGAAGCTACTGGAGCAGGACGTGGAACGCCTCCAGCAACGCCTGTCGGGGGACGCGCCCTGACCCCGCTCGGGCCGGATCGACCGCCAGCGCTCGTCAAGCCTCGGTCAGGGCGTGCACCGCGGCCGTGAGCTGAGCCGGGTTGAAGGGCTTAGCGATAAAACCCATAGGCGCTGGGGATTGCGCCCGTAGCTCCGGAGTCAACTCGCTGCTCGGGTCGCCACTCATCAAGAGGATTGGAAGCCTGGGACAGCGCGTCCCCAACTCTCGTAGAAACGCGGGCAGGCGCGGACCCGGCATCTGCACGTCCACGACCGCCGCGTGAAAAGCCGTCCGCTCGAGTCGTTCACTGGCCAACTCACGCGACGCGAGCACATCCACCCGGTATCCCATTACCTGCAGCGACCGCCCCACCGTACGGCGAACGTCCGCGTCATCGTCGACCACAAGAACGTGGCGCCCGGCGCCTACTGTCGTCGCGGGCTTAGAGACATCTGCCAGCAGGACGGTCGCCTCGAGGGCCTCGACGGGCAACCGCACCGTGATGTGATCAAGTCGTACTGGTCTCTAGCTAGTTCTCGTCCAGAAAAGGTCCCACGCCCAGTCCTGGCTAGTCGAGCTTGTGTGCCATCAGCACGCGTGCAGATGGTGCCGCGTCGTGCAATAGTCCCCTCGGCCAACTCTGGAGCCATGATGAGTGCGGGGCGGAATACAAGACTAGGAGCGCCGGTGCTGGTCGGCCTGGCGTGCTTGCTCGCGCTGGGAACGTCGTTCGCATCGCCCCTCGCACCGACGTCGGAGCTGGCAAAGAACCGGATGGCTCGAGCGCTAGCACCCGATGACGAGGCCCCGGCTAGTGTGGTGTACGGCGACCGCTTTTCTGCTCGATCGCTGATTTCATCGGAAACACGGGCCGCCACGTGGTGTGGCCCCACGCACGCAACCGGCGCGCGGTCCTCCCACGGACCGCCAACGTCGCAAGAGTCGGCGTTGCGGCGATAGAGGTGCAGGCAAAACCGCGCATTCGCCTCCGGCCACGATCCGACCCGGAGCAGAACCTGACCGCCTCCGAACGCAAGCATCGAGCGCTTGGGCCAGAACGAGGACCCAAACGGTGAGTAGCCGTCTCCGTTGGCGTCACCCACTTCGCGCGATCACGGGTTCACCGCGCTGGCTTCAGCTGCGTGGCTTGTGTTCCAGGTGGGGGCATCGAGTTGCGATACCCCTTGTGTGGCTTGCAGTACTGCACCACATGGCAATCACAGCGTTGTACGTCGTCCCGAGCAACCCGGTCCAGCAGCGAGCTGCTGGGTACATCCATCGCTACATGTATCCTTTCTTCTGGCAGTCCTGGCAGTTGTTCGCCCCGGACGTCAGTGGCCAGTCTCGGTACATCCTGGCACGATGCCGGGTTAAGGAGCGAGACGGGAAGACCAGCGTCGTGGGCCCCTTCGACGCCACGACACGGTTCGAGGAGACGCATCAGCGCTACAGAATCGGTCCGGCACAACGTGTCCTGAGGTCGTTGCTCACTCCCCTGGATCTCTTGGGCGCTCCACTGGACCCGTTCTTGATGGCGATCGCGCGCAACCCCACCGGTCACACCGATCCTGAGATGCGAGCGCTTGTCGACCGCCTCGACCGCTTGAGTCGGGTCAGATCCGATCTCGCTCTGCAACTCCTCGGCCGGGTGGCTTCAGTTGAATGCCGGAGGCACTACCCCGACAGCTCGATTCGGGAAGTGCAGGCTTGGGCGATGTTCGTCAGCCCGCCCGAGTTCTCCCGCCGCTTCGAAGGCGACCAGGGCGGCATCTTTGTCAAGGTAACCCATGAATGGCGAAGACATGAGGGCTTCGCACGGTTGAAGGGGTTTGAATGATACGGTCCGTGTGGGGCGCTGTTGAGCGCGGGTCGCTCCATGTGACTCACACTCGTGGTCCGGTTGTCTTCCGGTGGTGCGCCGGAGTTGCCGTACTGCTGGAGTATCTTCTGAACTACCAGCAGCGAGCGTTTCTATTCGGGATCGATGCCTTCATGCCGATCGGCGCAGTAGAGGCGACGCCACCCCTCGATATGTACGCAAACCTGAGTAGCCCATGGCAGTTCGAACTCCTGTTTCACGCGGGGCTCGCGCTTGCGTTTCTGTGGACAATCGGCTGGCGCACACACCTGACGACTCCATTGAACTTACTCTTCTGGGCCTCACTACGCGCCCGAAACAGCACCGTGTGGGGCGGAGGAGACGCCTTCCTTCAGCTTGCGATGTTCTACCTGTGCTTCGCCAACGTCGCGGCGTGCGGAGCATGGCACGTTAGGCGTCCACCTCGTGGTGTGCTTGCCGTGCTTCACAACGCGTCGGTCTTTCTCTGCATTTTTCAGCTGTGCGTCGTATACATCATGGCGGGCACCTGGAAGCTGCAAGGCACCACCTGGCCCACCGGAACGGCACTGTACTATGCGACGCGCACGGGCGAGTTTCACTTTCCCGGGGTGAGCGAGCTGCTGTACAAGGATCCGTCGCTGTCGACCATCATGTGCTACGGGACGATTCTGTTTCAGGTGGGATTTCCGTTCCTGGTCTTCCTGAACGAGAAAACGCGGATCCTAGCTGCCTCGATGGGTGTCGTCTTTCATTTGGGCATCGCGACCGCCATGGGTCTAACGACATTCGCAGCCATCCTGATCGGCGCGGATCTGATGATTCTTGGAGATGCCGAGTATGTGCGCATCGAGTCGTGGCTGTCGCGCTTCCGCGGCTGGTGTCGGGGTTTGGTTTTCAAGCCAGCAAAGGGGCTGGAGAATCCGCGATAGGCCCGGCCTGGACCTGCCTTCGACTTCGCGCCTCCGCACGAAGTCGAAGACCTTTGCTTTTTCGGGTACTCCCGTTTTGCTCAGGAAGATAGCCGCCGACCCGGCTTTGTGACCGGGTCGGCA
>JAPPOR010000163.1 GCA_028817905.1 Myxococcales bacterium
CCCAACTGGCGGCCCAGTGGCTCCTGTACTTTCTGATCGTACTGATGGGGACCGCCTACATGCGCCAGGCGAGTTCGGAGCGGGCCGGCCTGTTGCGAGTGCAGGTGAGCTTACTGGCGCTGGCGGCGGTCCTGCTTGTGGGCGGCAAGTTGGGGATGCTCCTGTCCGATTTGCCTCCCTATCTGTTGCCTGCGGCCGTCGTTCCCCTGTGGGCGTCGCTGTACGTCGATCGGCGCACGGGTGTCATGCTGAGCCTGATCATCACACTGGGGGGGAGTTCGCTGGTTTCATATGACCCAGTAGTGACCGTTGTGTACTTGATGACGACCACGACGGCGAGCTTGGCCTTCCGCGGGCGACGCCGCGCGACGACCATGATCCCAGCCGGTCTGCTGGGCGGCGCAGCGGCCGCCATCGTCTATGTAGCCGTGCGCGAGATCTACGATGGCTTCGACCTTGAGCACGAGCTTTCGCTGGAGCTACGGTCGGCACCACTGGCTTCGCTGATGGGTGGTATGGGGGCAGGGGTCTTGGGACTGCTGCTACATGTGCCCATCTCGCGCATGTTCGGGATCGTCTCCCGCGGCGAGCTGCTGAACCTCAGTGACCTGGAGCAGCCGTTACTGCAAAAGATGCAGAACGAGGCCCCCGGTTCGTGGGAGCACTCGCGCATGATGGCCAACCTTGCCGAGGCGGCCGCAGCCTCCATCCATGCCGACGCCTTGCTGACGCGCGTCGGCGCTTACTATCACGACTTGGGCAAGAGCGTTCAGCCGCAGTACTTCGTCGAGAACCTCCAGCCCGGGGAAGCCAGTCCGCACAATGAGCTGGAACCGGACGTGAGCGCGGATGCGATCATGGCCCACGTGGTCGAGGGCGTTCGGATCTTGCGGGAAGGGGGCGTTCCCGAAGCGGTCATCGAGTTCGCGTACACCCACCACGGCACCAGCGTGATCGAGTTCTTCTGGCACAAGTGCAAGAAGTCGGGAAATCCCAAGGGGCTCACGGAGGACGCGTTCCGGTATCCGGGGATGCGTCCACGCACCCGTGAGGCCGGTATCTTGATGTTGATCGACGCTATCGAGGCTGGCGCACGAACAGTCGACCCACCGACCCGCGAAAAGTTCGAAGACCTCGTACGGCGGGTGATCTTTGGCAAGCTCAAGCAAGGTCAGCTCGACGAGTCAGGGCTCACACTGGAGGAGCTCAAGATCGTCATGGCGCGTATTGTGGAGAGTCTGTGCAGCGCCTATCACAGTCGCATCAAGTACCCCTGGCAGGAGAAGGAAGAGGAGCAGCAGGCGTTTGAGCGCGCGCGGCAGACCCCCTCCGAACAGACGTCCACAGGCCAGCACGCCGCGATGCGCAGGTCTGATGTGGATGGGCCATCGGCTACTGGCAGGCACAGCGCCTTGCGCAATGGCGAGCGCACGCGCTCGGCTGCTGAGGAAGCTTCCAGCACGGGTAAGCACAGCGCGATGCGCAATGGCGAGCGAGCGCGCCCGGCCGCTGAAGGCGGCTCGAGCACTGGCAAGCAAAATGCCCAGCGCAACGGCGAGCGCGCGCGCTCAGTAGCCGAGGATGCCTCCGATACGGGCAAGCACAGCGCCCGCGACGGCGAGCGCGCACGCCCTGCTGGCGAAGGCGGATCAAATACCGGCAAGCACAACGCCCAGCGCAATGGCGAGCGCGCACTCCCCACCGGAGAAGGCAGTGCGAGTGCCGTCAAGCCAAGCCCTTCGCGCAACGGTGAGCGTGCACGGCCTGCCGGCGATGGCAGCTTGAACGCCGGCAAACGCGACGACGCCCGTTCCGCTGCCGAAGAGGCTACCGGAGCGGGCAAGAACACCGCTCGCGACGCCGCCGAAGAGGCTTCCGGAACGGGCAAAAACACAGCTCGCGACGGCGAGCGAGCGCGCTCACCCGCCGAAGATTCCGTCACCCATGACCGGCAACAGGGCGTAGCCAGCACGGAAGGGCATCCGAGGGCAGAGCGGCCAAGCGCCGAAACAGGAGCGCGGGAGGCGGCCGGCGAATGCAAGTCGAACGGGGGGGGCGCGGATGGCGGGGAACGCCCAGAAGGGCGCCCCAACGGTCGCACGGCAGACGGTGAAACAGCAAGACAGGCGGCCACGTCCACGCAAGAGGACGGAACGGCGCCCACGGCCTCTGGCGTGGACAAGGACGAATCCGTTCGGGGCGAGCGACGCTCTACCGGCTGACCTGAAACTTAGGCTGCCACGTCGAACAGAGGGACGACCTTCAGTCCGAGA
>JAPPOR010000320.1 GCA_028817905.1 Myxococcales bacterium
AGACGCCCATGTCGGCGTGTGCGAGGACCATGTCACTGATATCCGTGGCAAGAATCCGTGTCTGAGCAGCACCCAGGCCCGCGCGATCGAGAGTCATAGCAATCGTGTAGGCTTCTTGGCCGCGGGAGCAGGCGGCGGACCAAACGCGAAACAAGTCGCCCGGCTTGGCAGTGCGGCGCCAGGTCACCGCGATCTCGCGGAGACGGTCGAAGTGTATGGGTTCACGAAAAAAGGAACTCTCGTGGGTTGTGATGCAGTGGATGAACTGCTGAACCTCGGGTGATTCGCGGTGAGTCTCGACGTGATGCAGGTAGCTGGCCAGGCTGGTGTGACTCGTGGTGCGGGCGCGTCCCTCTAGGCGTCTCCGAATCGCATCGAAGCGCGCCGGCGTAACTGTCACACCGACCAGCATTCGAGCGAGCCTTGACACTTGGGCGAAGTCACCGCTCTTGGCACCTGCGTCGAGTGTCTTGGCCGCGGTGGTCAGGGTGACGACTCCCCAGCTGACTCTACGGAGGCCATCTCTTCGTCGGAGAGGAGCCTATCGACGTTCAACATGATCACGAGGCCTTCGTTGCCGTTCACGACGCCGGAAATAAACTCAGTTCGGATCCGGGTTGAGATGACCGGCGCGGCCCTGAGCTCGTCCTCGTGAAACGTGATGATACCCCGCACCGCCTTCGAACGGACTCCGATGGTGCGCGAGTCGACCTCGACGGCAACGATCGCGGACCTTTGATCGTACTCTCCGGGCGGCCCGCCGAACTTCACCTCGAGATCGATCACGGGGATAATCTCTCCGCGTACGCTCAGAATGCCAGAAATGAAGGACGGCGCACCGCGCAGAGGCGTTACCTTGGTGCTGTGGATGATTTCTCGGATACTTGTCAGCTCGATGGCGTAGGTCTCGCCCAACGTGCAGAAAGCGAGTGCCTGGCGTTCCCCTGGAGCCAGCATGAAATTATCCAGAATGTCTTCCGGCTGGTTCTCGTGTAGGCGTTTTAGCCCCACATCTCTCATGTCACTGCCTTCCTTCATCCATCTAACTCGTTCAACGCCGTGCAGCGCTGTCGAATGCTCGGCCGTATGCCGAGCGAACATCGAGCACGAGCGATAGTTCGCCGTTTCCCAGCGTGGCTACCCCACCCAGGCCGGCGATATCGCGGAAGTTCTTCGTGAGTGACTTGACCACGATTTGCTGCTGAGATTCGATTGTGTCGACTAGCACGGCGTACGGCTGTACCGCGTGCTCGACCACGACGGCGACCGCCTGGGTCGCATCCTGGATGGCACCAGGAACCGAAAATAGGCGGTCGAGCCGCACAAGCGGTACAACCGCGTCCCGAAGGCGCAGCATCTCTGCCTCACCATCAAGCGTGGCAAGCTGCTTCGCGCTAGGTCGGAGCTGGTGCCGAATCGCCGGCAGCGGGATGGAGTACCTGTCCTCTCCGACGCGCGTCGTGATCGCGTCTACGATCATCAGCGACATAGGGAGGCATAGCCGGAATTGAGTGCCAGTTCCGGCTTGCGAGTTCACGCCGACGCTTCCGCCAAGCGACACGATGTTGGTTGACACGACGTCCAACCCCACGCCGCGACCTGACACCTCCGTTACGGATGTGGAGGTAGAAAAGCCCGGGTGAAAGAGAAGTTTGAGGACATCTTGCGGCTCGGGATCGTCGGACGCATCCAAAATTCCAAGGCCCACTGCTTTTGCTCGGGCCGCATCCAAGTCGACTCCTGAGCCATCGTCGCTCACTTCGATGACCACCTCTCCACCCTGATGGCGTGCCGCCAAGAGTATTGTTCCATCGGTTGGCTTGCCAGCCTGAGCGCGTGTTTCCGGAGGCTCCAATCCGTGGTCGATCGCGTTGCGGACGAGATGCCTCAGAGGATCGACGATCTTCTCCGCCACGGTCTTGTCTACTTCCGTAGTCTCTCCTTCGAAAGCCAGGCGGACGCTTTTGCCGAGTGAGCTTGACAGGTCGCGCACTGTACGCTGAAAGCCCTGGAACACCGTGCGCAGGGGCACCATGCGCAAGTCCAGCGCGGTTTCCTGGAGTCTGCGGGTGGTGCTGTCGAGGTCTTCTAGCAGAGATTGTTTGGTCGGGGCATCCAAGTCGTCGCGCATCAGCATGGTCTGTGATTGGCAGACGGATTGCACGAGCTCACCCACATTGTGAAGCAGCGTATCCAGCTTGTGTACTGAAACGCGGAGTGTGGCAGTGTCCGCGCTCGCTGCTGAGGATCCCAAGACGTTGGACGGACTGGCAGCGGGCTGCGCGAAAGGGTCTTGCGGAGCTTCTGGGGAGAGGCGCCCGACCGAAATCCGATTGCTAAGGGTACTGAGCGCAAAGATGTTCCAAAGGTCCGCTTCCTGGACAGGTTCTTCCAACACAGCCCGGAAGGACACGTAGGCAATGTTGGTGTCCATTTCCTCCAACCGAGGCAGCGCCTCGTCCCTCAGCTGAACGGTGATGGATCGACCTGCATCGGCGACCTGACAGAGCAGCAGGAGCGGGTCCTCCATCATGTCCGACAGGCTTTCTTCGAATGCCATCTCTACCACCTGGCGGCCGAGGCTTCGGACGGGCCCGGTGCCGCTTGCGCTCTCCACGGTATGGGCGAACATTTCGAGTACCGCCTCGCGCCCGTTTACCGCCGCCAGGGCGGCCTCGCCTTGTTCCGCTACGTGCACGAGCCTTCGGAACAGATCTACTGCGGACAGGACTGCGTCGATGAAGGCTTTGGTGGGCGTCAAGCGGCCGTCGCGAACGGCGGAGGCGGAGTCCTCAATTTGATGGACCAGCTCGGAGAGCGTGGTCAGTCCAACACAGGCAGCGGCCCCCTTGAGCGTATGGAGCGCCCGGAAGAGCCCGTGCAGCGCGGCTGGTTGGGAGGGCGACTGCTCCAGGACCAACGACCAGCGCTCCACCTCCTCGACGATGTCGACTGCGTCAACCGCGAAGGTTGCCAATGCAGAGGAGCTCACTGCCGGCCCCACGATCGTCCGCTCCGGCTCGTGGGCGTCAGCAGGCGCCCCCACCGGGGCATGCGCGAGGGACCTGGACTAGCCATGTTCTCTCGCATCTATGAGTATTTCTGCGATGCCGCACCGGCGCAGCTGCTCCATGACACTGCTCGGCCACCCGACCAAGCAGATCTCGGGATGGTGGCGACGAGCGGCCAACAGGACCTGCAAGATTGGGAAGGCTAGCGAGGTCATGTTGCGGAGGTCCACGAGGATGGGTCGATCGTGACCGGCTTTGGCGCATTCCTGACAAAGCAAAAGCAGGTTTGAGCGCAGTTGCTCGGGGTCCGCTACAGTAGCTGGAGAGAGAATGCTCACCGAAGCTGGCTGTGAAGGGTTAGCGTCCATGCTCTGACACGGGCCTGGATAGCGGGCTGGGCGGGCGAGGGCTCCGGCATGCTGGGCACGAGCACCCGCGCGCCTGTGTACTCTGTGACGAGTCACGGAGGCGATTGGCCCTTGGGTAGCCATGGTGCTTTCGGTGTGGGTCCGGGGTGGCTCTTGTCATTCGCCGGCCGCCTTGGGGGGGAGACTGGCGAACGGGTCGTCAACCTCATCGTCGCCCACGTTCGGGCTTTCGAGCGTGGTCGCGTCCACCGTGGCCGGTTTGTCCATTGGCCCAGCCGCATTTGAGTTCGCTGGCGTTCCCCGGTTCGGGAGCTTGAACATCGCCACGGAGCGCGCCAGGTCGTCGGCATCTGCCCCCATCGCATTGGCTGCCCCTGACACCTCACCGATCATGGCGGTACTAGAGGAGACGAGCTGATCCATCATGACGACAGCTTTGTTCACCTCCTCGATGCCAGTTGCCTGCTCGCGGGTAGCGGCCGCGATCTCGGATGCGCTTTGCGAGATGGACTCCACGTCCGCTGCGATCTCGTCAAAGACCTTCCCGGAGACTTCTACCTGCTGTTGCGCGGAACGTGTCTTGTGCTCGCTGGCGCGCACCAGCTGCTGGATCTCATCGGCCGCGGCGGATGTTCGTGCTGAAAGGCGCCTGACCTCGGTCGCGACGACGGCGAAGCCTCGCCCGTGCTCGCCCGCTCGGGCGGCTTCGACGGCCGCGTTCAGCGCCAGCATATTCGTCTGGAACGCGATCTCGTCCACCATCGAGACGATGTCCGAGACACGGGATGACGTATCCGCCAGGTCGTTCATGGCGTCTACTGCATCTGACAGGGTGCCCCGTCCGCTGCGCGCTTTTTCCGCTGTTCGCAGTGTGAGTTCATGGGTAACTCGGGCGTTCTCTGCGTTCTGGTCGACGGTGGCCGTCATTTGCTCGGTGGCCGCCGATGTTTGGTGTACCGCTGCGGCACCGTTCTCTGTGACGCGCGAGAGCTCGGCGAGTCCATCTTGAATTTCAGAGGACTTGGAGCGAACCGAGGTAGAAGCCCGGGTAATGCTTTGCACCAGGTTCCGGAGATTGGACACCATGGTTGAAAAGCTGCTGCGAACCACACCGACCTCGTCGCGCCACTTGGCTGATTCGATGGCACGGCTCAGGTCGCCGGTAGCCGTCAAAGCGGCGAAGTCACGGACCACCCTTAGCCGCCGACGGATGACATACAGGACCAGTGCCACGAAGATCGCCAGGATCCCATATCCCAGCAGGGCGTACCGCTCCGTCTGCTTTACCAGCGCATCGTTTCGTCGAAGATCGCTCTCGATCGGAGCAGCCACCTCGAGCACCCCACGTACGTCTCCTAGGGCCCAACCGGTTCTTGGTGTCTCCGGGTGACTGTTGTGGCAGCCTACGCAGGCCTGGGCTTGCAGCGTGTCAGCTTGAGCGACCCGTACCACGGTCCTTCCGTTCATCTCTTGGACCCGCACGAAGGTTTCCTCTGGGGAGCGCTCCAGGTAGTCGAGGGCCTGTCGCTGATACTCGTCGAGTTTGCGCGACGCGCGATTTGGAAACGGATAGCGGCTAAATAGCTTGAGCTCGATGCCATCCTGCTGCTGTGATAGCTCTTCACTGAGCTCGTGGATCATCGTCGCCGGAAGAGGAATCGCGCCGTCTTGTCCGTGTTCGTAGTGAACCGAGAGAGCTCCACTGGCCTTTACCGGCTTCACCACGTTCCGCGTGTAGTAGCCACGCAAGGTCCGGAAGCCACGAATCGTCCGCGTCGCGTTCCGCGTCGCCGTTTCGATCGCGTTGTCACGACTCGAGGTCGCGAGATGGTCGAGTGTGATCAGCGTGACCGCTGTAAGTAGAAGTAGCGCAGGCAAGAGCACTTGCGCCATGATCGACGGATGCCCTACGCCATTGGTCACTCTGCGCATTCGGAACTACCTTTCAAAGGCCCGGGCTACGTGCTGCCAACGGGCTTGGAAGCAGCGCTACCCACGTTCATAGTTTCCACGGTCGCCCCACGAAGTCGGAAGAACTTGGCAGGGTTGAGGAGAAAACGACTTCCTGCGGTGCTCGCTAAACCGTCGTCCAGAGACAGAGCCCGAATCATGAGTTCGGCGTCGTATCGCGCAGAGCTTTCGGCTTCACGGGGCCTTTGACAACCGACGGAATCCTCCCGCATTTTCGAGCGCGAAAGCCGTGTGAAGTCGAAGACCTCACAAGGCGAGGCGGAGTTTGCGATCAATCCGGGCCGGAAGCATGCGCTGTCACGCGAGTAGAAGGCGGCTTCGCAGCTCGGCCACACAAGCGCAGTGTGCGTGCGCTTCAGTACGCAGCGGGGAGGCCGGGTCTCGTTCGCACGCGCAGCGCACTACATGGTGCTCGGGCGGGCACCGTGTGGTGGTGTCCCTCCCGAACCTGGACTAGCGACCTTGTCCAGACGCTTCCAATCAAGGCGACGCGATCGAACTTGACGCAAACGTCCCCGAAACGCTGACTCAAGGTCGCTAGCTAGGGCACGACACAATTGATGTTGGGACCGACGGCGGAGCCCCAGAGGTTGCACATCTCGCCCGTCTCGACCGCATTCGTGTATCGCAGGCCGACGCTCGAATCGTTGCGGATGTGGCACTCCCACTCGAGGCTGTCGCCAGCTTGGACCTCAAGCATCCCTGTGAGCGCGCCCGGAGCATTGTCGGAAAAGTCGGGGTTCTGGGTCACGGAGTCGTAGTAAAAGATCTGCGGCTCCAGATAGTCGTACATCTCGAAGATCTTGACCCGTTCGCCGGACGCGCGCCGCAGGTGGGATGTGAAGCGAACGCCATGGGCGTGATAGTGACCGAGCAGCTGGATGATGCGTCCAGACGAGTTGATCGGGCATTCGTACTTGTAGACTTGATCGGCCCCGGGAGGAATCGGCAGGACGGTCCAGGAAAGGCCACCCATGGCCCGAACCTGCTTGGACTCTTCGGTCACCTGCTCCTTCGGAACGTAGTAGAGGTTGAGCCAGAACTCCCGCAGCAGCGGCTTGTCCGTGAAGTTGAAGTAGTGCATGTCGGCTTGCGCGGCTGTGTTGGCCGGAACCATTGCGCCCAAGTTCTTGTTCTCGGGGGCGACCGGCGCGCGGGGCATGTACGGCTTGGATGCACCCGGAAGGTTCGCGACGATCGCGGTGTTGGTTCCGGTGCCCCCGTCCCGGCACAGGGTGAACGAGGAGCCGCCCCCCGAGTTCGGCGTCCTATACATGGTGTTGATGATGTGATGCGTCCCGGGTCGGCCGCTCAGGACCCATCCCTGGTAGTAGACGTCCTCGTCGTTTGGAGTTGTGAAGTTGACGCACTCGGAGTTTTCCCGACCCGGGCCAAACTCGAATTCGCCCACGTTGTTGTAGTCTTCCGGGCCGATATGGATCTGCATTCCCTCGCCTGCTGGGGGCGGCGCCATGCACGTGTCGTCGCCCGGCCACCCGGTGTCGAGATCGCAGCCGCCACGCGGGTCGGGAAACTCCCCGGGATTCAGTTCGGGAACCATCTCGGTGTTTGGACCCATGGGGCCCATGCCGGGCTCCATCGTCGGCGTGGGTTCGGGGCCCGCAGCACCCGTAGGGTTCGTAGTCTGGCCCGGTTGCTGAGTCGGCCCGGCGGGAATAGCACCCGGGGCCGTAGCTGGCGCACCACTGGCACCTGCGGTGGGGGGCGCGCCCGGGGCACCTGCGCCGGCCGCCGGCGCAGCATTCGTTGCGCCCGTCGTTGGGCTCGTCGTCTGGGCCCCAGCGGTTTGCATACCCGGCCCCGTCGGGGTCGTCTGGCCCCCAGCTGCTGCTTGGGAGGCCGCCGACTCACCCGTGTCGTTGCCACCCTCCGATCCACAACCCATGCCTACGACGAGCAGCAGACACGATGCCGCCGCCAGCTTCACCCAGGTACCCATTTCCGCCTCCATCGCCAATCTCGTGCGAGATCCTTATGCTCTTGCCCGTCCTGGCGACCTTGTCAATGCGTCGGGAGAGCCCCTTTGGGCCCATGCGGGTCGGCGATTGGGGCTAGATCAACAGCCTCGCAAGAATGTGCGAATTTTTTAGGCCTGGTTCGGCCAACGAGCTCACCTCGATGGGCCGTATGCCCACCTCAACGGAAGGGCGGCCACCCATCTGCTTGCGTCTCCTTTCGGTCTTCCGACCCGTGTCTTCTGCTTGTTCCTATCCCGTGGGGGGTACGTGCTTCTTGCACCCGGACGGATCATTCACCGAGCTAGAGAGCGCGACACCAGTGCCATAGCGGTGGGCGCCGGCTGAAGGTGTTTCTAAAGGAATCGTTGGCAAAACATCCTGGCGCGCCTCTTGCTCCATGTGCCGAGTGGTTGGGGAGAAGGAAGATTGGATGATGCGAGAGCGCCTGCCATGTGCCGCGCTTGTGGGCATGCTTTGCCTCAGCGTGGCCCCCAACGTGTTTGCCGTTTGCCGTGTTGTCGAGCCTGTGGAGGAACGCGGCGGGGTCGTGTTCGACTTGACGACCATGGTGCTGTTCGCGCTGGCTGACGACCAGGTTGTTGGTCACAGCTGTCAGCCGATACCCGAGCTGTTGCTCGACCCCGGTGATCCAGATGGCGACGCGGGCACAGCGGACGAAGATGCCGGCCTCGAGGAAGCAGAGCTCGCTGTCGCTGCTGAGGGGGATGTGGGCGATGACGGCTGTCCTTCCGGTGAGCGGTTGGTGGCGGAGCGCGACTCGGTCGTGCAGATGGTCGTGCAGCCTCAGGTCTTCGCCTGGGGCGGTTCCTCCGGGTTGGTCATGCCGGTGCCCGCGCGTCCCGAAGTGCACGTCGCCAACCGCGATCTTTTCGAGCATCTGGGTGCCCTGCTGATTCCGCGTGAGGAGCACGTGGTGGAAGAGGTCGAAGATGAGAGCCTCGGCTACCAGTGTCGGGACCCCAAGTTTCGAAGAAGCGGTGGATGCCTCGGCGGAGGCGTTCGCTATTCCCCCACGCCCGGGGTCCGCGGGAGCAAAGAAACCGACTTCTTCGATGGCGACGACGAGGAGCTTAGCTCGGTCGTGATTGGTGCCGGGGTCGTGCGTTTCAAGAACACCCTGACGACCGATGAGTATGATGCCACGTTGGTCAACGCATCAACCCCTGAGGCTCTGTTTGCATGGTTGGACGACAACGGCTTCAAGCACGACGAAGCCGACGACGAGGCGTTTTCCCACTACGTCGGGGATGGCGCATGGTTTGTGGCGTTGAGAGTGCACCCGCCCGACGACCGCGGAGCGCATATCGACCTGGAGCCCGTCGTCGTGAGCTTTCGCGGCAAGCACGTCCCGCTGATGCATCGCCTTGCCTACGAGCCCCGCGGTGGCCGTCAGATCACCGAGGCCTTTGTGCTCGCGCGCAGCAGGATGGAGGCCGCGGACGACAGCAGTGATACGCTCTACGCCGCACCGGCGCATTTCGGAGGGGCTGTCTCGGGTTTTGGTATCTCGAGCGGCTGGATCACACACCTTCGCTTTGACCGCGACGTGAGCGACGAGCTTGCAGACTCGCGGCTCGTGCCGAGCTTCGCCGGTGAGGTCCGGCCAACCCTCGAGGTGATCACGACGGTGCGAATTCCCTCGTCCGAGTGCCCGGACGCCCCTGACACCCATGTAGCATCGCGAGACGGCTGCGATTGCGCGGTACCTGGCGGTTCCTCCGGGTGGGCCGCCCTTGATACGTTCGCTCCCGTCAGCCTTGTGCTCCTGGCGCTGTTTTTTCGCGGGAACAGGCGCGGCCCGAGCCGGTCGGGGCCAGGAGCTGGTGGCGGCTGACGCTCCTGCGGGGTTTCGAACCCCGCGGCTGCCCTGGCCTTGCAGCAGTGCCGAGGCTTCCGTGACCAGATAGTGTCCATCCCGAAAACGGCTGTTTCGACGTTGCGGTCCGCAAGGGGAGCGAAGCGGTGCGATCCGCGGAAAGGGGGGGCCGGTGAGTGTCCTTAGGGTGGGTTCGCCCCGACTGGGGAAAGCGTGCGTGTCCTTGCCTGGATGAGATCAGGTAGCCTCAAGCCCTCGTGATCGCGCGGCTTTGACCTGCGGTGCCTTGCGAGTCGCTTTCCTTGTCGAGCCCGCCACGGGGTTCGACTCTGGCCTCACGCTCCGCTACCGTGCGCCCATGCATGCTGGGCGGAACTACACCTTGCGGGAGGTCACCCTGTGGACGCGCAGGGAGACGTTTGTCTTCTTTCTGATCGCGGGACCTCCCACGGCGGCCTATGCGCTCCTCGACTGGAAGTGGCTGGGGCTTCCGTGGCTCCCGATCGCGCTATTGGGGACGGCCGTTGCATTCATTACAGGCTTCAAGAACAACGCCTCCTACGATCGAGCCTGGGAGGCGCGCAAGGTCTGGGGGGCGATCGTCAACTCATCGCGGATCTGGGGCTCGATGGTCATCGACTTCGTGACGAATCTGCACGCGCAGGCGCCAGTCGCTGACCAGGTGCTCGAGGACAAGCGCCGACGTCTCGTCCATCGGCATATTGCCTGGCTGGCGGCGTTGCGGTTTCAGCTGCGGCAACCGCGAGTGTGGGAAACACAAGAACACAAGGCGAATGTCGAGTATCGGCAGAAGTTCGAGGTGGCCGAGGAAGTGGGCGAGCTCGGCGATGAGCTGTTGGATCTGCTGGCGGAAACCGACTGCCAGCACGTGCGCGGCAAGGCCAATACGGCGACGCAGATCCTAGCGACCCAGTCACATGAGTTGCGGGAGCTTCGCCTGGCGGGTCTGATCGACGACTTTCGTCACATGGAGCTCCAGAAGGTTCTCTCAGACCTCTACGTGCACCAGGGCAAGTGCGAGCGCATCAAGAACTTTCCCTATCCGCGCCAGTTCGCAACGCTGAACTTGATCTTCGTGTGGCTCTTCATTCTGCTCGCGCCGTTTGGCTTGCTTCCTGAATTCGCTGAGCTTGGCAAGCATGGCGAATGGCTCACGATCCCTTTCAGCATGCTCGTGTCCTGGATCTTTCATACGATCGACAAGATCGGGAGTGCTTCGGAGAACCCCTTCGAGGGTGGTGCCAACGACACACCGATCACCGCGCTGTCGCGCACGATCGAGATCGACCTGCGCGAGATGCTTGGCGAGCAGAACGTCCCAAAGCCGCTCGGCCCGGTCAACCACATCCTGATGTAGCGGTAGCGCCGAGGTGTCCGTGGGCAGCATAGCGACAGAGTCCTCGTCCCATGCAGGAGCCCTCCCGGGCCGTATTGCGCATTTCTTCCATGGGCTTGCTGGCTTGCGTGGGCATCAGCGGGAGGAGATGGTGTGCCCGAACGTATGAATAGCTGTTCTTGCTTGATGGCGCTCGTGGTGTTCTGCTGGCTGGTGGGTTGCGATGCTTCCCGGTCGCAGGTGTCCGGGGGGCAGCGGCTGGGCGCCCAGGCCACGTCCGCGCAAGCTAGTCCGTCCGCCCACGCTCAGCAGAAAACGCCAGCTTCCGAGTCCGGTGCGGCCATCCCTCCGCGTTCGTCCGCGGCACATGACTTTCAGCTCCCGGATGCGGACGGGTGGGGGAGCGCGGCTGGCTTGCGGTACCTCGAAGTGGTCAAGGGAACAGACGCACCCCAACGGCGGCTGCCGCTAGTGATCTTGCTTCACGGGCTGGGCGACCGCGCCCGCGACATCTGGATCGAGCGTCCCGCGCAGCCGATGCGCCTCGTGATGCCCCAGGCGCCGTTGCCCCACGGGGGCGGCTTCGCGTGGTTTCGCGCCCGCGTTCGCGATCGGCGTCCGGGCGTGCTCGCCGAGGGCGTGGACCGCGCCGCCCGGCAACTCGCCCGGGCGATTGGGCAACTCGCGCAGCACCGGCCCACGCGCGGCTGCCCGATCGTCGGAGGTTTCTCCCAGGGAGGGATGCTGAGCTACGCCCTGGCCCTGCGCCATGCCGACCTCCTGGGAACCGCGATTCCAATTGCGGGCATGCTGCCGCGCCCGCTCTGGCCCACGAGGGCAAACGCGGCCCATGGAGCCAGGCCGGGGGCGGTGGTGCGCGCGCTGCATGGCGACGCAGACAAGGTCGTTCCGACGACGGCTGATCGCGATCTCATCGGGCACCTAAAGGGTCTAGGCTATGATGCTACCCTCGAGGAGTACCTCGGGGTCGGACACTTCGTGTCGCCCGCCATGGCCGCGCGCTTGATGCAGCTCGTCGAGGAGGCGGCGAAAAACGCCAACCAAGGTGAAGCGTGTGTTCGCAAGTGATACGGAGCGCGTGATTCTTGGTGAAGGATGCGGGCTAGCCCGCATCCTTCACCAAGGCACGTGATGATCGTGCAAGTGATCGGCTTCGCAGGGC
>JAPPOR010000284.1 GCA_028817905.1 Myxococcales bacterium
GCTAGCTAGCGCCATGGGCACACCGGCTGTTGCCAGAACGTGGTGTTCATCGCGCGGTCCGGGTTCTACGCCTTGGACGCGGAAGTCCGCGCGCCCAGTCCCCAGGGAAAGAAGCGCCACAGGATGGTGGCGGCGGGCACGCACAACAGGAGGGACAATATGGGATACAGGAGTGGTGGCAGACTGCCGTCGCTCTCGAAGGTGGGGGGCAGTCCGAGCACGTAAACACCGATGCCCGAGAAGGCGAAATACATCGGGAAGTGGATTGAAAAGATGATGATCGAGTTGCGCGACAGGTAACGAGCGAGTTGCGAGCTCGGCAGGAGTCGGGCGAGGGCGACGATCATCAGCGTTCCCGCGACCGAACCGGCCAGGTACTGCCAATACAGTCGCCCAAAGAATTGCCAACTCATGTCGACCTTGCCATTCGCATGCGTGACCAGTGCGGTCGTCGCGAACAGGGCCACCAGCAGTACGGCCAAGACCGGCGCGCGGATGGAGCGGGACAGGAGCGAGTCGCGTTCGGCATAGCCCGCGCCGTAGAAGAGGGTGGCGATGGGGAGCAGGTCCAGGTTCCACGGCACGCGTTGGCCCGCAAGCGCGTTGACCACGCCGGCTTGCAGGAGCGCGAGGGCTGCGAGCGCAGCTGGTAGGACCCAGGGAGCGGTGGGCCTTGCGAGCCAGTAGAGGGCGAGCGTCGAGGTAAATAGCGCAGTGTAGAACCATAGGGGCCCGTTGACCGCCTCGAGCCCCTGGCTCGTCCCGAGCACGAAGCCCACAAGATGCTCAGCGGCGACTTCCGTCTGGGTCCACGGGGGCTTGCCAGCGACCGATTGAAAAGCGCACCACAGGCCGAACGATATCGTCCAGAAGAAAACGTAGGGTGTCAGCAGTCGCCCCGCGCCACGGCGCACGTGCTGGCCAAAGGGTGCTCGCAGGTGTTCGGGTTTCACCAGGACGCCAGACATGAAGAAGAACAACGGAACGTGGAAGGTGTACAAGAAGTCACGAACCGGGATGGGCAGTCCCGGGTCGTGCCCGACGACGATGGCGACAATGCCGAGCGCCTTGGCCGTGTCCACCCAGTCGATCCGTGCGGAGCTCCCCACAGGCACGCCTATAACGCCCCTGCTTTGGGCATACAAGTTCGCGCCAGGCGGGCTGCCGCGGTCGCCAGGCTATCACCGAATGGGTGCAGCGAGTTCCAAGCACGATGGGGAGGCGCGGCGTTTCGTTGGCGTGTGGGCAGGGTTCGGATTGGGCGATATTCGCGGGGACATGCACTTTCGGTTGGCCAGGGGGCTGGGAAAAACGTTTCGCAAATGAGAAGCGGGTAGGGTGAGGGTCGATACGGGTTTCCAGGCTTTGGAGTGCACAAGGGTACGGCTTTGCGGCGCTTTTTCCGCGACGCCCGAGACCCGTCCCCGCTTGTCAACGGAACCAAAGCACTGTGAAGTCAAGCGGCGAACCGAACACACGGTGCGATGGGCCCGCCGTCCGGGCCAGGGAGGTGCCACCCGATGAACGATCTCGCTAGCAGGAAGCAGACCGAGTTTCTGGAGCGCACCGAGGAAATCGTGCGCTGGGTCAAGTGCAACCTCGGCTATCGGGGTTCCAAGCAGACCGGCGATTTCCAGGGGCTGGTGATGGAGCGACTCTATCGTCGGGACACCTACCGGGCCGCCTTTGAGGAAGACCCGACCCGCTTGCGACCCATGATCCGGAGGGTGACGCGCAACGTCATCATCGACGAAATCAGGGCCCGCCGGGCTCAAAAGCGCGTTCCCGCGCACCTTCAAGAGCCCATTGAGGGAGAGCACGAGCCGGTCGACGTGTCGGCGAAGGTTCCCGAGCGAGTGGCCGAATGGAATCAGCGCGAGAATCTGCTCCGCGAAGAGCTTGCGCGCATCGCGTCGAACGAAAGCGGGTCCCTGCGGCAGCCGGAGAAGATGGTGTACGCCTTCGAGCAAGCCTTCTTCCATGGGGAATCGCGCCGGGCGATCGCCTGCCAACTGAACGAGCCAAAGAGCACCGTCGATCACTGGATCCACGTGCTGGTGTTGCAGCTCGCGCGTCGGATGGCCGAGCGGGAAGGATGACGACCCAACATCAGGCGCGCGCCAGAGGCGCCCCGCTCGTGGGTGAGGTCGGTCCGTCTGCTCGCGATCGCGTGGGGGACCGACCGAGCGTTGCCGAGCGTGTCATCCGGCTCGACGACAACCGATATGTCTTGCAGGAGCCTCTGCAGCAGACGGGTTCGACGGCTGTCTGGTGTGCGTGGGATGCACCACTCGAACGTATGGTGGCCCTGCGGGTGTTTCGCTGCCCGACCGACGAGTTCCTCAGGGCCTTGGCGCGCGACGCGCATGCCTGCCTGCCGGTGAGTGACACGCACGTGCAGCGTATCGAGCGGTATGGTCGCTGCGCTGCCTCGGGGCTGGTCTTTGTGGAAGCTGAGCTGTGCGCCGAGTTTGCGGACGGCCGTCGCCGGTTCGGGAAGACGCTGGCGCACGTTCGCCCACGCAGCGTTCAAGAGGCGGCCCGATGGGCGCTGCATGTGGCACTCGGGGTCGATGCGGCCCACCGCCAGGGTGTCTTTCACGGCGGGCTCACGAGCGACTGTGTCTGGATTCGCCCGCAGACACGCCGCGCGCAAGTCGCCCATTTTGGTCAGGCCTTGTGGCGGCGAGCAGATCCGGGAGCTTCCGCCCTCGAGTTCTCGCCCTACGATTGCGTGGTCCTCGAGGCTCCGGGGGGCGGGGAGGCGCCGATCGCGGGCGCGCCTTGTTACATGGCGCCCGAACAGGCGCGAGGCACGCCTGTTCACGACGATGAAGGTGGCCTCGATGGCGAGCGCCGTAGGATGCTGATCGACGTGTATGGCGTGGGTGCAGTCCTGTACGAGATGCTGGAAGGGGTGCCTCCCTATCTGCCGCAGGGGCCCGTTGACGATCCGGTGCGGGACGTCCTGTCGCAGGTTCGTGCCGGGCCTCCGCTTCCGCTAGGGCAACGGCGGGAGGGTGCTGGATGGGCGGCTTTCCGCGCGCCCGAGCAGCTCCAGCGCATCCTGGCGCGGGCGATGGCCAGGGATCCGTCGGAGCGCTACCCATCGGTGTCGGAACTCGCTCGGGACCTGGCTGCGTTTCTGGACGGCCGTCCTTCGCGCTCGGATGGCTTGCGTCCGGCGTTGCGAACGCGGCTATGGCTCCGACGGCGTGGCCACGCCATCGGATTGGGTCTTTCAGTCTTGGTCTCGGTGGCGGCCTTGGTCGCGGCGCTATCGCTGTACCGTCAGGTGATGGAAGCTCGGGAACGTTTGCATGAAATGGAACACGTAATTCAGGCCGCGCGGTTACAAGGGCTGGCCGGACGCTAGTCGGAACTGTCCCCATGCTTCGCCAAAAGCTGCCAGCCAGTCTGCACCTCGTCACCATCTTCCTCGAGCTTCGTGCGCTGCCGCGGGAGTCGTGGGAGGAGCAGATCGCGCTGTACTGCGGCGCCAACAACCAGCTCGCGCATGAGCTCCGGGAGCTTCTTGAGGACGATCACCGTTTGGGTGACTTGCAGTTGCGTCCAGATCTGCTGATCGGGGGTCGCTACCGCCTGGAGACCGAGCTGGGAGGCGGGGGCAGTGGGACGGTGTGGCGCGCCCTCGACACCAAGATCCACGACCGCCGCGTCGCGATCAAGCTGCTCCACCCCCAGGGGGAGGGGGACCGCGGACTGCTGCGGGCATGCCGGGAAGCCAGCGCTGCGTCGCAAGTGGTTAGCGACTACGTGGCGCGCATCGAGGACGTCGGGCTGTGTGATCAAACGGGGGCCTACCTCGTGATGGAGCTTTGCGCCGAGCCGGTCTTCGGTGTGTTGAAGAACGCTCGCTCGATGGCCGCTACCCCGCCGCGCAACCTTCGCGAGGTGGTGCAGTGGTCCATCCAGGTGGCCCGCGGGGTACATGCGTTGCACGAACAGGGCGTGTTCCACCTGGATCTGAAGCCGGACAACGTATTGATTCGGCCGCATAGCCGGCGCGCCCAGGTGGTTGACTTCGGACTGGCTCGTCGGTGTGGGTCCGGAGGGGACCCACCCACCGAGGGGCCGGTCCCCCTACCGTCCGGGGCCGACGGGTTGGCCGGCTCGGATGGTTTTTGCGGCTACTTGGGGCCGCAGGGAACGCTATGCTTCATGGCCCCTGAGCAGGCAAGAGGACTGCGCAGCGACCTCGACCCCGAAGTGCCCAGGGACTACGAAGTTCTTTCCGGGATCGATGTCTACGGAGCTGGAGCAGTCTTGTACCACCTGCTGGCGGGGCATCCGCCCTTTGTTGACGTCGCCGAGGACATGCGACCCGACACACTGCTTTGGTTGATGAGCACCGGTTGCCCCACGCCCCTTGCGGCGCCCGGCAAGCGTCCGCGTCGCTTCCGTGTGCCCGGGCGCTTGGCCCGCATCGTGGACAAGGCGATGGCCCGAGACCGTCATTGCCGCTACGGCTCGTGTTCTGAACTAGCAGACGATCTGGAGCGATACCTGGAGAACAGGGCGACTTCGCTGGAAGTCGGTCCTTCCGCCACGCGCGCCTGGCTATGGGTACTGCGACATCGACAGATCCTGTCACCGCTGCTTCCCGTCACTGCTCTGCTGATGGTTGTCGCGAGCCAGTGCGCGACCGCCCTTCAGATCGAAAGTGCGCAGGCGTCGGTCGTCAGTCGCAAGGCCGTGGCCGCCCGCGTGGCAGCTAAGGAGGCATCTGGTAGGGCCCAGGCCTCGGCTCGAGAGGCCCAAGAGCAAAGTGATAGGGCCGACCGGCGGGTCTTGGCTGCACGTCGCGCGCTGCGCGCCGAGAGGCGCCGTGTCCAGGAGGCCGTGCGCCGTGCCCGTCGTGCCGCCCGCAGGCAGCGTGCCGTTGCGCCCGCAGCGGCAGCCACCGGGGAGCTTCCACGTGCATCGCCTCCAGCTGTCCGGGAAGCGCAGCGGCCTGGGCATGCTGGTGGGCATGCTGGTGGGCATGCTGGTGGGCATGGCCTGCCGGCGCGGCCGGTCGACAACGTGCAGAGCACGCCGATGCGCACGCAGGCCGGTGCCACTTCCCAATCTTCTTCCCAAGGGTTGTCTGGCACGCGGACGGGCGCCGAGCGTGCACCCGCCCCGCTGGCACCGGCGCAGCGCCACGTGGCCGAACTCGCCGGCACAACACTCGGGCAGGGGAATCGGTCCCTGGATGGCCGATCGACTGACGCGATGCCAGCCAAACCGATGTCTGCGGGGTTGTCAGTTCGTCGCGCGCCCGCTAAAGGCGCGAAACTCGGCCCCCGGCGGGTCCAACCTGCAGAAGCTCGGACGCCGCGGCCGCCCACGAAGCAGCAGGGCAGAAAACCAAACGGTTTCGTACGTGACGTTCTGCGGGACGTGGCGGCGGTCTGGGAAGTGCGACACCTGAGTGCCCGCGGGAAGATCACCGGCCTCTGTCTTCCTGTGGGTACCGCCGGGGCGGTGCGGTGCAAGCGGCTTGCGCAACTTCCGCCCGACGACCGCAAAACGCTCCTTCAGGCCATGCACCATCGTCCCGCGAGCGATCGCCGCACGCTCATCCGTGATCGGAACGGAGTGATCACCAAACGCTGTGTTGGTCACTCCTCCGTGACCGGTAGTCACGTGCGGCGGGCATCCTGCGAGGATTTGTAGCGCGGAGCGCCCGTACCCGCCGGGCACCTCCGCCGCCGGTGCGAACCCGTTCTTTTTGAGTCCAGCGCCCAACGGTCGCGATCGGCTCAGGAGCAGCCGCAAATAATGCTGGCGCTCGGTCCCCCATGCGCTAGAACACGGAACTGCATTGGTGTTCTAGCGCGAATATAAAAAACCTCTTGTCATTATTTCATCAACAGGTGGGTTTGTCAAGTGAAAAAAAGCGTCTCAGATAGACAAACAAAGCAATTCCGTGGAGCGGTGGCGCGCGGGGCGCGGCACTACTCCGACCGCCTTGCTCGCGCGTCTGCTCGACCAGCCTGACCTGCCGGACTTGGTGCGGCGCTTGCCGGAGCGCGACTTCAGCGCCCTGATTCGGCACGTCGGTGTCAGCGATGCAGGCGAGGTGGTGGCGCTCGCTTCCAACGCCCAGCTGCAGGCAGCTCTTGACGACGATATCTTTGTTAGCGAAGCGCCCGGTGCACCCGAGGTCATGGATGGTGGGCGCTTTGCCCAGTGGCTTGAGGTGCTGCTCGAGGCCGGCGAAGAGGCAGCGGCGGCGCGCGTCGCTGTACTCTCGGAGGACTACCTCGCGCTGGCGCTCTCGAAGATGATCCTGGTGCTCGACGCTACCTTTTGTCACCTGCCCGCCGGTCAGAGGAGCGATCGGTCGTACGAGATTATCGGCGAGGACGAGCTTTGCGGTGTCGCAACGGTTGAGCTCAATGGGCTCCTGCTGGTCGAGAAGCTCGACGTCGGTTGGGACCCCGTACTGCGGGTACTGTTGGCCCTCGATCAGCATCACCACGACTACCTGATGCGCGTGCTGGGGCGCTGTGCTTCGATCGCAAATGAGTATCTCGAGGACGTGGACGCACTGCTCGAGGTCGCGGGTGCCGATGAGGTGCTCGAAGAGGATGTCCGGGCAGAGCGCGAGCAGCGCCGCGACCAACAGGGGTTTGTCGATGCCCGCTCGGCACAGGCCTTCCTCCGGCTCGCACGTATGCCCTTGTCGGGCGATTGCGACGAGCAGGCCCGCGACATTGTGAGCCGCGCACACCTGCGGCACGACGCGCCGGTCGAGCACGCTCGCGCAGAGGTTCCCGACACACAGGCGCCGGCACAGGCGGAGATGCCCCTGCTCGGCGGCGGTCGGGAGGCGTCCCCCATCGCCGAGCTCGTGGAGCCGAGTGTGGCCGTCGCATGTGATGGTCAGATGCCGTTCCTCGAGGCCATCGCAGGGCTGTCGGAGCCCGTTCCCTCAGTTCAATCCGCGCGCATGCAGGAGCTCGCCTACCTGGCCAACGTGCTGTTGGCCGGCGCGCGGAACGGTCGTCGCCCGTTCTCACCCGGTGAGGCGGCCGAGACCGCCTTCGCCACGGTGGCGCTCGGTGCCGAGTTGCTGGCCGTGGACGCTCGAACTGCGCAAGCCCGATGCATGAAGCCGGCGGCGGTCCCGCCGCGGGCATCGGCGGACGAGTTACTCGAGGTGCTGCGGAGGTGCCCGGCGGATCTGCTGTTTCGCAAGGCCAGTGCCGCCCTTACGGTCGGCGCGCGCACGTGGGCGCCGGACGGGCTCGTGCACCAGCGCGAGGACCTCGATGCGCTGCTTCGAGAGCTTCACGCTGAACCGTGGTCCGAACCCTAGCCATAGCGAGTTTGGCTACTCGCGCGGTTCGTACAGGCCCTGGTGGGCGTCGCGTAGGAGGTCGGCTAGAGGAATGCCGTCGGGGGCTCGCGAGACGTCTACCTTGGCGATGGCCTCGTCGGTGGCTAGCTCGCCCGGGTACCAGAGGGCCTGGCTGCCCGAGAACATATTGTAGCGGAACTTGGCAAAGCCGATCATGCCGAAGCAGCGCCATAGCCGACGCAGGCGAAGGACCTCTGCAATATTGATGCCCGAGGGGTCGGCTCCGGGGGGGTAGTCTGCGTAGCCTTCGTAGCGCGCGTGGGGAACCTCGTCGAGCCGCGCCTCGAGGCGTGCCCGAATGCGGGCGTCCGCTTCTGAAAGGGGCGCGCTCACCGGTAGAATGCCGCGCATTTCATCGAAATGCTCCGGTGCAGTCATGCCGAAGCTCAGGGTGTGTACCGCCGGATCGCTCAGGCACCAACGGGCATTGAACTGAATCGGCGTAGCTGGTGCGGTCATGTCGCGCAGCTCCGGAAGCGGCTCGTAGAGGCGGCCCCCTTTGTCGTTGGGCGAGATGATGAACACGCCGAGATCCTTCTTGGCGGCATGGGCAACCACATCGGCGTGCAGCTGCCAGAAATAGTAGTAGTGCAGGTTGATGAAGCTGAAGCGGTTGCTATCGAGTGCCTCGATCAGGACCTTGGGATCCTGGCAATGGGTGCTGAAGCCGATCTCACCGATCATCCCCTGTTCCCTGAGCTTGCAGAGCTCGTCGACGGGGCCTCCTGGCGAAAGTGCGCGCCGAAATGCGGCGCGGCTACCCAGCCCGTGTACCGCATACAGGTCTATGTGGTCCGTGCGCAGTGACTGCAGCTGCCTGTCGACCATCTTGCGGACATCCTCGGCCGTTTGCGGATGCCCCTTGGTCATCAGGTGGTAGCGACTCCGTGGAATCTTCAACTCTTCGCTGAGGGTGATGCCGTAGCAGCTTTCGCTCTTGCCGTAGGCCCAGGCCGTCTCGATGTGGTTGATGCCTGCATCGAGGGCGCGCACGGTGCAGTCGATGCAGTTGTCGAGCATCTCCCGTGGCACGTCGGTGCGCGGTTTTTCACCCTGGCGCGGATAGCGCATTCCACCGAGCGTGATAACGCTCAGGGCCCGCTCGGTCTTGCCAAAGCGCCGATACTGCATCGGCGCCCGCTCGTTTCGTATCTCACCTGCCATGGGGCCACCCCTATCACAGGACGGGTCGCGATGCCTCATCCCCCCACGCTTGAGGCCCTCCGAGTTAGCGCGCCTCGAATTCGCGGCAGTCGGCGGGCAGGTCGACGAAGCCCTTGCCGAAGTTGTGGGGGCGCGCCTGCTTGATGATCAATTCGCGGGCGTCGCCCATCAGCTTGAACTCGATCTCCATCGCGAACCACCGCTCCTCCTGCTGTGGATCGAGCAGGGGGCGGAAGTGGTCGTGTACCAGGCGCAGGGCCGAAACCAGCCGATCGAGCTCCATGTGCGTCATCACGGGGTCGGCCGTCAGGCTGCTCCGACTCTGGTAGCTCGCTCCCATTCCGTAGCCGTCGAGTGCGTAGATGAGCTGGTCGGTGGTGATGCCGGGGGCCGGGTTGGTGACGCTAGCCTCTCCGATCTGTGCGTTGACGTAGTATTCGTCGCCATACAGGGGATCTCGCACGTTGCGGCTGACGGCTACCCCGTTGGCACGCTCTGACAGAAACGCCGGATGGACCAACACGCCCATGGCGACCGCGTCCTGGTCGATGTTGGCCAGCGCGCGTTCATCGTAGGCACGCGCGTTCCACAGGCTTGCCCACACGGTGCGGATGGCATCGGCCACCGGTCGGCGGGGGTCGTCCAGGGCTGCGCTTTTGGAGGTGTACAGGCCGGCCCCTGAAAAGCCGGGAAGATCTTCCGTATTGCTGCTGCTGCGAAAGCGGGTGCGATCCGTGCCATAGTGTTGGCGCAGATGGGCCTCGACCTCGCTTAGCAATGTGGGGTCCACCGGGTGGGCGAGGATCCGCTGTCGCACCTCGCTCAGCCCGGCTGCACGCACGCGGCTGTCGGTCTCGAAGTCCGGGTTGCGGCTCAGCTCGGCGAGGTGGGCGGCGGCTCCGCTGGCTTCGAAGTGCTCGCGGCTATGGATGACCGGAATGGCGGCTGGGCTCCTGGGGACCTGAAAGTCGACAGTCATATCCAGCTCATCGAGGCGCGCGAGCTCGGCCAGCTGGGCCGCTTTGGCGCCGATCGCGGGCAGTGAGTCGAGATCGTGGTCCGACAACCGTTGGAGGCCGCGCACGCTCGTGTCGAGGCGTGGGGTGACAGCCGGTGCGTGGCTTTCGGTCATGGCGTGGTAGGCGTCGACCTCGGCGGTGCTGGCGGCCGCGATCGCAAAGCCGCCAGTGGATACCTCAAAACGCACGAGGCGGCCCAGCAGTGGGGCAATGCGCGCGTCCGAGCGTGCGCCGCGCAGGGCCATGTTGGGGGTGCCGCGCGCCTGGCTGAGCACATTGACGTGGGCCAGTGGCGTCTGGAACGCCTCCGTGATCAGGCCTCCTACGAGCGGCACATCGTTGGGAACGTCGTCGGTCACGACCACCACGCGAGGCCCTAGGCGTGTTTGTCCCCCCTGTGCGCCAAGCTCGGACGCGGGCACGAAGCGAAGCTCGCCGTAGGCCACTCCGGGGGTGAGGGGCTGCATGATGACATCAGCGAAGGGCGCTTCTGTTGGCACAATGGGAACGGAGCCTTCTATTTCGCGCATGCGGGAAACCTGGCGACCGTCCTGGGGGCGCAGCGACAGGGCCGTGGGTTGCAGCGTAGTCTTCGCCACGCTGTGGAAGGCCTCGGTCATTTGGGGTCCCGTGATCATGTCACCCGGCGTGAACTCGAGCGTCGTGACGTCGGCCTGTGGGTACTCGATGACTGTACCGAGCAGAAAGCGCCGGCCCTCGGTCTGGAAGTACTCCGTTTGGCTGAAGCTCACCCACCCGGCATAGAACTCCGCTTCCTCGGCCGGGTCGCAGCGGTCAAGGCGGGGCAGAAGTTCGACGACCTCGCGCACGAATGTGTAGTGGAGCGGCCAGTCCACTGCCCGCAGGAAATGCACGCGAGCGTCCGCGATCAGGTCTACGACCACCTTGGTGGAGCGGATACCAACACTGGTTCCTCCCTGGGCTAGCGCGGCTAGGTCGCCCTCGGTGCGAAGCCCGCGAAGGCGGTCGCCAACCTCGCGTGCCTGCAGCGGCTCGCAATGATCGATACGCGCGGGCGTGGCCGCTTGGCAGAAGCGATGGTGTGCGACGTTGGGCGGGCGGACCAGGGCAGCACCGACCGGCCAGCGCATGAAGTCGACTCGCTCGACGATGGCGCCGTCGGGCCCGAACAGGCTGGCAACGCCTTCGAAGGCCGGATCGCGTTCGAGGGACTCGGTGTGGGTATCGTCGAGGGCTACCTGCACGCGCGCGCCAGGCTGCAGAACCTGAGCTGGCAGGGGCACGGTTTCACCCTCGAGCGGTCCGGGGAGCGGCGTGCCGGGCCGGTGGGGACCGAGCGCGAGGATGAAGTCCGCGAGCGCCTGGGCCGTGTCGGAACGGTTGTAGATCTCGATGAAGGCTGCCGGTCTCAGCGCGAGTTCGGTCATCGCCAGCACACCGGTCGCCGCGGGGTAGGGGTCCGGCCACGGGTAGGGCGCAAAGGTTTCCTGCGCCGCTAGCCCCTTCTGTCCGGGGGGCGTACACGCGCGTCCGTTGTCGCGCCCCGGGCTTGCGTAGCGACAGACTGCGAACGTGCCGGTGCCGTCCGGGTGGCGCGCGTACGCTTCGTTGTCGGCCAGCGCAGGCAGGTCCGCGCGGTCGATTTCCACACCATGCTCATCGGCCAGCGTCACCGCTTCGCCCTCCGACGAGAGCTTGAAGCCTAGGTGGGCGGCCCCCTGCTCAGGGTCATCGTCGGCCCACAGGAGCACGTGCTCCCCGGGTGCGAGCTCCACTGGCGGCAGTGCGACGCTGTTTTGGCTGTCGCTCAAGGTTACCTGGGATAGGCTGGCTGAGTGCGGTCCCAGGTTGATTAGCTCGATATAGTCGTCGGTCTCCCCGCGTGCGTCGATCGCCACGCCCTCGTTCTTGCTGACTAGTTCGTTGAGGCGCAACCCGACTAGGCTTGGATCGAGCGCATAGGTCGACCCGCCGTCCGGGCCCCCGCCGTCCGGGTCTCCGCCGTCATGCTCTACGATCGGGGGTGGGCCAGGTGTACCGGCATCCACATCGCGCGGCATGGTCGCCGATGGGTCCATGCCACCGCATCCGGCCACCAGCCACATCGTCCAGCCTACCCATCGCATCAGAGCATCGCCCTCCGGGGACGATGCTGCAAACCGC
>JAPPOR010000056.1 GCA_028817905.1 Myxococcales bacterium
GCTTTGCTTGTTGGTCATTCGCAAAGAAGAGCGCTACTTGAATGACAAGTTCGGCGATCAGTACGCGGCCTACTGCGGGGCCGTGCGGCGTTGGGTCTAGCCGGCGCCCGGATGCACGTCCGGCACGGGCGCTGGTCGCAGGGGGCCTAGCCCGGATTATTCATGAACTCTGCATCGCCTCGCTTGTTCTTCGACTTCACACGCCTTTCGTCGCCCTCGCAAATACAGGCAGTATGTGGGTCGGTCGCCGAAAAGCCGTGTGAAGCCGAATCCCTGCGCGATCCGACGCAGAGTTCATGAATAATCCGGGCTAGGGGCAAGTGCCTGTCGGCTATCGTGCTGAGCGTGGAGCGAGTTCTAGAACCAGAGCTGATGGACGATGCGGTGCAGGCCGACGCGTACGCACGCGCCGACTTCGCCGCCCCCAACGCGTTGTTTTGTGAGCGCCTGGTCCAGCACGCGCTGCCAGAGGACGCCCGGGTGCTCGATCTCGGATGCGGCCCGGCTGATATTCCTGCGCGGCTGGCGGCCGCGTATCCCCGGTTCCAGTTGTGTGCCGTGGATGGTGCCGCGGCCATGTTGTCGCTCGCCGGGGAGCGCTTGGCGGCGGAGGGCCTGGCAGGTCGGGTGGACCTGGTCCATGGGTCGCTCGGTTCGCTGGAGCTGCCCCAAGGCTTTTTCGATGTGGTCCTGAGCAACAGTCTACTGCACCACCTGCACGACCCGAGTGTCCTGTGGCGGGAAGTGGCGTTGCGGGGCCGGTCGGGAGCACTCGTGCAGGTAATGGATCTGCGACGACCGCCCGACGAGGCGGCCGCGCGGATGTTGGTGGAGACCCATGCGGCCCACGAGCCGTCCATCCTACGGCGGGATTTTCTCGCGTCGCTGCGGGCGGCCTTCACCCCCGAGGAGGTGGCATACCAGCTGCGCCAGGCGGGCCTCCACTTCGACATCGAACCGGTGGGTGACCGACACGTGTTGGTGACCGGTTGGCTGCCGTAGCTAGCCGAGTGCCCCTTCCTCGTTACGATGCCTGTAGGCGGGCGGGGATGTCGAGCAAGGGGAGGACCTCACAGGCTCCGCCGGCCTTGATGGCTGCTTGGGGCATGCCCCAAATGACACTCGTGGCTTCATCCTGGGCCAGCGTCAGACCCCCTGCCCGGCGAATCTCACACATCCCGCGACCTCCGTCATGGCCCATGCCGGTGAGCAGGACGCCGACCGCATTGTGGCCTGCCACCTTGGCGACGGACCTGAACAGCACGTCCACGGAGGGCTTGTGCCGATGGACCGGCAGCCCGTCGCTCAGGCGACATACGTAGGCGCCGCCCCGCCGACCCAGACACAGGTGCAAATCTCCCGGTGCGATGTATACGCAGCCTCTACGCACTTCCTGCCCGTCGGTTGCCTCGAAGACCGACAACCGCGTTATCGTGTCCAGGCGCTTGGCGAGTGCTCCGCTGAAGCGTTTGGGAATATGTTGGGTGACGAGGATCGGGGCACCCCCGGGTGGCAGCCGCTTGAGGACCCGCTCAAGAGCGACCGTGCCTCCCGTTGAGGCGCCAATCGCGACGATGCGACCGCTTGCTCCTGGCCTCCCAGACCTTCTTGGTGAAAGTAGGGGGGGCTCGCCTGTTCGAGGTCCGCTCGTTCGGCTGGGCGCGAGGCTTCGCGGTCCCTGGTGCGAGATCTTGGCATCCGCGGCGGCTTTCACCTTCGCGCACAACAACTTCGCATACCCCGACAAATCCCCGGTCTCGTCAGCATGCGGTTTGCCCATGCAGTCGACCGCCCCTTCTGCCAGGGCCTCGATCGCTCTGGCAGTGCCTGCCTCGGTGGTGCCCGACACCACCACGACGGGGGTGCCTAGGTGCTTGCGCAACACGGTTATCCCGTCTACTTGGGGCATCTCCAGATCAAGCGTGATGACGTCCGGGCGCAGCCGCTTGCAGCGCGCCTCTACAAATGCGCCGTCCGCGGCAGTCCCCACCACCTCGATGACGGGATCGCTTTCGAGCAGCTCGGCGAGCAGCTCTCGGATCATGGCCGAATCGTCCACGACCAGCACCCTCACCCGTCGACGGCTAGCCACGGTCTTGCTGTCCTGTGCGCGCACGGTAGACGCTGGTTCCGACCGGTTCCAAGACGTCCCTGAGCTCGGTGATCCCCTCCGAGTGCCCGAGAAACAGAAACCCGTCGGGTGTGAGTCGGTCGGCGAAGCGCCGGCAAAGGGTTAGCGCGCGAGCACGCGAAAAGTAGATGAGCACGTTGCGACAGAAGATCGCGTCATACGACTCGGTTTCTGGCCAGGCGCCCAGCAGGTTGGCCCGTTGGAAGGTTACCAGTTGGGCCGTCTTCGGTTTGATCTTGTACTTCCCCCGCATCCTGCCGGTGCCGAAGTAGAAGTGGCGCGTACGTTGCTCTTCGGAGAGTTCAGCGACTTGCTTCTGACTATACACGCCCGTCCGGGCAGCATCGACCATGGTCTGGTCGATGTCCCAAGCGACCACGCAGGGCTGACGGGCTCGCGGCGCATGCAGTGCGTCGCGCAGCGTCATTGCGATGCTGTAGGGTTCTTGGCCAGAGGAACAGCCCGCCGACAGCAGGCGAAGAGGGCGGTGATGCTCCCGTTCCCATACCGGTGCGCAGGTCCGCCTGAGAAACTCAAAGTGGTGCGCCTCGCGAAAGAACGAGGTGACATGCGTGGTCAGCGCTCCAATCAGATACTCGAGCTCACGCGGGTCGGTGGCGGCGCGCTCGCAGTAGCTGGCGAACGAACTAAGGCCGAGCGCGCGTATGCGACCACCCAAGCGCGCGCACACGAGCTGCTTGCGGGAGCCATCGAGCTGCAAACCGGCGTGGCGTTCGACAAGCGCGCGGATGCGGTGGAACTCCTCGTCTGATAGCAGGAGCGGCTGTAGGCCGATCAAGTCGTGCTCCGCTCCGGGGTGTCGAGGGGCAGCGCGCCAGCAAGCAGTTCATCGACAGACAGCAGGACCACCGTTTCGTCGGCGTGCGTGAACAGGTTGGCCACGAAAGCGGCGTGCTCGTGCTCGCCAGGGGGTGGGCGTAGGGTGGACTCCGGGAGATTCACCACATCGGAGACGCCTTCTGCCAGCAGACCTACGGTCCGGTCGGCTCCCGCCAGGTGCGCTTGTAGCAGCACCACAACCTGCGTGCTCCGTCCCTTTTCCCGCGTCGTCTGCAGACCGAGGCGGGCTGCTAGATCGAGGACCGGTACGATCGCGCCGCGCACATTGACGACGCCACACAAGCTTTCGTCAGCGTGCGGGACACGCACGGCGCCATGGAAGCGCCGGATCTCCCGGACCCGTAGCAGCTGGACCGCGTAGCGTTGCGAGGCGGCCTGCAGCACCAACACCTGGCAGGCGGCGGCGGTTGGATCCGTGTGGTTGCTAGCTTCCATGCACCGGGCCTCCTCAGTGGGCGAGCTTGGACGACAAACCGTGTGGGACGCTGGCTTCGCGTGATCTCAGGGAAGGGGTGGGCCTATCGGGCGACCGGGCGAGCTGTGCAAGCGAATGAACATCGAGAATCATCGATACTTGCCCGTTGCCCAAGATGGTTGCGGCAGAGATGCCGGGAACGTTGCCATAGTTCTGTTTGAGGCTCTTGAGAACGATCTGTTGTTGGCCTAGGAGCTCGTCGACGGTGAGCGCCAGCAGTCCCCGGTCTGCTTCCGCCACCACCATCAAGCCGCGACCGGGGCGATCGCTTGGTGGAACGCCCAGGACCTTGTGTACGTCGATGACGGGGACGTCGCCGTCTCGAAAATGCAGCACGGACATGCCGCTCGGAAGAGGGCGCACCCGGCATTCGCGCGCGCGGACGGACTCCACGATCGACAGGACGGGGACGACATAGGTCTCGTCTCCCACGCGCACAAGCTGCCCGTCCATGATTGCCAGGGTCAACGGGAGTCGAACCGTAAGCTTGCAGCCGCGTCCGGGCTCCGAGGAGACGCCGATGGTGCCGCCGAGTACCTCGATGTTCCGGCGGACCACGTCCATCCCGACGCCCCGGCCAGATACGTCTGTCACCCGCTCGGCAGTCGTCAGACCTGCTGCGAAGATAAGTTCGTGCACGTCGACCAGCCTTGCTTCATCCTCGGTCATGAGGCCCTTGCGGCACGCCGATGCGACGATCTCCTCCGTATTCAGACCGCGCCCGTCATCCGCGACTTCGACGTTGACGAAGCCCCCGCGGTGGAACGCCGACACTCGCAGGGTCCCGCGGCGTGGCTTTCCTCGTTGCTGACGCTCCAGTGGGCTCTCTAGCCCGTGGTCCAGCGCATTGCGGATCATGTGTGTCAGTGGGTCGGCGAGTTCCTCGAGCACGCGCTTGTCGATCTCGGTGCGCTCGCCCTCGACCACCAGGTCAACCTCCTTGCCCAGCGTGGTGCTCAGGTCGTCCACCAACCGTGGGAGGCGCTGGAGCAGTACGGACGCGGGCAGCATTCTGAGACGCATCACGGCGCTTTGCAGTGCACGCGTGTCCTCTTCCAGACTGGCGATGGCGTCGTGCAGGGCCTCCAGCTTTGCAGGGGTAAAGCCGGCCACGAGCTCCTTGAGCATCGCCTGGTCGATCACGAGCTCGCCGAGCATGTTCATCAGGCCATCGACCTTGTCGACTTCCACGCGAATGGAACGCGACTGGTGTTGCTTGAGGTCTCGATCGGCCTTTCCAGAGCGCGCTGGAGTCGCTTGCGTGGGCGCCGTGGGCTGGGCGCCAGGTGTGCCTTGGCTCGCGCCCAGAGGTTCGAGGTGTACATCGCCGCCATCCTCGAGCCAATCGAGCCAGTCTCGGACTTCAGCTTCCTCACCGCCTTCCAGTGTCAGATCCCAGTGCACGTAGCAGCGATTTGGGTCAAAGGCTTCCAGGGGTGGAACGTTGCCGAGGCAACGGCTTGACAGGTTTCCCAGGCTGGAAAGGCCAGCGATCACGGTGAGCGGCTCTGCCACCAATAGGGCTTCGTCACTGGGAGAGATTCGAATGCGCCATGTCGCGTGGGGGGCGCTTCCCTGGACGGTCTTGGAGGCCGCGCCTTGCTGGCCGGAGGCCTGTGCAATGCGCGACAGCACCTGCGCGCAATCGGGGACGGCCTCGTCCTGCCCGTGCGACGCCGCGGATAGGAGCGTCCGGAGGAGATCGACCGCATCCAACAGGGCCGAGGAGAGGTCGCGGTTGACGCACAGTTCTCCCGTTCGGAGGCGGTCGAGGGTGTCCTCGACGTCGTGGCTGAACTCGGAAAGATGCGACAGTCCGAAGGTGGAACACGACCCCTTGATGGAGTGAACCGCACGAAACGCCACGTGCACGCATTCAGGGTCGCCCTGGTTACGCATCTGCAGCAGCGCCTGCTCGAGGGCGTCGACGTGGTCGAGGCTTTCCATGATGAAGCTGTCAAGCAGAGCCCGGGTATCCATGGCTAGGTTTGCTCCCCGAGTCCGAGGCGCTCGCTGGCCCCTGCGCGCCAGCAGGCTCGCAGCAGCTCATCAGAAGCGTGCCTCCAGGCCAGGCGAATGCCCCGCTGTTGGCAGGTGCAGCGTAGGGAAAGGAGAAGCTGCAGGCCGCCAGTGTCGATCCATCGCACGCGTCGCGCGTCGATCTCCAGCTCGGAGGCAGCTTGTGCAGTCGCCTCTTCGATCGCCTGGAGAAGTCCTTGTCGCAGCTCCGCGCAGGTCGCGTGGCGGAGGTCCGGAGGCAGTTCGAAGGAACGCTTGTCGGAGGTCACGACAACCTCACGCAACCGCTGTCTCGTCGTCGTTTCTGTTCTCGGCTTGTCCGCCTTCAGCCTTGGGATCTCTGTCCACCCATTCGGTGTCCTCTTCGGGCTCGCCCTGGTAGTTGGCGGCCTGGGCGTGTGCGATCTGCACCGCCTGAGAGAGGGATTCGTTCAGGCTGGAGTTGGATCCTGAGCTTCGTTCCGTCACGAAGCGGCCCAGTAGGCGGGCCGTGCGGTGAGCGCGCTCCTGTAGGCTGTGGCTGGCCCGGTTGGATTCCTCGACAAGCGCGGCGTTCTGTTGCGAGGCGGAGTCGATCGCGGAAATCGCCTCGTTGATGTTGCCGATTCCAGCGGAGTGCTCGCGGGCGCTCGCTGCGATCTCTGCCATCAGTGCGCTCACGCCCTCGACCTCGACTGCGATGCTCTCGAGGCTAGCGCTGGAGCGCTCGACCCAACTCGACCCCTCTTTTACTGTCTGGGCGCTCTTCTCGATGATCTCGCGGATTTCCTCTGCGCTGCGCGTCGTCCGCTGGGCGAGCGAACGAACCTCCGTCGCCACTACGGCGAAGCCTCGCCCCTGGTCGCCAGCGCGCGCGGCCTCCACTGCGGCGTTGAGCGCCAACAGGTTCGTCTGGAATGCGATGTCGTCGATCACCTCGATGATGTCTGCGATCTTCGTGCTCTGCGCGTGGATGGTCTGCATGACATCCATCGCCTGATTGGCCACGTTTCGACCGTCTTGGGCCAGGTTCTTGGCGTTGCCAGCTCGTCGTTTCGCGGTCTCTGCGTTGTCGGCAGCGCTCTGGCTGGTCGTCGCCATCTCCTCCAGGGTGGACGCGGACTCCTCGATCGAGGCGGCTGTCTCCAGCGTGCGCTGGTTGAGATCCTGCGTGCCTCCAGCGATCTCGCGCGCCGAGGCCGCGACCTGCTCGCTCTCGCCGCTGATCTCGATGACAACACCGGTTAGCTGGGTCTGCATATGTGCGATTGCTCGCCGAAGCTCCGCGAATTCGTCGCGGCCTTCCATGTCGATCTGTCTGCTCAGGTCTCCTCGCGAGATCGCGCTGGCGATCTCTGTGGCTTCGGTCAGCGACCGCTGAAGATTGCGCACGAGCAGAAAGGAAAGGGCAAGGGTACCGAGCAGGATCACCGACACAGCCGAAAGGCTCCACGTGAGTTCGGACGCGCTTGCAGCCCGCAGCGCTTGCGCAAAAGCCACGAGCTGCGAAGCAACGTGCTTCTCCACCTTTCGCATCGCGTTGATCTTGTCGGTTTGGAGCGCGAACCACGCCTGGGAGTCTCCGGTGATCGTCAGCTTCGTGGGTGCGCCTTCTGTGCCAGCCTCAACTGTGTGGCCGAGCCATGCTTCGGCCGCAGAGAACGCGCGGCCTCGCATGGCTTCGGTTTCGCGCATGAACGGGCCCGCAAGGGCGGCCTCCATTGCTTCGATGGCGTCGGGGCGGGCCAGGCTGGTGAAGATCTGCATGTGAGCTTTCTGGAACGCTTGGAGCTCGACCGCCCGTGAGAACATGCCGGGATCGAAGCGCTTTCGACTGAAGGTGTTGGTCAGCACGGCCCGTTCGATGCCCGCGGACTCCTTGATGGTCGTGAAGCTCACGAAGGCCGCCACGTCGTTGGCGATCTCGGCGTTGCTGGACAGCTGACCAGCTCGCCTGGTCAAGCCGATCAGCTGATGGTTGATGCTGGTGTAGTAGCCGAGCGTCGGCTTGACCTTGGCGTCCAGCGTGTCGACTGACGCACGAACCGCTCCCAGCTCATCGAGTTCGCGGAAGATGCCTTCGACCGTGCGTTGGACTGCCCGATCCAACTCACTCCAGTTCAGTTCAGACGCGAATTCTTGCAGACTTTCGACCTGGGCATCTGTTTTCGTTCGCTGCTGGTTGAGCTGTTCACCGAAGCTCTTCCCGCGCGAACCGAGAAAGCCGGCGGTCATCCCGCGCTCTGCTTGCAGTTCATGCATCACGTCACTGCCTCGGATGGACAGGTCGGTCAGCGACAACAGCGAATTCATCTGGGAGAGCGTGCGGTAGTTGGCACGGACCTGTCGTACCGAGAAGTACAACAGCGCCGCCAGTGCGATGCCGATGACCAGCGAAAGGCGGGCTTTGACGGTCAGACTGGGAGTCATGATTTCCTCGTTGCACACAACAACGGGTTGGAATCCGGCTCACTTGAGACCAGGCACCTTGCGACCGGGTACTTCTGACGGCCGCTCCGCGTTGCGCCTGGCCATCGACACCCGAGTTGCGAGGGATCAATTCTCGAACAGCACGATCGCGTATCCGTTTCCCCCGGATTCGCAGGCGGTGCCCGTGGCGCCGACCGCCTCATTTCCTGGGAGCAGCGCGGAATGGGCCGGGATGCCGTCCTCGCCCGAGGCGGTCATGTCTCCCACGCACACGCCGCCGCCGCCGCCTCCGCCTCCGCGATTCGAGTCGCCTCCGGTGCCCGAGCAGCCCTCGCCGCCCTGGGATCCGTAGTAGGGCGGGGTGTTGCTCGCACCGCTTGCACTGCCCCCGCCGCCGCCCCCACCGGCCACGACCACCGGCAGACCGTCCTGGTGCAGGACGGTGGCGGCTCCGCCACCCCCGCCGGTTGTGGGGTAGGGCGGCCAGGGCGCAGTTGCGCCGGCGCCGCCGCCTCCGCCGCCGTAGTGTCCATCGCCCCCGTTCGAACCTTCGCTATCCCGTCCTCCCGCACCCCCTCCTGCGACCACGCCGTCGGCACCGGGGTCGCCCGGGAAGGATTGCAGAAGTTCGCCTACGCCGCCCGCCCCGCCGGCGTAGGTCGCGGAGCCGGGATTGGTGCCGCCGCCGGTGCACCCGTTGCCGCCCAAACCAACATACAACTCGAGTGAGCCCGTGGCGGGGACCGTGCTTTGTGCGAAGCCTCCCGCCCCGCCGGGGCCCATGGTAGCGGCTCCACCGGCATCGCTGGAGCCGCCTCCACCGCCCCATAGCTGGACGGTGACATTGGGGCAGCCTACCGGAGCGGATAGTGCATGAACGCCAGGGCCGAACGCCATCGGTAGCGCCTCGCACGCATCTTCGTCGAACACTCCATCACAATCGTCGTCGACGGCGTCGGCGGTCGTGTCGTCCATACTTAGTGGCGTTCCGGCCTGACACATGGTCTCCACGCCGTCGAGGCAGTTCGAAGGGGCATTTGTCGTGAAGCAGTAGCCGGTGCCGCAGGTGTCGTCTGCCGAGTAGTCTTCGTCCACCTGGCCGTCGCAGTCGTCGTCGACGCCATCGCAGGTCCCATCGTCGGCCGCAAGCGGCGTGCCTGGAACACAGGTGCTTTCCGGGTCGTCGCACGTCGAGGGCGTGTTGGTAAGCCGGCAGTACCCGACTCCGCAGCTGTCATCAGGTGTGCATATGTCGGTGCACCCGTCGTTGCACGCATCCGTTGGCTCCCGCGCATCTGCTGCATCCCGCGCGGCGTCCAAGCCGGGCTTGGCGCTTGCCTCGGCGTCTACCTCGGCGTCCATGCCATCGAGCCCCGCATCCATGCCCGCGTTGCGAGTCCGCGCGTCCGGCTGATGGCTGGAGGTTTCCTCACGCGTGCTCGTGTGTCCGGCGGACAGCAGCTCGAAACCCAGGCGGCCGCATCCGCCCGACCCGACTGCGACGGCCAGCATCAACCACGGGAGCCATTTAATCATTCGGTCGATTTATTATAGGAGATGCTCCCGTGCTTCCCAAGACCGACGTCACCCTACACGTCCCACCTAGCCCACCCGGTCGCCGAGCACCACGCTGCTACGCAGCCAGGCGCGAGCGAACATGCCCAGGTGCAAGAGCGTTGGTAGCGATGCGGAGACACCCATGACCACGCCGAAGTAAACGTTGCGCCAGTTCGCCGCGGGGTCCCGCAGCGCATTCAAGAGCCGGTGTTCGTACTTTGCGGTGCGTACCCCGAGGGATTCGGGCTGCATCTCCAGGTAGCTCATAATCCATCCCGAGGCTGTAAACACGAATAGCACCCAGAAGGTGGCCAGCACCGCGACCCCCACGTCGATAGACAGGTGCGCCAGGTACTCGCGCGCGTGCCGTGTGGACAGCGCGCGCCGGATGATCGCTACCGTGACGAAGAAGGACGCCGTGTCAAACACGGCACCGAGCAGCCCGACCGGGATCTGCAGCAGCACGTAGTGCCCACGCTCATGCCCGAGTAGCTTTTCCGGGTAGGCGCCAAGTATGCCTACCCAATAGCAGGTTGCGTTGAGAACAACGCTGAGCGCGAACAGTTTGGCTACGAACGGAAGCAAGGGGCCTCTACGGGCCTCGTAGAACGCAAGCAGCGTTGCCAGGGATTGCCGCCACTCCTCCAATACGTACTTCATCGCGTCAGTGTTGGGCACGGGTGGGCGCCTGTGCAAGTTGCATTTTTTCGCGGGATCACCTCTCACCGACTCGGGGCGTTGCCAGAAGGGCCGTAAACACGTTCGATACACCGCCGACTCGTGATACTGAGCCACGATGTCCTGGTATGACTGGTTCGCGAGCATCTATGACAATTCGATCGAGGCCGCCTATCGTGAGTATCGAGCCCCGGTCGCCGAGGCTCTGGCTCCAGCGAGTGGTTCGCTCTTGCTCGACGTGCCGTGTGGTACCGGTCAGGCCTTTCCTGAGCTCGTCAAGCGGTTGGGAGACGATGGCACCCTGGTAGGTGTCGATCAGAGTGAAGGAATGCTGAAGAAGGCCGGTATGCGCGTGGACAAGGCTGGCTGGCAGGGCGTGCACCTGGTGCGTGCGAGTGCCGATGCCATCCCGAGGGAGGCGTTTGGCTCACGCGCTGAAGCGCCGACTCCGGTCGACGCCCTGCACGTGTTCCTCGGCATGAGTGTCTTTTCGGACATGGAAGAGACGTTCGGCCGTCTGTGGTCCCTGCTGCGCCCTGGGGGTCGTTGCGTGCTCGTTGACGTTCACGCCGAGCGGCTCGGGCTGCAGGGATTCATGGTCAACCGCATTGCACGGGCGGAGATCCGTCGGCGTTTTTGGGAGCCGCTGGAGCGCTCCGCGGAGGGCTTCGAGCTAAGGGATTTGCCGTTTCAGCGTCAGCACGGGGGCCAGATCATGCTCGCCGTCGGAACGAAGCCCCAGAATCCTTGACCAGTGATGCTCCTTGAACCAAGGAGCTGAGTCAGTAGGGGTCGTGATCTTGTGCCGACGTTGCATCAAGGATTCTAGCCCGGATATCTCACCAACTCGCGAGCGGATCGCGATGTTGGTGAGATATCCGGGCTAGTCATCGAAGAGGTCGATCGGGACGAAGTGGTCGGGCTGATGAAAGTCGGGCTTGGGGCCCGGAACCGCTGCGTGGGCGTGGTAGCAGCGGGTCGGCGGCGGGTCCGTGCTGCCAGGAACGACGGGCTGACAGCACGGGTGCCTATGGATGGCGTAGGCGTTGGCCCGCAAGGGACCTGCTGGTAGGTATTGTGCCGGAATACGGGCCTTGCCGCGGAAGCGGCCGTGCTCGAGGCGGGCATGGTAGTCCAGCGGCAGTTCGCTCCTTACGGGCATACGGATCCCCGCGAGCATGAGCACCAGGTAGTGGCCGGCTGGTCCAAGCTCCACTTCCAGGTATTCGGATCTGTGGCCCGCCAGAAACAGCTCGACGACCTCGTACTCCCACAGCCGCGCGAAGGAGCCAGCAGGTGCAGGAGGTATCGGATCGCCGAACGCCTTGGTGTCGACTTGGACCAGGATGTCGCCCGAAGGCGTGTCGGTCAGTGACAGGACGCCTCGAGCGTCATGAGGAAGCGGCGAGCCGTCCCACAGCCGGCCGATCGCAAGCTGTACCGACATGGCACCAGGGTAGCCTGCCCCGTCCGGACGATGCCACCTAGCCCGGATTATTCATGAACTCTGCATCGCCTCG
>JAPPOR010000651.1 GCA_028817905.1 Myxococcales bacterium
TCGGACATGGCATCACGGCCATTTGGATCGCCCAGTCCTGCTACCGGATCCTGCAAAGCAGCACCTTTGCGGTCATTTGGCGACGTGGCGCCTGGGCCCACGTCAAGGTCTAGGGACAATCTGCGACGAGCGCAAAAAAACCGCGTTCACCTTTCATCATCTGGCCCCCACCGAGCGACCCACTGGCGTGAGCCCTAGCCCGGATCATTGATGACTTCGACGCCACCTCGCTTGTCCTTCGACTCCACAGAGCTGCGCCGCCCTAGAAGACACGGGAAAGACACGGGGCTACCACTTCTCGGCCCGCACGGCGCTGCTGCTGCGACTTAGCTGGCCGTCGGGACTGCAGCTGGGCGTCACATTCTGACCAAGCCACGGGGGAAAGAAAGCTCCCGCTCGCGCTTGGGATGAGACCGTGAGCTCGCGGCGTCGAGCAGTTCCGCGAGGGCGCACGATTCGGTGAAGGATGCGGGCTAGCAGCAATAGGAGCCCAAGCGCCACACCAAGCCGTGCATGCGGAGCGTCGGCCTGTGCGCCAACGGTGCAGCTAGCGCAGCCGGCACGCTCCGCGCGCACAGCGGATGGAGCCGGGCGGACTTCCTCGGCTGTTTCCCGCGCGCCAGAGGCAGGCGTGTCCATCAGGTCGACGGTCAGCAGGTCGTCCTGCATCCCGCCGGGTCCAGAGCTCGCCATGAAAGCTTCGGGCGCGGCTCGACGTCGCGCGGAAACGCGCCCGGACCGAGCGCCGACGATGGCGGCTCGGGCATCCACCATGCGCCGCAGCGCGTCGGCCTTCTGTTCCCGCACGTGGTCCAGGTCGACACGCACGTCCGGCGTGATCTCGCTCTGTGGGATGGCGAGGAAGGCCGTATAGGGCGTGACGAAGTTGTAAGCCAGGGAGAGGTCCACCACCTCGTCCTTGAGCTCGGTCTGGTCGCCAGACAGGGAGAGCTCCTCGAGCAGGTCATCCACCCGCGCGCTGGCCCAAAGGGCGGCTACCCATGGCTTGTGGCTGCGATCCGGCAGCTCGAGCCGTTGGGTGCGGCGGATGCGCTCGCCGCGCAAAGTGCCCTCGAGAACGAAGCGCAACTGGCCACGCCCGCGCAAGCGACCGCTGAAGCGCAGCTCGTCGTGGGCAAAGAGGTCGGGCGCGGTGCGCGGATAGACGCGGCGTGCGTCCGCGCCCTCCACCCTCAGGGACACGTCGACGAGCAGGGGGCGATCGATCTGTTGGTAGAGCTGGCCCACGCGCGCCTCGATGGCCTGGCTGCTCTCGATGAAGGTGAAGCGGCCACGCTTGAGGGCGGCGAGCCGCGAGAGCACCGAACGATCCACCTGCGGGCCAACGCCGATGCTAAAGATGCGCACGTCACGGCGGTCGGCGCGCGCCGCATCGAGGGCCATCGCGGCGCTCGATCGACCGTCGGTCAGAAAGATCACCACACGCGGACGCTCACCATCGTGCTGGCCGGCCAGGGTGCGCTCGAGGGCCAATGCCAGATCGGTGCCCCCGCCCCCGCGCAGGCGGCGGATGAAGTCGATGGCGGTCTGGCGCGTGGCGTCGCTTGCACCCATGGGCCGGGCGAAGAGCGGGTCCACGTCGTCATCGAATGCGATGACGTTCACGCGGTCGTGGGCCGGCAGCCGCGCCACGATGTTCTCGGCGGCAGCCAGCGCCTGCCGAAGTGGTTCGCCGGCCATGCTGCCCGAGCGATCAAGCACCAGCGTGAGGTCCTTGGGGGCGACTGCCTCATCCGGGAAGTCGGGGGCCGCCACGCTGAGCACGAAGTAGGCGTCGTGGCCTCGGTCGCGGTGGATCGAGGCCTGCAGCTGAAAGGGACGTTCCTGCACGCGATAGCTCAGGGAAAGCTCGCGCGGCCTGTCCCGCGGCGTGGCGCGCACGCGCAGCGCACCCCGGACGCGCTCGGTGGTCAGCCGGTGGGTGCTGGAGTGCAGCTCCGAGACTTCGCGCGGATCGCGGATGGTGATGCGGATGGAGGCGTCCGGATGGGAAACCGGTGCGCGGTACGCGACGCGGCCGTCACGCCGCGGAAGCCAGCGCGTGTAGCTCACCTGCACGCGCTTGCGCTCGTTCGGCGCAATAGGAAACACCCGAAAGCCGAAGGAGCCCTCGCCGCGCTGTACCAACAGACCCGGATCATGGCCACGGTTCACGATACGCGTGTAGATCTGCTGGGCGGCTGCACGGAAAGCTGACGAAATGGGGCCTTGATGGCGGGCGGCCAAGGTATTATATCCATG
>JAPPOR010000017.1 GCA_028817905.1 Myxococcales bacterium
TCAACCTGGCACCCGGGAATGACGAGCGAGCGGTAGCCGAAATGCGTGGCGCCGGCATAGGGGTGGTTCAGGCCACCGAAGTTTATTGAGAGGAGTAAGTCATGGCGGACATCAGAAACTTCGCAGTATGCAGGCACTTTAGAGCCGACCCCACCAGCCACGTACTCAAGTACCGGGCAGGGAAGCTCGCTCGTAGCGGTCGGGGCCTCGCCTTCTGGTTCCTGCCCATGTCGGCCAGTATTGCGGAAGTCCCGATGGACGACCGAGAGCTGATGCTGATGTTCCATACCCGGTCGTCGGACTTCCAGGACGTGACTGTCCAGGGCGTAGTGACCTTCCGCGTGACGGACGCGGAACGGCTAGCAGGGCGCGTTGATTTCACTCTGGACCTGGGCACTGGCGTCTACGCGCAACAACCGATGGAGAAGCTGTCCCTGATGGTAACCCAGATCGCGCAGCAGCACGCCGCGGCCTACGTGACCGTGACACCCGTACGTCAGATCTTGGTTGAAGGATACGACCGCATCCGCGCCGTGGTGCAGACGGGGCTTGAGCAAGAACGCGGGCTCACCGATGCGGGCATCGAGGTCGTCGCCGTGCGAGTCTCGATGCTGAGCCCGACGCCCGAGCTCGAAAAGGCGCTTGAGATGCCGATGCGGGAGCACATTCAGCAGCAGGCCGACGAGGCTGGCTTCAAGCGCCGCGCGATGGCCGTCGAAAACGAGCGTGCCATCCAGGAGAACGAACTGCAGAACCAGATTGAGCTGGCTCGTCGCGAGCAGAACTTGATCGACCAGCGAGGCAACAACGAGATCCAGCGCGTTCAGCAGGAGACCGAGGCGCGTCGTGTGGAGGCCGAGGCCGAGGCGCAACGTACGCGAGTCGCAGCATCTGCGCGGGCGGAGGGCCTGCGCCTCGTCGAGAATGCCAAGGCCGAAGGTGAGCAGGCGCGGATGAACGTATACCGTGACCTGCCGCAGTCGGTCATGGTCGGCCTTGCCGCGCGGGAGTTGGCGGGCAAGCTCGAGCGTATCGAGCACCTCAACGTTACCCCGGAGATGTTTGGTCCACTGCTTTCGAATCTGTTGCAGGCCGGTACTGACCGCTTGAAGGTGAGCGGAGACCCGACATGACGAGCTCGCGGAGCGATGGCGCCAAGGCGCCGAGGGTGGTGTTGGCGACCCGCGCCACGGAGTATGAGCTGCTCTTGCGTCGCCACGCTACCCACCCGCAGGCGGCATTCTTTCTGCAGAGCCGGGGCCAGGACCTTGGCCCCGTGCACGATCGCCACCGGGCCCTGCAAGTGGCCAAGTCCGCGGTGCTTGAGGCGATCCCGCCGAAGTGGCGTAGAGCGCTCGTGGTCCGTGAAGATCTCGACCGGTTCGTTTTCGAGCCGGAGGATATCGTGGTCGCGCTGGGCCAGGATGGGTTGGTGGCCAACATGGCCAAATATCTCGATGGACAGACCGTCATCGGCGTCAATCCCGACCCGGAGTTATACGATGGTGTGCTCGTGCCGCACGCGGTTAGCCAAGCTGCGGAACTGATGCAGTCTACCCACGCGCGTCGGATCCACATCGAGGAGCGCACGATGGTGGAGGCGTCGCTCGACGACGGCCAACACCTGCTCGCCTTAAACGAAGTCTTCGTTGGTCACAGGACCCACCAGTCTGCGCGCTACCGAATTCGCTACCAGGAACACGAGGAACGCCACTCATCGTCGGGCCTCATCGTGGCCACCGGTACCGGGGCAACCGGGTGGGCGCGCTCCATCAATCGACAGCGCGCCCAGAGCCTTCCCCTTCCAGAGCCTGCTGACCGCAGCTTGGCGTTCCTCGTCCGTGAGGCGTTTCCCAGCGTTGCGACCGGCACCGACCTCACTGAGGGAGTGCTCACCGGCTGTGCTCCGCTAGAGCTGGTCTCGGAGCTGAATGAGGGCGGCGTGATCTTCGGCGACGGCATCGAGGACGACTACCTCGACTTCGGATGGGGGATGGTCGCGTCGGTCGGCGTTGCCGCTGCGCGGCTACGGCTGGCACATTGACCAAGTGGCGTGTGAGGAAATAGCGATGGAAATCAAGTACATCAAAGGCGACGCAACGCGACCCACTGGGGACGGCAACAAGGGCTAGCCCGCATCCATCACCAAGGCACGTGATGATCGTGCAAGTGATCGGCTTCGCAGGGGTTTCGGTGAAGGAGGCAATACTCGCTGTATTTTCGACTGAAGCGAAAGCGCTGCGGAGTCGAGCAGTTGTG
>JAPPOR010000276.1 GCA_028817905.1 Myxococcales bacterium
TGCGGAGTCGAGCAGTTGTGCGAGGGCGCGTGATTTGGTGATGGATGCGGGCTAGATGCGCACGTGGTCCGTTCGACCGTTGTGCGAGTGTCCCAAGCTCACCGGACGCAGCATGATGACACCATCGACGTCGACTAGGCGTCCAGCTACCCAACTCGGTGCGCGTCCGGTCGTCTGGTCGTCGATGTACTGAATGACCGCGGGTTCCCGGCCCGGCGTAAGCGGCAAGGCCTTGCCACCGTCGTCTATCAGCGATGCGGTTTGACCCTTCATGTAGCTGTCGGGCGCGACCACAACGAAGGGCTCCGCAAGGCCAGGAAAGGCCTCGCTGGCTTCGCAGAAGCGATCGGGAAGGCGCCCAAACGACCGCACCGCCCAGTTCAGCATTGCGCCCCAGTGGCCCTCCGTCACCACTGGAACGGAGACGTACTGCAAGAGACGGATGCGCCGCGGTTCGGCGGTCCGCTCGACCTCCGCGAGGCCCACGTGGACGACACGCGGGCAGGTTCCTAGCGAGGACAGGGGACGCCCGCGGGGTCGCTCCTCACTGTAGACATCGCCGCTATCGAGATCGAGCAAATAGCGACGCTCGATGGCGCCACGTTCAACCCCATCGAGAAACTCACGCGCCACCTCGAGCATCGTACGATCGCTGATCTGGTAGACACCCGAGGGGTCGTGCGCTAGAGCTCCCAGCCAGGACAGGATCCGCTCCTTGGCGGCCGCCCCCGGTGGCGCGGCGCGCAAGTCATCGGCAAGCCGGGCCGCACCGTCAAGAATGCGGGCGACCGTGTCGATGTCGCGCGCCGCGATCGCGTTGTCGAGTCGGCCTACCCATCGGCTGATGCCAAGTGGTAGCGGCTCGGGAGCTGCGTGCACCAGGCGCTCCAACGTCTCGCCGATCGAAGGTGCTTCCAGCGACCGGATCCCCACCCGCACGACCGCCGTCAGGACGTCTTCCAGTGCTTCAGCCAGGGCCAGGTTGTCTGCCCGCTCTGGGCGGTCACTTGGGATGGCCGTTCGGCCCTCGCGCACTGCGGCTTCGACATCGCTGTCCTTTTCGACTCCAGAGGCCTCAAGACTGGCAAGCAGCGATAGTGCTGCCGACGCGTGGACGCAGTTCTCCTGCGCGCAGGTGCACGACCAAGCGAACTGCCCGTCCAGTAGGCGCAAGGACACGAACTCATGCGCCTCCCCGAGCCTCACCTCCACGGACAGGCGCTCGATGCGCGCGGCAGCGGGGGGCGCTTCGGTGAAGCGCGTAAGGGCCGAGGCGGCGGCCAAATGCAAGGTTGGATCGATCGTCACGATGCCCTCGCCTTCAGGGCTTCGTGGCGCTCGCTGAGTGCGAACCGAAGCCCACTCGGCGCCTTGCGCAGGTCGAGCGCCAAGGCTTCCTCCAACAACCCGAATGCTACGTCCTCTCGGCCGTCTTGCTCCACCGCCTCGGCTCGGCGCAGGAACGCTTGCGCGAGATAGCGGACGGCCAGCGGATGCTGCTCGACCTGGGCGCGGTCCACCTCGAGCGCCCTGCGAAACGTGGCCAGTGCCTGGGCGTGATTGTTTCCGCGAGCATACATCATGGCAACAGACAGCACCGGAGTCGCCCACTCTGGCCGCAGGGCCGCGGCGGCCTCGAAGCGCCCAGCCGCCTTGTGGCGCATCCCTATCGCAAGCCACGCGTACCCGGTCAGGAGCGCCCAGCCAGCCCGGATGCGAACCATGGTCGGGTCGCGCTTCTTTACGATCGCCGCCAGCTTGGTGGTGTCGAAGGTCTCGCTGGCCGTTTCGGCGGGCGGCGGCTCCTCGCCGAGCAGCTCCATGCGAGCATGCACAGCAGCCTGGCTCTCCTCGATCTCTGCGCGCAGAGCCGAACGGTCGGTTGCGGCGGAGAGACGTGATAGGGGCATCAACGCTCGACTGTCACCAATCCGACCGAGTGTACGGACGGCTGCCATCACCACGCTCGGATCTTCGTGGGCCAGCAGTTGCGTCACTGCCTGCACGTCGTCGTACGTGCCGATGTGGTCAAGGGCAGCCAACGCGCGCGGCAACATCAGCGTATCACCCCCCTCGAGCACCTCGCGGGCATAGGGTAGTCCGCGCGCGTCGCCCACCATCCCCAGCGAAGCGGCGATCGCGAGGCGATGCTCGGCCCGCACGGCCCGCTCGTAGGCACGCTTCAGAATCGGGTGCACTCGAGGATCGTCAATGCGACCCAATGCCCGGGTCGCTGGGCGCACCAACTCGCTATCGGGGCCGTCGAGCAGCACCGAACGCAGTGTGGGTACTAGGCGCGGATCGCCGGCATTTTGAAGCGCCGCCAACATGGCACGTCGGTCGGCGATGTTGTCGACACCCCCCGAACCCTCGATCACCGCGCACACGTGCATGATAAGCAGGGCAGGCAGGTCACGAGCACGCGCAAGCAACTGCGCACGCTGGTCGCCGTGCAAAGCCAGGATAGGCTCCGCGATCAGCTGCCCGTCCCAAAACGACAGGACTTGCCCAGTGACGTCTTCGACGAGTTTGTCCCACCCTTTGCGACTGGCACGAGCGCGGCGGCCCTCGGCACCAGGCAACTGAGCGCAAGCCGACGACAGCTCATATGCGATGTCGAACCGCCTCAGGTGCACGACCGTATCGACGGCAAGGCGGACCTGGTCGCCTGGAACTCCCTTGGGATCGTGCAGTAGCTCACCCAGGCGCAGGGCGGCGGCGCGCTGCTGGCGCAACGTGCCGGCACGCAGGACGGCTAGTAGCGTTCTGAGGTCATCGAGCCGGCCCAGATCCATGCCGCGCTCGTCGGTCCCGGTCGTCAACCGCATCAGGTACGAGGCGCGGTTCTCGAACACCCGGCTGGACTCCCTGGGGCGTTCGACCTCGACCGCCTTCCAGCTGGCAAGCCGCAAGCGGCCAATGCCATCGCGCGCGATTTCGCGTACGAGATTGCGGGCGACGGTTCGGTCTTCGGCGGTCGATGGGAGACCAAGCGCGGTGCGAGGATCGCCGTAGTCGTCTGCGTCCTGACCGTGGGAAAGCAGCTTGCGCAAGCGCTGTGCAGAGCTGGGAGGCAAGCTGTCAGGCATCGTGTACGAGCAGCTTGGCTATGCCCGCCTCGCCCACGAGATACAGGCGGGTCTCACCGTGGTCGTGGCGCGCGCACAAGAAGACCGGAGCCCCCAGACTCCGATCGATGCGCGTGACGATTCGTGGACGCCAGGAAGCATCGTCGCATGGCCTGCGAACCAGCACCCAACCGTCGGGGCATGCCAAGCATGCATAGACCCTCGGGACGCGCGGCTCGCGCACCACAGCGCACACCGTAGCCGATGGGGGCAATAGTTGGAGCCACTCGCCATGGTGTGACGCGAGCACGCCCTGGGCGGTCGCCGCCACAACCACGTCACGACAGCTCCACAGGTCACTGATCCCCTCTACCGGAAGCGGCAACTCGGTCCAACGCATCCCCCCATCTACCGACCGGAGCAAGGGTCCCCCACGCTGTGCGACGACGACCGAGCCATTGCCATCACTGGCCCACATCGTCACGGGCTCGAGCGGCGAAGCCGAAACGAAGCGATCGCCGTCCGGTACAAAGCGATACAGGCGTTCGCTCTGAGACAGGAAGGGTAAGCGGGCCTTGACCATCCCCAGTCTCGGTGCGCCCGCGCCAGGGCAGGCACAGACCGGAGCAAATGAGGCACCCGCGTCGCGCGACCGATAGACCCAGTCGGCGGTCGCCGCCCACAGCACCCCCCCGCCGGCGCACAGCGTCACGGTGTCGGTGGGCAAGCCCCGGGCGGGCCGTACGTCTGAGGCGCGTAGGGAATGGCGTGTCAGCCGACCCTGATGGAGGGCATATAAACCGTGTTCGTCGGCTGCCAGGAGGCTGTCGGCGCCGGCCTCGCCGGTGGTCACATCCAGCTGTCTCCAGGCCGTCGGAGGCAGCAAGGACCATCTCACACCCGGCCACACCTCCAACCATGAGATCGTGCCGGGAGCCCCCTGCGGCCCCTTCGCACGTGCGGGCTCGGCGACGTCATCCAGTTCCGAACTCCGTTCCTCATCCAGGACACCTGCCTGGGGGGGGTCATACATGCCGCCACCATCGTCTCCTATCCCTTCCTCTTCGTCGTCACCCTCGGTCGGACGGTCCATAGGAGGTAGGCGTGCCGCCAGATCGCCGAGCCCATCTTCGTCCTCTCGAAACCCTTCCTCGCCGTCATCACCACCAAGCGGGTCCACCTGTTCCTGAGCGAAGTCCTGTACCAGGCCATCCAGGAGCCCCTCGTCCTGGTCGCTACCATCGGTCCAGCCATCCTCTTCCCCGTCCAGCAGGTCCGGGTCGGTCCCTAACAGATCGCCAACCGGCTCCGCATCGCCCTCCGCCATGTCCTCCTCGCCAGCCTCCACCAGGGACTCCGGTGCCGCCAATTCGTCGCCCCCGTCCGCCAAATCTCGCTCGGACAGGGCGCCTTCCCGGTCGTCCTCAAGCCCGAGGTCAGAGTCATCGTCAGGCTGGAACGGGGCTTCTTCCTCCTCGTCCCCGACAGGTGGCAATCCGACCCCCTGCGGGTCTTCCTGGTCGTCCCCGTACTGGGCGCTGTGGGTCAACTCACTGCGTTTGGGCGGTTGGGCGCTGCTCATGGTCGCTACTCTCACCTGGCGCATTTGTGCCGGGTCACGCATGACATCGACGCCGTCCCGCTTGTCCTTCGGCTCCACAGGGCTTCCGGCGCCCTAGAGAGAATACGGGGAGTATTCCCGCCGGTCGTCGCAAACCCTACGCGCTCTAGCGCTGAAGTCATGAATGATCCGAGATTGTGGCACTTTTGAGGTTCATTGGGGAGCTCAACCTGGGGCGCAGTCGCTCACGACCGCCGTGACGGCCCAAACCGGCTGCCCCTGCTCTGTCTGAGAACTGGCTGAGAACTGGCTGCCTTCGCCGCCCTCAAGTGGAGGCCGAACCCCGGGGCTGGTCACCGGAAAGCTTGGCCATGACCTTCTGCAGATCCTGCCAGACCACACGTTTGAATTGAGGGCTCCGCAACAGGAATGCAGGATGGTAGGTCGGCATGACCTCAATGCCCTGAAAGCTGCCCCAGCGGCCCCGCCAGGGGCCCTCTTGGCCCGCAACCCCGAGATGCTCGGCCGCGCAGCGCCCAAGCGCGACAATCACGGTCGGCGCCACGATCTCGAGCTGTGACCGAAGGAACTTGGCGCAAGCAAGCGCCTCTTCCGCGCGCGGCGTGCGGTTTTCTGGCGGGCGGCACTTCACCACGTTGCAGATATACACGTCGTCCCGGGCATAGCCCATGGCTGCCACCATCTTGTCCAGCAGCTGACCTGCCGCCCCCACGAAGGGTAGCCCCTTTCGGTCTTCATCCCGGCCGGGCCCCTCGCCGACAAATGCGATGTCCGAGGCCGGATTGCCACGCGCAAACACATTCCGGTTGCGGCGCTCGTGCAGCACGCACGCTCGGCACTCGGCCGCCTCCTGTGCGAGCGTGGCCAGTCGTCGTTCTCTCTCGGCGAGTGGCAATCCACGTGGACCGGCGAGCCCCTCCTGTGCCCCTGCGGTTGTCATGCGGTCTCCGCCCGGCGCCACAGGTACCTCCGGGTCGGCACTGTACGGGCCTGCAGGCGGTCGCGAGTCGCCCGCTTGCGGGAGCTCGGAGAGTCTGCCTTCGCCGACTACGCTCGGAATTCCGTGCGACCCCATACCCTGCTCAAACGTGAGATGACCGCGCAGCTGTGTGGCGGCCTCTGCGAGTATCTGCTCGCGGGAACGTGCAGGTGTCTCGTCCCGTTCCATGGTCGCTGTGTACCACGGCCCTGGGACGTGTATGGCCGGTTTGTCAGCACCCCGTTCCCAGCGTTGACCCGCGAAATCCCCGTGCACCAAACGAACGCCCACCGAGGCCGACCACTCGCTCAATCGGGTCACGGGTTGGTCAGGGGCTCCCAGCCTTCCCCTGTAGCAATGCTGCGCGGTTGACGGTGAGAATTCCAAAATGTTAGCTTTTTCGCGCTGATAGGAGCTTTCTTGAGTGGCAGCTACACCCCAGGTCATCGCCGCCGGCAAAACCGACGTCGGCAGGAAGCGGACGCACAACGAGGACAACTTTGCGCTCGTCAATGAGGAACACCTGTTCCTCGTAGCGGACGGGATGGGTGGGCACTCGTCAGGCGAGGTTGCCAGTGGCATGGCCATCGAGACCATGTCCGAGTTCTTCAAGGCGACGTCGGCGGATCCAGACGCCACCTGGCCGTACAAGATGGACAAGACGCGCGGCTACGAAGAAAACCGCTTGGTAACAGGCATCAAGCTCGCCAACCGCAGGATCTACGAAGCGTCGCAAAGGGAAAACCGTCTCCACGGGATGGGCACCACCATCGTTTCCCTGCTGTGCGTTCAGAATCAATGTCTGATCGGTCACGTTGGTGACTCCCGCGTGTACCGTCTGCGCGGTGAGGTCCTGGAGCAGCTAACGGAAGACCACTCCTTGCTCAACGACTACATCAAGATGAAGTCCATGAGCCAGGAAGAGATCGAGAACTTCCCCCACAAGAACGTGATCGTGCGCGCGCTCGGCATGAAGGAGTCTGTCAAGGTGGATGCGCTGCTCGATATGCCGCAACCGGGGGACACCTACATCCTATGCTCAGACGGTCTGGCGGGACCCATCAGCGACGAAGAGATCCGCGCCCTCGCCCTCGAACACCAGAACCTCGAGGCGGCCGCCGGCGCCATGATCGAAAGGGCCAATGAAAACGGCGGCCCGGACAACATTACGGTCGTTCTGTGTCGCTGGCTAGGAACTTCGTAGCACCCGAAGTGGCATCCCTAACGATGGAAAGAGCCTCCTCGACCCACGGGTCGCGTTCCAGCTGCTTGCGCCACTTCTCCAGACGCGCTGCCGCGGCCTCACGCGCATCCGCGTCGTCCTGGGCCCGCGCCTTGGCGGACCGATAGCTAACAGGCTCGCTCGAAAGCATCGCCGGTTCATCTTCCCCTTCCCTCTCAAACTCCTTGAGGGCCTTGTCCTGTGCCTCCGACCGGGCGCGCCAAGCAGCCTGCTGCAGGGGAACCAGCGTGTCTTCTTTGCGTTCCAACAGGAACCGCCCGCGCGCCTTGATGTGCTCGAACGCCTCGCTCTTCGCCGTCCGGGTGCGACTGCGCTCGGCAAGCGCAGATACGTTCCATCGCACACCCTCCCATGGCCTGTGAGGAAGGGCGTCGATCTTGCTCCAGGGCACGGGGTTATCCAAAAAACGCTCGCCGGCTTCCACGTAGGGAAGCGGGTCCGCAAGCACGATATCCGGCCGCACGCCGCGTTGCTGAGTGGATTCCCCGTCCACCAGGAAGTACTGCTGCGTGGTGAGCTTGAAGACTCCCAGGGGGCCCGGGCTGCTGCGCACCAAACGGTCGAGCTCGGCCAGCATCTGGACTGTTCCCTTGCCATGCGTGGGGCCGGTGCCGACCACCAGCGCGCGCCCGTAGTCCTGCAGCGCACCGGCGACGATCTCGGACGCCGATGCGCTGAAGCGGTCCACCATCACCAGCAACCGGCCATCAAACGCGATCCTCGGATCTTCGTCCGACAGAACCTGCACGTCCCCGTCCGAGCGCCTGACCTGCACGACGGGCCCTTCCTGAATGAACAGTCCCGCGACCTGGGTGGCCTCGGAGAGCAGGCCTCCCCCGTTGCCGCGCAGGTCCAGGATCGCGCTCTTGACATTGCGTTTCTGAAACCGCTCGAGCAGGGCGCTCACGTCTTCACTGGCATTGCGCTCCTTCTCACCACGCTTGCCCCGAGTATTGCCGTAGAAGCTGGGCAGGTAGACGTAGCCGACCGGAGGCTGCTTGGGACCGAGTTTCAGCAGGGCGCCGCGGGCATAGGTCGCCTCCACGATCACCACATCACGTGTGATGACAATCGCTGTATTCCGGCCATCTGGCTTGCGAATCGACAACGTGACGATCGTGCCCTTGGGTCCGCGGATCATCTTGACCACTTCCGCCAGGCGCATATCGGTGACATCTACGGAGGTCCCGTCCTGCTGTGCCACCGCCATGATCAGATCGCCTGCGGATAGGTCACCCTGACGCCAGGCGGCCCCCCCCGGTACGACTTCACGAACCTCGATGAAGTGGTCACCTTCACTGAGAATGGCGCCAATCCCCTCGAGGGAACCGGTCATGCTGATATCGAAGTTGGCCTTGTCATCGGGCGCGAGATAGGCCGTGTGGGGCCCGTATACGGCCGCCACGGCATTGAGAAGCGTTTCCGCGGCTTCCAGGGGCTCGGGGGTGGCGCGCCTCTGGAAGCGACCGGCCAATGCCGACGAGAGCTCGGCGCGCGCCTTCTGTTCGCGAGCCGTTTCCGTCGCGGGTGGCGCCTCGTCCTGCGATCGCCCCGCCACTGTGGGGTCGTCGACCTTGGCCCTCCCCTGGCCCTCAGGGGGGGCACCGACCTTGTCCTGCTTCTTTGCTTGTGCGTCTGCTTCCCCGGTCTGCTCCTTTTCCTGCTCAGCCCGCGCCTCGAACGCTCGCCGCATACGAGACATCCGCTCGAGCACCTGGAGTTCCAAAAGCCGTCGCCACAGCTGCTTCAGCTCTTCGTCTCCCTGGACGAAGTCGCGCTTTTCAGGGTCGGTCTGCAGCGCCTCTTTGTCCGCCAGGTCAAACGGCTCCACCGTCAGGTCAGCCACCATCGCCGCGACCTTGTTGCGCTGTTGGGTCAGCAGAGCGGTTCCTAGGCGCGCTAGCTTCAGGTCGCCAGACGCAAGCTGGTCGCCGAGCTGGGCCGCACGCTCGCGCAGCGCCGCCACCTGCGGTTGGAGCAAGAACTGCTTGCCGGGGTCCAGGTGCTCGATGAAGTACTCAATCGCCTGCTTGGCCATGGCGTCGTCGATAGGCCGCGCCTTGAGGTGCTGAGCCTGAAGAAACTGCGAGACCGCCCTGGCCAGAATGGCTTCGCGCGGGTCGGGCGCGGGGAGGGGGGGCAGCTTGAGCGCCTTCGCCGCTCCAGGATGGGACGGGACGTTTGTGTCGGTCATTGCGGACGTGGGAGCCGCTACCTGGGGCCCGGACACAGACGCCCCCGAGGAACAGTTGCAGCCGCCGGCCACCGCCAGCATCAGAATCGAATTGAGCGCGCGTCGGTTCACTCGGTGACCTTAGCCCGCATCCACCCGCAAATCACGCGTCCTCGTTGCTGCCCTGGCCCACGGAGACAATACGGCCCGTTCCGGTCACAATTGCGGCTGTAAGGTCTCGGTCCACAGACGCTCCTGGCCATAGGACGGTGTCTTCGAGCCTGACGGGGCCGACACGTGCGCCGGATCCCACCACGCAGCGGCGCAGGCAGGCTCTGGGGTCGACCTGTGCCCTAGCACCCATCAGCACCTCAGTTTCGGGATCGGGTTGCACTCCGGGCCATGTCCGCCGGCCAGACACGAGATCCATATTCGCGGCATGATAGTGGTCGAGCGACTGCCCCACATCGGCGAAGGGGCCCGAATCGATCACCGCCATCACCCGTTCACCAGCAGCCAGCCAAGCGACAATGCCGTTTCGAAACAGGCATCCTTGGTCGGGAAGCAAGGCATGGGCGCGGGGAGAAAGCGCATATACGCCCGTGAACATGCAGCGCTGAAGCGAAGGGTTCCGGGGTTCTGCCAGGACTGCCCGAACCCGGCCCTCGTCATCGACGTCGACTGGACCGAACTTGGCGAAGGGCGGCATCGGCCGCACAACCAAGGTCACCAATGCGTCGCTCGCTGTGTGGACGGCCAGCAGTTGTGCCACGTCCGGCGCGAACAGCAGCTTCGCGTTCATCACAACAAAGGGGCCCTCCCGGGGGGGGCGCCACGCGTTCTTCACCCCCCCTCCTGTCCCCAGGATGCGCGGCTCGTGTACGTACGCAACGCCGCCGCCGGTCGACGTGAGAACGCCAACGTGCGGCTCAAAGCTGCGCCGCAAGGCCTGGGCCAGGTGGTGGGTATTGATCACGAGATCCCTTACGCCGGCAGCAGCCAAGTGCGAGAGCGCGTAAGTTCCGAGCGGGCGGTTGGCCACCGGAACCGCGGGCTTGGGCAGCTCATCAGTCAAAGGCCGGAGACGGGTACCGAAGCCGGCCGCCACCAGCATCCCACGTAGCCCGGGCACGTCCGTCGAAACGTTGCGCAAAGCGGCCACGGGTACGTCAGGCCCTGATCACGTTCGGATCACTGCCCCGATAGACACCCCGAGTATCCACGATCAGCGGGGCGTGTTCCCGCACGAGGTCGTAGTCGACGTCAGTGTGATCCGTGACCAGCATGACAGCATCCTGTCGCGCCAACGTCGCCGCGGTGAGCGGCAAGGAGCTCATCGCTGGGTGGCCGGGCCAGTTTCGTGTCTGCGGCAGCTCCGGGACAAAGGGGTCATGGTATTCGACGGAAGCACCATGGGCGTGCAGCAGCTTCATGATCTCAAAGCTTGGACTCTCGCGTGTGTCTCCCACATTCTTCTTGTAGGCCATGCCGAGTACGAGAACACGGCTACCTCGCAGGGCCCTACCGCGTCCATTGAGCGCGAGCTGCAACCGCTCCAAGGCGTAGCGGGGCATGCTCCGATTGATCTGCCCGGCCAGCTCGATGAAGTGCGTGTCCAGGCCGTACTCCCGGGCCTTCCACGCCAGATAGTACGGATCGAGTGGTATGCAGTGGCCACCCCACCCAGGACCGGGATTGAAGCGCATGAACCCGAAGGGTTTGGTCGCCGCAGCATCGAGCACCTCCCAAATGTCGACGCCCATGTGCTCGTAGATGACCTTGAGTTCGTTAACAAGCGCAATGTTGACAGCTCGGAAGATGTTTTCGGTTAGCTTGGTGGCCTCGGCAGCCGCAGCGCTGGAGACGCGCACGACGTTTCCGACGATCTTTCGATAGAGTGCCTCGGCCAGGTCACCCGAGTGTGGCTCGCTGCCACCCACGACCTTGGGAATGGTGGTGGTGCTATAGTCTGGATTGCCTGGGTCCTCGCGCTCGGGGGAAAAAGCCAGAAAGTACTCGCTTCCAAGTGCGAGTCCGCGCGCGTCTAGCACGCTTCTGACGAGCTCATCGGTGGTTCCAGGATACGTCGTGGACTCGAGGACAATCAGTTGCCCGGGGCGCAGCCGGTCGCGGATCGACTCGGCGCTCGACCGCACATAGGACAGGTCCGGGTCGCGCTGCACAGACAACGGCGTAGGCACACAGATGAGCACAACATCGGCCTCGCCGAGTAGGTCGAAGTCATCGGAACTCCGAAAGCACCCTCCGCGGGTAGCGGCCTGAATGCGTTCGTCGCCAATGTGCTGGATGTAGCAGCGACCTGCCTGCAGGATCTCGACCTTCTTGGGGTCGACATCCAGACCGATCACCGGAAATCCCCGTTCGGCATAGGCCAGGGCGAGGGGCAAGCCTACGTAACCCATCCCGATCACTGCGATGGTGGCTTGCTCGCTGTCGATCTTTGCCGCCAGCTCGCCTGCGGCCTGGGGTCCAGCGTACATGGGAGCGACGATTCTAACGGACGCCCGCTGCAATTGCACAACGCGCCTCTCCTGCCCGCGCGAAGGGAGGCCGGCGACCGACAGCGTGCTGCCCCCCCGAAACCAGCCCAGTAGGACTCCTAACTTATTGAAATTGCGCCCATTTAGTGAAAGTGATCAAGCGATCATACGGACTGACTGGAGGCGCTCACTTTCATGCGGTGGGTTGCGCGATCTGGTATAGAGCCGCAAGTCGGTTTGGTGACCGCCGCATGACGCGAGGAGAGTCCAAGGAATGAAAGTCTGCGTGATCGGAGCAGGGTATGTCGGCCTCGTTACAGGAACGGGTTTCGCCGAGACCGGCAACGACGTGGTGTGCGCCGATTTGGCTGAAGACAAGGTGGCGGCGTTGCACCGTGGCGAGGTTCCGATCTTTGAGCCAGGTCTGGAGCCACTGATCAAGAACAACGTCGAAGGCGGTCGCTTGAAGTTCACCACAGACGTCGACGCCGCGATCGCCGATGCCGAGGTGATCTTCGTCGCGGTGGGTACGCCACCGCGCGCGGATGGCGCCGCGAACCTGATGGCGGTCGACGCGGTGGCGGAGACGGTCGCGAAAGCCACCAGGCGTGAGTGCGTGCTGGTCATGAAGAGCACCGTGCCCGTGGGAACCAACGCACGCGTTCGGCGAATCCTGGAGCACGCAGGAACAACCAAGGTGCATGTGGTTTCCAACCCGGAGTTCCTCAAGGAGGGTGACGCGGTCAACGACTTCATGCGCCCCGATCGAATCGTCATCGGTTGCGACCCCGAAGACGAGTTCGCCCGTGATCTTATGCGGAGGCTGTACCATCCGCTCACCTTGAGCAGTGAGCGAATCGTCTGGATGGCGCCCGCCAGTGCTGAGCTCACGAAATACGTAGCAAACACCATGCTGGCCATGCGGATCTCCTTCATGAACGAGATCGCGGCGTTGTGCGAAGCGGTGAATGCAGATGTTCACGACGTACGCGTGGGCGTGGGAACGGACACGCGCATCGGCCCCAAGTTCTTGTATGCAGGGCCTGGATACGGCGGCTCATGCTTCCCAAAGGACGTAACCGCCCTGATCCACGTGGCCCGCGAACACAATGTACCCCTCGATTTGGCCACGGCCACCGATGCGGTCAATCAGCGGCAAAAAGGCGTGATGCTGCGCAAGCTCAAGCAAGCCTTCGAGGGCGACCTGCGCGGCAAGCGGATAGCTGTTTGGGGCATTGCGTTCAAGCCGCGAACGGACGACATCCGGGAATCGCCTGCGATCACCCTTATCGAGGGGTTGCTCGCCGAGGGTGCCAAGGTCTCGGCGCACGACCCAGAAGCATGCGAAAACGCCCGCCAACGTCTGGGCGACGCGGTCGACGTGGTGGACAACCAGTACGATGCCCTCACCGGTGCTTCCGCCCTGGTGCTCGTAACCGAGTGGCGCCAGTACCAGAACCCCGACTTCGAACGCATCAAGGACGCGCTCGAGACACCTGTGCTGCTCGACGCCCGCAACATCTGGGACACCTACGGCCTTGGTAAGCAAGGGTTTACCTATCTCGGGATAGGAGTCCGAGGGAGCTGACGGTTCTAGGCACCCATGCACATTCTTGTCACCGGCGGCGCGGGCTTCATCGGCAGCCATCTTTGCGAGGCACTGCTAGCCCGCGGCGACACCGTCGTAGCGTTGGACAACTTCAATAGCTACTACGACCCAGCACGGAAGCGCGCAGCGTTGGCCGAGATCCGTCGCGGCTCGGACCCGGTCCGCTTCCGCTTCTTCGAGGGGGACATTCGAGACCGCGCATTCGTCGACGAGCTGGTAGCCCGCGAGCGGATCGACGCCATTGCCCACCTCGCCGCGATGGCCGGAGTCCGCGCTTCCATCGGCCAAGCCCTGCTTTACGAAGCCGTCAACGTAATGGGAACGCTGCACGTGCTGGAGGCTGCCCGGCTTCACGGCATCGATCGAGTGGTGTGCGCTTCCACGTCGTCGGTCTACGGCAACACGACTACGATACCGTTTGTCGAGTCCGACCCCTGTGACTTGCCCCTGGCGCCCTACCCCGCAAGCAAGCGAAGCGTAGAGCTCCTCGGACACACGTACTACAACCTGCACGGAATGCACTTTACGGCTTTGCGGTTCTTCACGGTGTACGGGCCGCGCAACCGCCCAGACATGATGGCCCATCTGCTGCTGGACAACATCGTGCACGGCAAGCCCGTGCAACTCTATGGCGGGGGACAGATGTGGCGAGACTGGACGTACGTCGGGGATATCGTAGACGGCGTCATGGCAGCGTTGGACCGTCCACTTGGGTACGAAGTCATCAACCTTGGCCGAGGAGAGCCGGTGCTCCTGAAGGACTTCGTCATGACCCTCGAGCAGCTTGCAGGGGGCGCTTCCCGACTCGACAAAGCGCCTGTGCCAGCGGCAGACGTTGAGCGAACCTTCGCGAAGATCGACAAAGCCAAACGTCTGCTCGACTACTCTCCCAGCACAACGCTCGAAGTAGGTGCACAGCACCTATGGCGCTGGTATCAAACGCTTGCCGAGTAGCCAGCCCGAGCTCAACCGGGAAGTTCTGGCCTCGGTTCTGCCCAAGCCGCTTGGGTCCAGAGGCGGTCGTGAGCACCTTCGCCCCGCACCCAAGAGTCCTGCCGGCGTCTATTCCGGTTCCCAGTGCAGGCGCGCGCGATCGTCTGCAAGCAGCAGCTCAAACTGCGGCGACAGTTTGGCAATGCGGACTTTCACCCTGCGCCCGGGCTGCTCCGCGAAGCACCCGTTCGTGCTGGCGGTGTCGATCGCATAGAGGTTGTTTTCGTGAAGAAACACCACGACGTGCACGCGAGAGATCCCCGAATCATCGACGTGCGCCAGACAGGCGTCATCGCAGCGATCGTAGGACCCCAAAAGGACCCCTTGCGAAGCTGCCCGTCGACCCAAGAGGAGTTCCTGCGAGCGACCGTGGGCCGATACGGTGAGTGTCCCGAGCAGCCCCTCATTGCGGTCGAGCAGACCGGCACCGGCCCTTTGCGGTCCAGCTACGATCGTAAACGCCGTGCGCGACGCGCCGGCGTCCAAATCGGATCCAAGTCTACCACGCGGCTCCCCATCCCCGCTGGCCGCGGAGTGGCTAGCTGACGCTTGCGTGTATTGCGTCTGCTGCTCCAGGTATACGGGGTCGGCAACGTGGTCCCATGCTTCCCGCCTTGATGACGAAAGTGGACGCACACCAGTTGGAAGCAGCACGAGCGCGTAGCGCCCGACGCTCAGCATCCCAGGACCATCACTGACCAGACCCTGCAGTTGGTTGCTGAAGCAATCGCGGAAGCCCAGGGAGGTGCGGAGATCCATGGTGCGAAAACTGAGCTTCGCGCTGCCGTTTGTGTAAGGGTGCGTAACCACAAGCAGGTGCCGGAGTGACACTGCGGAGTCGCTAGCCAGCAACAGGCCGCAATTGCGATGCCGCCCTACGACCATGCTCGAAATCGCATCCTGGCGACTCTTGACCCAGCACTTGCCGGCCAGGCTTGCGGTACCGACATCGAAGGCCAGGGTCAGCAGGCCTGGCTGGCTCACGCTACATTGGGCGCGGCGGATCGTGTCGAAGTGCATGTCGAAGAGCGCTTCGAGTTCTGCATACCCCACGTGGGCGCCCAAGCCGTCACCCACCACCGTCCGATAGTCGACTGACGAGGAGCTGGGTTCATGCAAGCTGGACTGATCGCTCATCAAATGCGGCTTCAGAGGAGACACCCCAGTGTACCCTTGCTCACGCGTTTTTCGAAGTGGTAGAGCACCCACGATCCCCGAGGTATAGGCGGGTGGTGCTCCTCAGCTTATGCCCTCCCCGTCCAACTCGCAGGTCGGCTCATGTCGTCGCGCTAGGTCGAAATCACCACGCATGGACGTGCCGCCGACCAACCCGGTAAGATCTATGACGTGGACGCGCAGGCTTCTCCGAGCAACCCTCCCGAACCGGCGCCGCCCGACCTCGGAAAGCGCTACCGCGTCGAAGGGCTCCTCGGGCGGGGAGGCATGGGTGAAGTCTATCGATGCCACGACCATGTCACGGGTCGCACGGTCGCGCTCAAACGCCTGAAGGCCGATGCAGTGGCTCGCCGGCCCGCGCTTTCGGCCCTGTTCGAACGCGAATATCACGCGCTCCAGGAGCTCGCCCACCCGAGTATCATCGAGGTGTTTGACTACGGCATCGGGGGAGACGGCGCGCCCTACTACACGATGGAGCTGCTGGACGGGCAGGATCTGAGCGCGCTGGCCCCCCTGCCCTGGCAGCAAGCCTGCGCGCTCTTGCGTGATGTCGCATCGTCGTTGGCGATTCTGCACTCTCGTCGTTTGCTGCATCGAGACGTCAGCCCGGGCAATGTCCACAAGGACGCTGCGGGCCATGCGAAGCTGTTGGACTTCGGTGCGATGGCGACTTTCGGCGTGGAGGGCCAGATCATTGGTACGCCGCCATGCATCGCGCCCGAGATGGTTCACAATCAACCGCTGGACGCTCGCGCCGACCTGTACTCGCTGGGGGCGCTGGGATACTTCTTGATCGGCGGCCAACATGCCTATCCGGCCAGGCGAATCGAAACCCTGCGCGATATGTGGCGCTCGCGGCCAAGGACCCTGGGCACGCTAGCACCCGACACCCCCGAGGAGCTATGCAGCTTGATCGGGTCCATGATCAGTCTGGACGCCATGGCCAGGCCCACCAGCGCCGGCGAGGTGATCGAGCGCCTGACGGCGATTGCGGGATTGGAGACCGACGAAAGTCTCGACGCATCCCTCGAAGTGGCGCGCGCCTACCTCAAGACCCCCACCCTGCTCGGTCGGGATGCTCAAATGGGGCGCTTGCGCAAGCAGGTGCTACGCGCCGCGCGCGGGCGCGGAAGCGCCAGTATCATCGACGGCGAACCCGGCATTGGCAGGACGCGGTTGCTCGACGCGCTCGCGCTCGAAGGCAAGCTGGCGGGAGCGACCGTAATCACCGCCGCCGGGGCGGACAGCACCGGGCGCCCCTTTGGCATGATCCAGGAACTCGCTCGTTCGCTGGCGGCCCAGCTGCCGGACGCGGCGCGCAACCACTTCGAGCGGCACCAGAACGCCATTCTTGCGGTGCTTCCAGAGATGGCTCAGCTGCTCGCGCTGCCTGAGCGCCAGCAGGGACCGGCGGCCTCCCGCATGCAGAATGTGGACAGTGTCGCAATGGCCGCGCTGGCTGACTGGATCGACGAAATCACCTCGGACCGTCCACTCGTGATCGCCGTGGATGACCTGCAGGACGCTGACGAACAGTCACAGGGTATTCTTGGTGCCCTTGCCCATCGGGCGGGTCAGCGGCGATTGGCTGTGGTGGTGACCATCACAAGCGGCCAGCCCGAGTCGCCCCTGGTGGCTGGGCTGCGGCGCGTCGCTCCAGTCATCACGCTTGCTCCCTTCGATACCGAGGAGACTCGGAAACTCGTCCGCTCACTCTTCGGCGATGTACGGCACGTGGAGCTGGTCGCTGACTGGGTCGTCCGCCTCGCTCAGGGAAAACCACGCAACTGCATGGAGCTATGCGAACACCTGGTGGAGAGGGGCATCGCCCAATACCGGCGTGGCGCCTGGGTACTGCCAGCTTCACTTCGTGAGGATGAGCTACCCACGAGCTTCGAGGGTGCGCTTTGTGAACGCGTACGGCAGTTGAGTCCGGATGCGCTCGCGATTGCGCAGGGAATCGCTCTATCTACCCTTCGGCTCGGCCTGTCGGAGTACGATCAACTGCTCGCGGGTGGTGAGGATTGCCATGCCCGTGTTTTCGCGGCGGTCGGTGAGCTCGTTGCGGCAGGTGTCCTGGCTGGGGACGGTGACGAGTATCGCCTCACTCAACCAGCCTATCGAGATGCCATCCGCGTAACGGTGGACGATGAAGAGGTCGTGCGGGAGACCCACCGTCGACTCGCGACCATTTTCGAAGCGCGCGGAAACACGTTCAACGTCGCGGACCATCAACTCTTGGCTGGAGATGAGCTGGACGCCCTGCGGTCCGTGATCGAGGGCTACCACAGGTCGACCCAGGCCCAGGCCAGCGGCACCTATCGCTACCAGGGCGGGTTCGGGGAGGACCCGGCGCTCGCGTTCGAAACGCGGCGTGAGCTGCTCGACGTCTGGGAGAAGCACGAGCGCCCGGAACGTGAGCGGTTCATCCTGCATCGCTCCATGGTGATGTTGGCTCATTCGTACAATGCGTCGCTTGCGCGCCCCTATATCGAACCGCTCATCGAGTTGCTCAAGCACACCCTCGGCTTGCACCACTGGCACGAGCTCGGCACGGAAGCAAGTGACGCGGAGCGCATCCGCGATTGCCTTGCGAAGGCTCAGCAGGCCTACGAGGCGGCCGACGAACGGGATCGGATCATGCCCCCTTCGGAGGCGGTTCCCGCAGCCATCGTGCTCGTTGGAATGGGCCAAAACACAGGCAGGCAGGACTACGACGCGCCGCTGCTGCGCTACTTGCTCGATTTCGTGGACTACTTGCGCCCCCTGTCCCCGCGCCTGCAGATCACGCGCGACGCCATCGAGCACTCACTAGCACTTGTCACCGGGCGCGTAGGCGTCGCCCAAGAGACTCGGCAGCGCATGTTCGAGTACTACAAGACGGGCGCCCTCCCCAACCCGGAGAACCCTCTGTACTATGTTTCGCAGATCGGGCGCGCCATCATCCTGCACGCCGAGGGTTACTTCTGGGCGGTGCGAGGTGGCACGCGGGCAGAACCCTGGGCCGCGCTGCTCGCCGACCCACTACAGGGACTGCCAGAGGAAGGAAACGCCGTGCGCCGCAGCGGGCACCTCTGGCTGCGCCGTGCCTGGGAGATCCGGCACATCATGCACCTGTACAACGGCAACGCGAAAGAGGCCCGACGTGCCCAAGACAAGATCGATCAGCTAGCAATGCAACGCGGCTGGGCGGCATTTGGCGGGGGCACCGCTCAGTTCGAAGCCTATGCGCACGCCGTGTGCGGTGACCTGATGGCCCTGAAGCGCAGCCTGCAAACGCTGGAAGCCATCGTGGCGCAAGGACACAAAGGCTGGCAGCCCTTCGTCCACATCGCACGCAGCGAATACCAGCGCCTGCGCGGCAACCCGCAGGAAGCGATCAAGGAGTGTCAGCAGGCACTCGCCCTCGCGGCCGCAGGAGAGCATGCCGGATGGTCTGTCGCCAGCGTCTCCCTGGTAGAGGCCTTGCTCGCGGCGGGGCGCCCGGACGAGGCGCTCGCAACCGCTCGTCAGGCCATCGCGGAGTGCAAGCGCGTCAACTTGGGCCCCTACGCGGAGCATAGTATCAAGCGTGTACTGTCCCTCAGCGAGGCCGCAACGGGCTCCGCGGAAGCTGCTGTGAAGCGTCTTGAACGGCTGCGAGCTGCAGCCGAAGCCGGCGGGGTGGACGGCGCGACCATGGGCCATCTAGACGAGACCATCGCGCGAGCCTGCATCTATGCAAAAGACTACGAAGGTTTCCGTGCCGCGGCGGCGCGAGCAGGACAAATGTATCGCGCAGGTGGCAACCCGGCACTGTTTGCGAAACACGAGCGGCTACTGCAGGCCGGACGTGCCGCCGGCTTCCCGGGCGACTCTGGACGCCCCACCCGGCCGCCATCAGGTTTATCCATCGAGCCGACCGGGGTCCAGACCGAGCTCGCCGCCCTTTCGGACGAGCGAGACCGCCACCAGGTCGCTCTGCGCGTCATGATGGAACGCACGGGCGCCAAGTCAGGCTTCCTGTTCCTCTGGGACGACAACGCCCTGCGGTTGGGAGCCGCCGACGACCCGAACGAGCCATCGAAGGAGCTGCTGGACACGTTGACGGAGTACCTCAAGGCGGAACTTGACGACTACCCGGACGTTACGGTCACCTGCTTCGATCACCAACTCGTCGAAGGCCAGGCACCCGGCTTCAGTCACCCGGACGGAGACTATCGACCGGTGCTTTTGACCCGAGAGTCCGGCCAAGGGCGCCAGGTCGTTGGCATCGCCGCCCTACTCGACACTGGGGAGGGCCTCCGCATGCCCACCTTGGACATGATTTCTTCGGTTACGGAGGGGCTGCATGCCACCGCAACCGATGAGGCAGAAGTCTCTGTTTTCGAACTCAGCTAGGCTGAAACCTCCCTTCGGGAAGCTCCAGGCCAGTTCTTTGTCTCCATGCAGAGGGCCGCGTGCGCCCGGCTCCAGTTTCGCGCTCGAACTGGACGGTACGGGGCCTAGCTAGCTAGTGGCTTGGCTACAGGTCGTCGGCGTAGCGCAGGTCGGCTTCGACCATCATTCTGACGAGCTGCTCAAACGATGTGCGAGGCTCCCAGCCGAGTCTCTCCTTGGCCTTGGTGCAATCGCCCAGTAGCACGTCCACCTCGGCTGGCCGATAGAACTCAGGGCTGACCTCGACGCGCACCTTGCCGTCGCGGTCGACGCCGCGAGCCTCGACGCCTTGACCCTCAAATGCGAGCGGCATTTCGGCAGCCTCGAAGGCGACCTGTACGAGCTCACGAACTGTATGCGTGCGCCCCGTGGCGAGCACGAAGTCATCTGCCTGCTCCTGCTGCAGCATGCTCCACATGCCCTCCACGTACTCGCCCGCAAAACCCCAATCGCGGCTGGCGTCGAGGTTTCCGAGAACCAGCTTCTCCTGCTGACCCCGCGCGATGGCGGAGGCAGCGAGGCTCACCTTGCGGGTGACGAACTCCTCTCCGCGCAGCGGCGATTCGTGATTGAAGAGGATTCCGGAGCAAGCGAAGGCGCCGTAAGACTCGCGATAGTTGACGGTGATCCAGTGCCCATAGACCTTGGAGACCCCATAGGGGCTGCGAGGGTGAAACGGCGTCAGCTCGCTCTGGGGCGTCTCGCGCACGCGCCCGAACATCTCGCTGGTGGACGCTTGGTAGAATCGAATCTTGGGGTCCACGGTGCGAATCGCCTCCAGCATGTGCAGCACACCCTGAGCGTTTACCATGGTGGTTACGATCGGTTGTTCGAAGGAAGCACTCACAAAGCTCTGAGCAGCAAGGTTGTACACCTCGTCCGGTCGCACGCGCTCGAGCGTTCTCAGCACGTTGGAGTACTCCAACAGGTCCATATAGGTTCGCCTGATGCGATTCTCGATGCCGAGGCGTTTGACCCGCCAGTGCGTCGCATCGCCGCTGCGGCGATCGGCGCCCCATACCTCGTACCCCTTGTCCAATAGAAAGCGTGCCAGATAGGCGCCGTCTTGACCGCGAATGCCAGTGATCAATGCTGTCTTTGTCATCGCTACGAGCCTGTCTTTTGTGCAGGGAGTGGAGACGTGGGAACCGCCGTGTTGCTAGCGGCATCCACCACGCGTTCACGCGTTTCGGCAGATCGCTCAACGAGCCTGTCACAGGCGTCGACGACCAGCTGCAACAGAATGTTGGCTTCGGGCGTGACTTCGTACTCATCGTCCCACACAAAGCGCATGCTCGCATCGGGGCCGCCCCGGGGCAGCGGGAATACCGCGCTGACGTAGCGCTTCTTCTCATCCGCGTGAACCTGCCCGTTGTAGAGTTGAAATGACCGGACCAGCGTGTCCTGGGGGGCCGCGCACTCTATCGCGACCATGTCAGTCGCCTCCAGAAACTCCTCCAGGATGCGTGGCAGGCTGCCTATCAGCTCGGCCCCAGCGAGCGAACGCAGCGCCACGGGTACATTCGCGCGAAGCAGCTGAACGGAGCTACTCCACATGCGCCCCCTTTGGCGCCAGCGCACCAGGGAGGTCTGCAAGTCACCGGCGATCCGAATCACACCGACCACGGCTACGCTGAGGACAACCAGAGCCGCCCCCTTGATCCAGTCGCGACCGATCGACAGGACAATCGCCCCAGCGGTGAAGGCGATCGTTAGGGCGTACAGAATGAGAACCGCTCCGCGGTGCGTCAGACCCATGGCCAGCAAGCGGTGGTGGATATGCCCCCGATCGGGTGAAAAGATGGGCCGACGCTCCAATGCCCTTCGGACCATTGCTAGGAGCGTGTCCATGATGGGAAGTCCCATCGCGATCAGGGGAACCATGATCGCGATGGTGGTTGAGCTCTTGACGGAGGCGCTGAGGATCGACTTCGTAGCCAAAACATAGCCGACGAACAGGCTGCCCGAGTCCCCCATAAAAATGCTGGCCGGGTTGAAGTTGAACATCAGGAAGCCCAGTAGGGCGCCTCCCAGGGTCGCCGATAGCAGCATGACGAGCGCGTTGTCCGAAAGGGCGCCCATCACAAAGTTTGTCACGCACACGAAGAACGCGATGCCACCCGCCAGTCCGTCCAGTCCATCGATGAGATTCATCGCGTTGATGACCGCGATGATCCAAAGCAGCGTGACCGGTAGCGCAAAGATCCCCATGTCCATGGTGGTGCCAAACGGCATGGAGATAGCATCGATGCGAAAGCCGGTGGCGAACGCGAGGCCCGCAGCCATGAGCTGCACCAGGATCTTGTGGCGCGCCCGCACCCCTCGCAAATCATCAACGACCCCGAGGAGGCACATCATTCCGGCCCCCACAAACAAGCCGAGTGCCCGCGTGGGATCCGCATAGAAAAGCGATCCCGTAGTGCTCTCAACCACTCCCAACAGCAGCAAGGGCACGGAAAAAGCGATAACCACAGCCACGCCGCCGAGTCTGGGAATCGTGCGCGCGTGCACGCGTCGGCCACCTGGCGAATCGACCGCGCCGAACCGGAGAGCCGTGAAGCGGGCAACGGGTGTAAGCCCTAGTGCAAGTACCAGGGCGACTCCGAAACCGACCAGCGCGCTAATCATCGGTTACACCCGGGCAAGGTCGACTGGTTGAGCAGCCAGCCAGGCCGCCTTCGAGCCAGGGAGCTTGCGTCGATATGCATGCTAAGTCGCGACTCATGGTTCTGCGCCCGCCAACCGTGCCTGCTCCTAGCCCTCCGCAGCCGGGCGCTCCTCCTCCGGGGCCTCGGAGGAGACATCGTAGTATCCTTCGCTCCGGTAGTAGTAGTAGGACCCGTAGCCGTACTTCTGTCTGTTCAAGTCCACGTCGTTCAGAATGCCTCCGATCAGATGGGCTTGGACGTCCTTCAACTGACGCAACGCAGACTTGACGGCATCGCGCGCGGTCTTGAGCGTGTGCACGACCAGCAAAGCTCCGTCGACCTGGGGCGCAATGATGGCGGCGTCGGTCACTGCGACAAGCGGGGGACTGTCGAGAATGACGATATCAAACTCCTCGCGAAGCCTTTCGAGCATGTTCGTAAACTGCGTAGTGTGGAGCAACTCCGAGGGGTTCGGAGGGATCGGGCCGGAGGCCAGAAACCACAGGCCAGGAACCTTCGTTTCTTGCACAGCTTCCATCACGTCCTTGTCACCAACGAGGACCGACGTGACCCCCAGCCCGGATCGCAACCCGAACGCTCGGTGGATGCGCGGCTTGCGCAAGTCCGTATCCGCCAGCAGGACCTTCTTTCCACTCTGCGCCAGCGAAATACCCAGGCTGATGCTTACAGTCGTCTTGCCCTCGCGCGGGCTCGCGCTCGTGACCACGAAGGCGCCCACGGGGTTCTTGGTGGCCGCAAAGGTGAAATTGGTGCGGATGGTCCGACAGCACTCAGCCACGGCCGACTTCGGATTGGTGTGAACGTGTAGATCACGATCGATTGGATGCTCGCGCTTGCGCCCGCGGCGACGGCGCTGAGAACGCCCGGAAGCCTTGTCGATCTGCGGAACAATGCCGAGCACCGTGAGCCCAAGCGCTTCCGCTTGTTCGACCGTACGGACGACCCGGTCAAGCTGGGACAGGAGCAGCACGAGCAGGAGCCCCAAAGCCAAACCCAAGATGACTCCGAGCGTGACCGCCATCGGGACCCGTGGCCGTATCGCGGCTGTGGGCACGAGGGCGCGGTCTACGACCTGAGCGTACTGAACCCTGAGCGCGCGGGTCAGGTCAGTCTCCGCTGTGCGCTCGAGGACCGCGCTGTATAGTCGATCCGTATTGTCGCGCTCGCGGATCAAGCGACGGTATTCGATCTCCTGCAAGTTGAGCCGCAAACCCGCTTGATTGGACTCCTGGAGCGCCTGGCGAATGCCCGCTTCGACAGCCACCACCTCTTCGAGTTCGTTCTGGGCGCGATCGATGATTCCGTCGATCTCGGACCTTAGCTGCTCACGCAGCAGATCCATCCACTCGGTGACGGCGAGCATCCTCGGGTGGTTGTGGCCGTATTCGATCGCCAGCTGTGCCTGCTCCGCTTCGGCGGTGCGGTATTGCTGGCGCAGGTGTTCGACCGACGGGGCTTCGTCGGTCGCACTGGCGTGCACGAGGAACGGATCCTCGGCGTTGGCACTGCCGAGGGCTTCCAAGCGCGCGGCGACCTCGATCCGCCTCGTCCGGGCGGTCGACAGGGCTTCTGTGTAGCGCTGGATATCGTTCGATACGATGTTCTGGCGGTCTTCGAGCGAGATGGACAGCACGTTGTGCTTGTCCTTGAAATCATGAAGCGCGAGCTCCGAGCTCTCTAGCTGCTTCTTCAGGCCTTCGAGCTGCTGTCCCAACCACTCAAGGGCTGCGGTGGTGGAGCCAAGCCGATCCTCGACCGTCTTCGCGATGTATGCGTCCGCGATCGAGTCAGCCAGAAGCGCCGCTCGCTCCGGATCGCGGTCTTCTATCCGGATGTGCACGACGCGGGTCTCCCGCTCCGGCTGAATCGTCAGCATCTGCTGAAGGATGGAGGCCGCCTCGGTGATCGTAGCCGGCGATCGGGGCTTTCCGTCGGGCCCCGGCTTGCGCTCTCCGACGAAAGTTGGGTCCTGGTGCAGGCCGAGTTCACTGACGACCCGCTCGGCAATCGCGCGACTTCCCAGGATCAGATTCTCGGTGGCAAAGTGTTCCCTCGTGGACCAATAGTTGAGCGGGCTATACGTCTCCATCTTGCGGCCGAGGGGTTTGGGCGGGTCCGGAATATGCCGGATGGTGCAGTCGGCCAAGTAGATCTTCGTCTGGCGTGCCGTCCACAGGAACGCAAGCGTTCCACATGCTATCCCGCAGAACAGCACGAGCCATTTGTGCTTCAGCATGAGGCGCAACCAGCCGCCAAGGTCTAACCGGTTGCTCACCCCATGGTGACTCGCTGTCCTATTCGCCGTGTCCATGATCCGAATAACCTACATCATCTTACAAGGTTAGCACCGCATGCCGTTTCATATCACAGGTCTAGTTGTCCGGGGCAGCGGACACGTTCAAGGCAAATCAACGACAGCTTTCGACATCTCTTCAATCCTGTGCTTGCCATCACACCCGCGTTTGAGATCGGGGCGACGTCGGCACACATCGGAGTAGGCCCGAAGTGCGCTCGGTAGGTCGCCCAGCTTCTCCGACACGTACGCGACCTTGAGCAGCACATCAGGCTCGTGGCCGTACCCATGGGCGCGCCGATAGGCGCGCAACGCGAGGGGCAGGTTGCCAAGCTCCATCTCGAGGTCACCGAGCAACACCATCGTCGCGACCAGGGACCCCGCCTTGCCCCCCGCCGAGGCTCGCAAGCGCGCCACCGTCGCTCGCATGCCTGGCCCGTCGCCGAGCTTTGCCTGCGCGCGGGCCCGCGCCTGTAACAGCTTGCTGGTCGGTCCGAGGTGTCGCTCGGCTTGCTCCGTAGCCGCCAACGACACCCGGGCCTGGCCTGCCCGCAAGAGGTGCTGCGCGAGCCGGAACCACAGCTCCTCGCGTCTTGCGTCCGCCTGTACAGCCGTCTGCAACAACGCGATCGCACCGGCATGGTCGCCTCGCCGGGCAAGCCTCTCGGCCTCTCGAGTGAAGGGCCTGTCGAGTTCGGGCAACGTCTCTCTCTGCCACGCATCCACCGCGGCTACCTGAAGCCTCCCTTGATCCATGCAATGCTGCACCGAGCGGGCTAGGGGTAGCTGGTTGTCGCCCTTCGGAAGAGCCTTCGGCAACACCGTGGCGTCCTGCTCGACCAGCGAACAAAGCAAGTCACGGGCGGTCTTCCAATCCAGGCGCCCCGCCTCCCGGAGTTCGAGCAACGCTTGGTCCTGCCGTCCCATATTCCAAAGCAACGCGGCGGCCAGTGCGTGCGGTGCACCCCAACGCGGTGCGAGGGACATGGCGTGATTCAACCAGGCGAAAGCATCGCGTCTTTGGCGCCGCACAGCCTGGGTGGCTCCCAACACGACCAGATTGGGCTCGCTCGGGTGGTTCGCGAGCGCGTCGGCCAAGCCCGCCTCGAATACGCCCGGCTCAGCCGTTTCCAGCAAGCGCCGCAAGCGGACCCGCGCTTGGTGCGGCGCGGCCCCCAGCACAGACGTGGACAGCAGCACGATCCCGACAGACGCGACCGCGGCGGCGCCCCAGTTGAAGTGCGGCCGCATCCACGCCGACCGGCGGGTTCGTCGACGCGGACGCGGCGTCAGGCCGGCAAAGCAGGCAGCGGCAACCGTCGCCACACCAAATAGTTCGAGATTGTAGTCCGCCAGGTTCTGCACCACCAGCGCAGACAGCCCCATCACACCGCCGCGGGCGGTGGCCGTTCGCGCCCCACGGGCCGCATCGTAGAGCAACCAAGCGAGCGCCAAGAGCATGACGGTCGTTGCTGGCACCCCCCACTCAAAGGCCCATTGCAGGGGCAGGGACTCCGCGTACGCAAACCGGAAGGGTGTTTCCGAACTCACCAAGTACCCGACCGCAAAGGCGCCACGGCCCACACCGACAAGGGGCTGCTGAGGAAGCGCTTGCAGCATTTTGCCGTGAGCTACGAACTTGAACAGGTCCCCGGCCGCGTACTCCCTCACGACCGCGTCGAAGGCCAAGTAGCCGGCCGCCAGGAACGCGATCACCGAAGCCGCCCATAGGGCCAGCACCCTGGCCACGCCGCCGAATGCACGTCCCCCTCTCCCCACTCGCCAGGACCACACGGATAGCCCGGCACTGGCCACAACGGTGACGGCAATCGCGCCACGCGACATCGTCAGCATCACGACGATGACCATCACGACCGGAAACAGCAAGAGTAGCGACATGAGTTGTCGACTGCGCGCTCCGGACGCCTGGCCAAGCAAGAGGGGCACGCCAAGGGCGCCAAAACCTCCCAGGTGATTGGGGTTCATGAGCGGTGATAGGACAACCGTCGAGATGACGTCCGGGGGCCGGTACAAGCCAAATACGCGGGTTGCACCGATCGCGTAGTGACCCAGGCCAACCAACGCCAAGGTGCAGGTCGACGCCCCCACCGCACCGAGTACCTGCTCACGGTAGCCTGACAAGGCAAGGCGGGACGCGGCTACCACTGTGCACATCAGACCGATGCCCTTGAGCACCTCCAGCCGACTCTGGCCTGGATCGAGGGAAAGGGTGCAAGCAAGCTCCCGGTCGATGAGCTGCGAGGTGGTGGTTGCGCGCGCGTATGCGTCGGGGTGCAACAGCTCGACCAGGCTGCACGGAAGGGGGGCTGCCTGCACGCCGGTCCATAGAAGCCCGAAGCCGAAGACGCCCAACAGCAAGCGCCACGCGCTGGTTGGGCGGACCGAGGGAAGCGCCCAGAAACCCGCCGCCATCGCCGCAAGCGAAGTGGTGGACGAAAGGACGACCGCCCAGGGATACAGACCGCCGAGCAGTTGGGGAGCAAGCAGCACGTGAAGCCAGAACGCCGCAACCGCCACGCGTACGCGCCGCGATCGCCGTCGGCCACGGCCTACCCGCATCGTTCACTCCGCATATGCCGATGTGCGCAGGCGCCGAGTCCTTCCTGGGACCAAGCAGTACTAACACCAACCGGTGACGTACGCTGGACGAGCATTATGTCGGATCATACAAGCGCCAGAGGTGCAGATCCCAACAACCGGCAGCAAGCACGCTCCGATAGGTGAGACAAGTCACATACCTGTCGGTCGCAAGGGAATGGCTCAACGCCCAGGGCGAGATGTCGAGGTGGAGCCGAGTCCTGATTCAATCCCTTGCTCGGATTTAGGATCCGTTGGGGGCGGGACGCCGGACCACCGTGTCGCCGAGGACCAGCACGTCCATCTTGGTCCTCAGAAAGCAGGCGATGGCTTCCTCCGGCTTGCATACCACGGGCTCGTTCTCGTTGAATGAGGTGTTGAGCAGGATCGGCACGTCGGTCTTGGCCATGAACGCCTCGATCAGGCGGGCATAGCGTGGGTTGGTGGCGTGGTCGACCGTCTGCAGACGGCCGGATCCGTCGACGTGGGTGACAGCTGGGATCTGAACCCTGCGCTCCTGCCGGATTTGAAATACCTTCATCATGAAGGGTACGTCGTCATCCTCCTCAAACCATCCCGAGACATGTTCCCGCAGGATAGACGGGGCAAAGGGGCGAAAGGACTCGCGGCGCTTGATCTTGAGGTTCAGAATATCCTTCATGTCGTCGCGCCGCGGGTCACAAAGAATCGAGCGGTTGCCCAGCGCTCGGGGCCCCCACTCCATTCGCCCCTGGAACCAGCCAACCACATCCCCAGCGGCGATGGCCGCAGCGACCGTCTCGCACAGGGCGCCCTCGTCCTCATGTTCGACCACGGAACAATTAGCTGCGTCGAGCTGGGCGCGTGCATCAGCGAGCGCCGAAGAGATCCCGCGAGCGTCGAACTCGGGGCCCCAGTACGCATGAGGCATCGGTGAGCGGGCTCGGTCGCCAAGCTCGGCCTTCGTCTGGAGGGCCGCCCCGATTGCGCCTCCCGCGTCGCCGGCAGCGGACTGCACATAGACTTGTTGAAAGGGCGATCGCCGCCGCACTTTGCCGTTCGCTACCGAGTTCATGCCACACCCGCCTGCCAGTGCCAGCGCATTGATTCCTTCGGTACGGTGCACGTACGCAAGCAAGTGGAAGAAAGCCTCCTCGTAGGTGGCCTGCACGGAGTGGGCGAGATCGCGGTGCCGATCTTCGAGCGGGTCTTCGGGCTTGCGGGCCGGCCCAAGCAACTCTTCGAGCGCGCCAGAGAATAGATTGCCCACGCTGGGAACGCCTCCCGACCACGTGTACGAGGTGTCCTCGACGTGGTGGCGGAAGTACTCCAAGCCCAGCTCGAAGCGCCCCTGTTGTTCCAGCCTCACCACGTTGCGCAGGGGTTCGACGAAGGTTGGCCTGCCATACGGCGCCAACCCCATGACCTTGTACTCGTCTCCATAGTTCGGGAAGCCAAGGTACTGGGTCAGTGCCTGATAGAAGACGCCGAGAGAATGGGGAAAATAGACGCGATCGGCGACCTCGATGGCGCCGTCAACAACCCGACCCCAAGCCCCGCTGGAGAAGTCACCGAACCCGTCCACCGAAACCACAGACGCCTCGGCAAACGGGCCCGCATAGTAAGCGGATGCCAGATGCGCTAGGTGGTGCTCTACCCGCCTTACTTGCGCTTGGAAGCGGCTACCGGGAAACGCCCGCTCGAATTCTTGTGGCAGCGAGACGCGGTCCTTGGCGTTCTTCAAACGTTGCAACACGAGCCGGAACTCGGGGCGCTTCCGTACAAGAAACCCGATCTTCTTGAGCAAGTGAGCACTTGGGTCGCTATTGATGGCCGCGTATTCGACGTCTCCCAAGCTCAGCCCTGCGGCATCGAGGCAGTACGCGATGGCCTGCTTTGGGAAGCCAGCCCAATGCTTGACGCGGCGAAAGCGCTCTTCTTCCACCGCTGCCCGTAGTGTTCCGTCGACAACCACGCAAGCCGCCGAATCGCCGTGATAGGCGTTGATCCCCAGAATGACGGTCATCGTCCTCGTCCCTGCGCCGGCGCCACGCAGGCGCGGCCGTCCGAGACCCGCGATACGCGCGGGTCATCATGCTCACTCGGAGGGATTGTCGCCCCTTTTCTCTTCCGACCGCAAACACATGCGGACGCGCACCCTTTCGAGTGAGGCGTCTCGGGGTTTGGGCGGACGGAGCCTCTCGTTCTCGGAGTTCTCTCGGATCCCTCTCAACTTCCGGTCGCTCGAATGTATCAACCATGATTGCGCGCGAGGTTCTGTTGGCGAGTAAGGCTCCGAAGATGCTACCAAGGCGCAAGCCGCGAAACGGCGACATGGGCGGGGACGGGGGACGCTGGCGCAGGCTGCGGTGGCGCCTGCTTGCATGCAGCTCAGATTGCGGGAAGCTGGGGCACTACGGTGGGTTCGGTCGCTTGGGTCGGCGCCGCGTGTCCCCATAGGTTCGTCAAGAGTTGGGCGTGAACTCGAGTACAGGGAAACGTAGATGGTCCGTGCCTGCGCGGTTCACGGGCCGCCTGAAGCTTGCTGGCGCGCGCTGGTTTGCGACACGCGTTCTGTCGGCGACCGCCCTGTTGGTTGGCTGCGACTCAGTCGACGACAAGGGGTTTGTCGCCAGCTTCGGTCACGGGGAGTCTGTTTCCACCGGGATCGCGGTCAACGTCCCGGACGGTAGCGTGGAGACACCTCGCAAGACGCACAAGGAGTGCGACGAGGACACCGAGGGCGGCCAGTGCGAGCTTCCCAACGCTCTGGGCCTGTGTGTGGACGGCGAGTGTTTGCTTGAGCGCTGCACCGGTGGGTTCGTGGACTGCGATGGGGACTCGGGGAACGTAGATGCCTCCATCAACATTCGTACGGGTTGCGAGGCGACGCTGACCTCCAATGAGCATTGTGGTCTGTGTAACGCAGTCTGCGACCTCCCCCACGCCGAGTCGAGCTGCTCGACCGGGCAGTGCCGCCTGCGCGACTGTGACCCCGGGTACCATGACTGCGATGACGATCCGGAAAACGGCTGCGAGACCCAGCTGGGTTCGGTCCGCCATTGCGGTGACTGCGACGACGCTTGCGACGAGCTGGACAACGCCGTGGCCGATTGCATTGACGGAGAGTGCGGCGTGGGCAAATGCGTGACCGGCTACGGGGATTGTGACAAGGATCCGGAGAATGGGTGCGAAACCGAACTGGTTACGCTGGACGACTGCGGGCAGTGCGGTCGAGGGTGCAACCCGGACAAGGCTACAGGCGGGTGCGAGACCGGTGAATGTGTGATCGTGGCATGTGAGGGCGGCTACCATGACTGCAACGGTCTGGCGGAAGATGGGTGCGAGGCCGACCTGGAGACAGTCAGCCACTGCGGTGCATGCGGTGCAGAGTGCGCCCCCCCCAATACCGAGCGAGCACGCTGCACGGGTGCCAGCGAGGGAGCCAGATGCCTCGTGGACCATACCTGTCCCGCCGAGGCTGAAGGATGCGTCGACGACTCCCCCTACACCGGCTGTTCCGGCGGCTACGCCGACTGCGATGGAGACCCCGAAAACGGCTGCGAAACGGCCCTCAATACGCTCGACGACTGCGGGGAGTGTGGCAGGGCATGCCGCAAGAGACAATCGATTACGAGCTGCGCCTCGGGCAGTTGTGAGACAATCGGTTGTGAGCTCGGCTTCGACCAATGTGGCGAGGACGGAAGCTGTATCTCTCTGGCGAACAACGAGGAGCACTGCGGGGCGTGTGGCCAGCGTTGCCCCGCGACGCGGCCCCGTTGCTTTGGCGGCCAATGCACGAGTCAGGTTTGCGCGGAGGGGACCGCCGACTGCAACGCAGCGTTCGAGTGTAACACCAACCTGAACGACCTCAGCGTCCAATCATGCGGTCTATGCGATGTCACGTGCGACCTACCGCACGCGAACGCTTTCTGCCGCAACGGCATGTGCGCCATTGCGCGCTGCGGAGACGACGACCGTGCGGATTGCGATGGGGTTGTGCGCAATGGCTGCGAAACCGATTTGCGGACGCTCGACAACTGCGGTGCGTGTGGAGTCCATTGCCGCCTGGAAGGCGCCGAAGCGACGTGCAGCGACGGCAGGTGCAGGATCAAGGCCTGCCAGCCCGGTCGCGCCGACTGCAATGGCGAAGATGAAGATGGTTGCGAGACCGACACGGAACTACCGCAGGCCTGTGGATCCTGCGTAGCGGATTGCGCGGCAGGAGACAACGTCGTTCGTGGCGGGTGCGACGATGGGGTCTGCCAGCTCACCTGCGAGAAGGGCTTTGACGATTGCGACTCCGATCCGATCAACGGCTGCGAGGCAAGCTTGCAGGCGGAACGCCACTGCACTGCTTGTGGAGTCGATTGCACGGCCCTTGCGAACGTAGCGAGCGCGAAATGCGGCGCAAGGGGTTGTGAGGACCTGGTGTGCGAAGTGGGGTTTGCCGACTGCGATGGAAACGCGGACAATGGTTGCGAGGCCGACCTGGCAACCCCACGCCACTGCGGCGCATGCGACAGTCCTTGCGCACCGGCACGCGGAACGGGCGAATGTACTCCAGACGGTGCCTGCGCCCTGGTGGGCTGCGATCCGGGCTTCGCCGACTGCAACGAAGACCCGCAGGATGGTTGCGAGGCCTCGCTAGCATCCGCTGGTAGCTGCGGGGCGTGCGACGCCGTCTGCCGCGTCGGCCTAGGATGCGAAAACGGTACCTGCGTCTGTACGCACTCCGACGACTGCCCGCAGGATCAGGAATGCTGCGATGGCGAGTGCGTCGATACCGCTGCCGCCTGTTCTCCCTGGCCATGCCCAATCCCAGGCACAGCCCGCCCCTTGTTGCACTGCGGCGGCTGCGGCACCTTCTGTCCTACCAGCGCACGCTTCTTCTGCTGTGCTGACCTGTTCTAGCCTGGAACATTCATGACTTGACGTCGAGGCCATGAATGACCCTAGCCTCGGCGACCGAGGCGGAAGCGGGGTAGCCAGGTCGCGTCCATGCGAGCGTTGGCGATCAGGGCATCGAGCATAGAGCGGCCCAGGCGAGCGAGTTCGAGCAGTCGCCCGATACGCTCTCGTTGAAGCTCGATGCGCGCCTGAGAACCACCACGCCGCGCCTTGCGCTCGAGAGCCGCCAGGGCGTCCTCGAACGCCTCGATCGCGCCTTCAATCTCGCCGCGTTCCCGCTCGCGCAACACCCGCGAGATCATCTTCCAGAGGTTGCCCTCCGCGATGTGATAGTCGCGCCGATCACCCGGAACCCACTCCTTGTTCACCACACCCCAGCGAGCAAGCTCGCTGAGCGTCATCGACACGGCGCCACTCGACAAGCTCAAGCGCTCCTGTAACTGCCTGCCGGTCAGTGGACGATCCGAAAGAAACAAGATCGTCCAGACGCGCCCCATATTGCGCTTAAAACCCCAAAGCACCATCAGGCGCCCTACGGCCTCGCTGACAACCCGCTCGCTCTCCCAAAGCCCATCCTCCGGAGCCTCCGTGTCGGCACATCCCTCCCGCTCCGCCAGCGGTTCAGGAGGCGCCTGGGCGCCATCGGGGTCAATAGGCGAACTCGGCATCACACACGTCGCTCGATCAGGCCACGCACCAAGCTCTGCAAAAGCGACCGTTGGCGCGAAGCCGGTAGGCCGGACAGGGCGGCCAAGCCTTGCTCGGTCTGACCGAGTGCATAGGCTCGCGCCTTTTCGCAGCCTGCCCTGACGCTGTCGGTCTGGGCAACTCTGGCAGCGGCCAGGGTATCGCCCGCACGCGCATCTACGAGCAGCGGGCGCAGACGGTCCGCGTCGTGCTCAAGCGCCAACGCCAGGGGCAAGGTCGTCTTGCCTTCCGCCAGGTCATGACCGAGACGCTTGCCAACCTCGTGGGGTACCCCCTCCAAGTCGAGCACGTCATCGATAATCTGGAATGCGATGCCGACCCGTTCCCCAAAGCGCCCTGCGGCATCGATCAACTCGGCATGGACCGGGGCGTCCACGGCCGCCACACGGGCCCCTGTGCGGCAAGCATGTGCGAACAGGGAGGCCGTCTTGCCCCGCACGATCTCGAGATAGCCCTCGATCCCCAGGTCATCCTTCCCGCGCGCACTCAACTGGGCGACTTCACCCGCGATCAGCGATCGCATGGCGCGCAGGGTGTCGTTCATCACACCCGGAATCCCCGCCTCTTGGACGAGCTCAAGGGCGCGCGTGAGCAGGAGGTCACCCCCAAGCACGGAAACAAGGTTGCCCCAAAGGACACGACTGGCAGGTCGGCCGCGCCGCGTCTCCCCCTCATCCATCACATCGTCGTGCAGGAGGGTGGCCGAATGGATCAGCTCCACCGAAGCAGACAGGGGCGTCGCGCGACGGATATCGCCGCCACAGGCGGCGGTGGTGAGCAGCATCGAGAGCGGACGCACGCGCTTGCCGCCTGCGCCGACCAAGTGAGTTGCAGCCTCTTCCAACACGGCGGGGCCGCCGTCAGAGGCGACCAAGAGGCGCTCGAGTCGCGGCAGCTCGTCGCCCAACATCCGTGCAATTTCGTCCATGTACTCGACTGGATGGGCTGCTGAACCACGCCCTTGAGCCGCCACCTTGAGTGCTTCGGACTCCACGGTTGGTATCATTTCCGACATATATATCGATCTTGATCGAGGGCCTGTGCTCACTCTCGGAGCTTTCAAAAATTGGTGAAACTATGCGTTCGCCCGTCGTGCAGGTCAATAGTCGGCTGGCGATTGCCAAGCGGTTGCCAGCGGTTACTAGATGGCGCGCCCCTAGCCCGCATGCTTCACCAACGCCACATCGCCTCGCTTCGCGGCGTTGATGAATCATGCGGGCTAGCGTCAGCGTGGGGCCACACCATCCGCTCGTTCGATCAGAACACCGTCGTAGGCGGGTGCAGGCGCGGCACCCCCAGCAGCAAACAACACCACGCGCAGCTTGCCCACACGGTAGGCGACCGTAACAGGTTCCACCGGGGTCTCTATCGCCTGGGGCAGCTCGGTGATAACCGCTTCACCGGGGCGCTTCGAGCCGTCCGCGCCCGGTACCGCAATCGCGTCCAGCATGACTTCGCCCGATGACCCGTCGGCAGTCCCCTTCGGTGCGGGTGGGGAGTCCGTTGGTTCCGTTTCTTCGCCGGCGGCTCGACGAAAATCCTCAGCGTCGAGCGACAGGTCATCGTCCAAAACGGTCGGCCCGCGACCCGGTGGTCTGCCCTGGGGCGCAGCCCCGCTGGTTTGATCCGAGGCCGTGCTGGGGTCGTCCACCACGATCGTGTCCACAACCATATCGGTGCCCGCGCCCGCCTTGCCACCGTCACCGGCAAGCAGGTCGCTCACGCTTCGCTCCTGCCCCACCGGGGCAGACCCTCCTTCCTGAAGGGCGTCTCCCGGTTGACTGGGGTCTTTCGCACTGGTGTCCGTGCGCTCACCGGTGGGCCCGACTGCCGGACGGGCGATCGCGGCGAGGACATAGTCCGGTTCCGCTACCAGCTCGCCAGCCGCGAGCGCGGCAACCGCAGGTGTGAGCTGTTCGAGCGCCCACGCGACCGCCGCCTTGCGCTCGCCCGGGTCGCTATCGATGACCAGCCGACGCTGCTCTACCTCCGACCAACGCGAGAAGCCCCAGCCCGGGATCAAGAGTTCCGCACGCACGAGACTCCCGTCGCGTGGGTCCATGTGCAGCCGAAGGATTAGCTGAATGGTCCGCTCGAGCCGCGTCGCTCCCGGAATCGGAATGGCGTAGTTCGCTGTGTAGTACTTGACGCACTCCTGCTTGGTGCAGCGGGGGCGTGGCGCACGACCGAAAGCCTGCGAGAAGTCCGGGTTCTGTTGCGCAACCCCCGGAATCGGCTTGCCCCAACCGGACAGACCGCCGAGCACGCCTATCCAGTAGCGAGCAAAGCGCCCGACCCACGTGCGCCGTGCCTCTCGTGCCCTTGCCAGCCGGTCCTCGGAGGCCTGAGCGGCCCGACGTGCTTCTTCCGCTCGTTGCCGCTCGATCAGGTCGATGGCCTGCATGCGCGCAACGGCCTGGCGGGCAAACACGCCCTGTGGGAATACTTCCAGATACGTGGATAAACCGTCGCGCGTGTCTTTGAGGGACTCAAAGACTTGCGCCTCCTCGGCAGCTCTGGCCTCCTCTAGCTCGATCGTCCAGCGCCCATGGGGAAAGCGCGATACGTAAGCTGCAGTCGCACGCAGGCGGGTCGCCAGGTCGGTTGAGAGCCGTACTTCACGATAGGCGCGGTATTCGTCCTTGGGTGTGAACGATGCGCAACCGCCAAGTAGCATCGATAGCGAGAGCGCCAGCAGCCCGCTTGGCCATGAACCGTTCATAGACCGCCCCCATCGAACGACAGCGTGAACCTTCCCGCGTCCACCTCTCCCCCAATGAGATCATCCAGCTCCGTATCCAGCTCCACTTGGTCACCGTCCGCGACGTTCACGGCACCATCGGAGGAGCCCTCAACGGCGAGCCCTGCGTCCAGGTCATCGGTCATCCCGGCGTCCTGGCTATCGGCAATGCTCCGTGGCGAGTCATCCTCGTTCTGAAGCCGGCATAGCCGGGCACACTCATCGATCTCTTCAACCCCCAGCCCGAGCGTGGAGCGCGAATGAAGCGCGTTGAGGCAAGCGTTCGCATCACGCTGCGTTGGCCGGCACCCGGGCAAGAACCTGCGTCGCTCACAGCGGGCGATCGCAGCCCGCCGGCAGTCGTCGCGGCGCACCAGACTCAGCTTCCCATTCTCGTACTCTCGCACGCACAGAAGCTGTTCGCGCTCGCTGCAATAGGCCTCGAGGTCGGCCGGCCGATCCAGGCTTTCGTCACTTGCAGCGCAGGACCCGACGGCTCCCGGCGTGGGGCCGGTGATGAACGCCAGGCAAAGGCAACCAAGGACAAGTCGCGATACCCTGCGGGCGCTCACGGGAGCACCTCGTAGTCGATGAACAGCCCTGCTTCCAAGCTCGTGGTGAGGTTGATACTTCCGCGCGCACCAGCAAAACCACCGAGTGAAAGCTCAGTATAGGCACCAAACCCCGACAGCATTCGGTACCCGAGGGTGGCTCCCAGATCGAAGCCAACGCTGGTGCCTCCGGCGAGCAGAATTGGAACGCCCAGGTGCGCGGCTGTGAAGAGGTCCGGGTCGAGCGCAGCGTAGGCGAGGTATGCAGGCATGAGCGCCAGCTGACTGCCGGCCGGCGTGGGCTCGTAGAAGCCGCCATCGGCGGTCATCCCGATCGAAGCACCAAGCCCCAGGCCGTGCTGCACCCTCGCGCCAACCGGGAACGCGATGCCCACGAGACCGTCTAAAAAGACCGGTGCGAAGGTGTCTTGGCCGAAATCCTCGTCCTGGCTCACGCGAAGCGGCACACCCACGCCAACCGTCATGAAGAAGTGGGTCAGGCGGGGCTCGCCCCGGGGCTCCTCCTGCTCGGCCGCGCCCTCCGCCGCCTTGGGCGGTGGACGCTCCGCCCCGAGCACGACCTTCGGCGGCGCTTCGGCGCTCGCTCGGGCAGTGTGCCCTGCCGGCGAGCCGACAGCGTTGACCTGCGTGTCCGCGGGCGTCCGGGGCTGCGCCGCGGGGGCTTGCGGCGGCGCCGCGGGTGTCTGGGGCTGCGCCGCGGGCAGCTGGGGCTGCGCCGTGGGTGTCTGGGGCTGCGCCATGGGCGTCCCAGGTGGCGCTTCGGGCGACTGGGGCTGCGCCGCGGGCAGCTGGGGCTGCGCCGCGGGCGACTGGGCTCCCGCCGTACGCGATGACATCCATGGTGGCGCGATCAGCAGCACCGACAGGGAGACGACCATCCCCCATTTGGGCCGCGCAGACGTCCCTGCACGGCTGAAATTATCTCCACATCCCATGAACCGAGTCGCACCTGTTGGCCGTGATATAAGTCCCGCGTGTCTCGATTTCTAGCAGGTTTTTGCTTCGCTTCCCTCCTTTGGGGCGGCCTTTTATACGCCCACACGCAGGGTATTGTCACGCTTGGATTCCTGGCTTCCGATGTTACGCCACCGGAGGAAATCACCGCCGACGCCCAGACCGAACGGGGCACCGAGACGGGTAAGAAGCGCCGGCGTAAATGGAAGAAGCGTCCTCGCAAGCGACGCGAGCTTTCGGGGACGGCGATGACTGGCGACAATCTCGGCGGACCTGACACGCGTCACTTGAATGCCGCCGAGGGGGGCGGCGAGGAGCAACTGGTAAGCAGCGAAATCGAGGCGGGTTTCGACCGCGCGTTCCCAAAGATTCGCCGATGCCTCATGCTGGTCGATAGTCACGATCCCGTGCGGGGCAAGCTGACGTTCGGGCTGCGAATCGCGGGCACCGGTCGGATCACCAAGGTGAACCTCAAGGGGCCCGCGGTGGTCACGCGATCGGAGGCGGGCGGGTGCATGCGAAACGCCGCCAAGAGTATTCAGTTCCGCACCTTCAACGGGCCGGACATGCTCGTGCACTTCCCGATTACCCTGGATTGAGCGATGGCGCGCGCCCACGCGCTCTGTACGGCGCTCGTGCTGGCGGCCTTCGGCCGAGCACTGCCCTACCCGTTCCAGACGACTTGGGATGACGGCCGCTTCATCGTCGACAACCCCCTGGTGCGCGAGCCGACCCTTTCACACCTGTGGGCGATCCTGACGCGCCCCCACTTCCAGGCCTATCATCCGCTGCACTTGATCAGTTACTGGCTCGATGTTCCGTGGTCAGATGCCTCGCCGCCTGTTGTGCGAGCGACCAATCTAGTGCTCTGGGTGGCAGCGGCCAATCTGCTTCTCTGGGCCTTTCGTTCGCTAAATCTGTCGCCGCTCGCGGCCTGCCTCGCGGCCCTGGCGGTGGCCGTCCATCCGGTACAGGTCGAAGCAGTGGTCTGGGCGACCGGACGCAAGGACGGGCTGGCCATGCTGGGTGCTGCGGCCACCTTGCTGTTTCACGCTCGCGCGGCCACGCCGTGGGATCGGAACGCATGGCTGTCGCGGGCCGCGTTCCTGTGTGCTGCGCTGGGCAAGACGACCGTCCTGCCCCTTAGCCTTCTGTTGGTTCTGGTCGACTGCGCACTGGACCGGCGTACGCTGAAGGCTGCGGTCACGCAGCAACTCCCGACCATCGTGGCGGCGCTCATCCTTTCGCCGATCGTGCTCACTGTCTGGGCGGACAATGAGATGATCCGCACCACCGCAGGCGGCGTTCGCATGGCGCCGGCCCGAGCAATCGCCACCCTCGGGCACCAGCTGCAGACAGCCCTGTGGCCTTCGCTGACAGCACCGATGTACGACACGCGCGCGATCAACGCCCCGGGGGCGTCGGACTACCTGCTTTCGATCGCCTGCGTCTTGAGTCTCATGGTCCGCAGCTCTGCGGTACGGATCGCGGGCGGTGGGTTTATCCTTATGATGGTCCCGGTCATGAACCTGGTCCCCATGTACTTCCCCCTGCAGGATCGCTACCTATCGCTGCCCCTGATACCCCTCGCCCTGGGTATCGGGGTCGGCTTGGATCGACTCTCGCGCGCCCTTCGTGCACCCCTTGGATCGATCGCGCTTGTCGTGGTTGTGGCGCTGGCAGTGCGCACCGTGCAGTACGCAGGCGAGTGGCAAAGCGAGAGCCGCCTGTGGGGTCACGCCGCGTCTACCCATCCCCAAGCGTTCTACGCTTGGATGAAGCTCGGCGAGGTGCGTCGTGCGCAGGGCGACCTGTACGGTGCGGTCGTGGCCTACGCCCACCTCCCGCGGGTCGATCGGAAGCGCAAGGTGGGTTATGCGGCCCTGCTGCAGGCCGTTGCTCTGCGCGATGAACGCGTCTACGGCCTATCCCCGTCGCGCGCCGAAGCCTATGCGCGCAGCTTCTACGCAGGTCTGGACGACCCGCGCGGGCTCAAGGTCCTGGCGTCCCGCATGCTCGCCACGGGACATCTCCGAGCGCTCGAGTTGCCCCTCGCGTTCGCCCTCTCACAGGCACCCGTACCAGATGCAGCCCTGGAGCAGGCCGCCCGAAAACACCTCCAGGAAGGCCGACCAAGCGTGGGGTTGTTCTATCTGGGCCGGATGGGCAGACAGACGACCGACGCGGAAGTCCGCGAACTCGCCGCACGGGCGCGAGCACGCGTCACTCCCCTGCCCCTGTTCGATTGAGGGCGCGGGCCAATGCATCCAGCCGCGGGTCCTCGACGCCACGGTGGTGCGCATCGCGAAGCCATGCGCGCGCATCGTCGCTCCGGCCTGCGGCCCGCGCGTAGCGTGCCAGATTGACCCAGGCGGTTGCGCTCGGGTAGCGATGGTCGAGCGCGCGGCGCGTGCTCGCGATCGCCGCGTCCAGCCGTCCGGTGCGCGCCAGGGCCGCCCCAAGGGCGATCCAGGCGCTCGCACTGCCGGGGTCCAGCTCGGTGGCCCGGCGCAACATGTCGATCGCTCGCGCAGCGCCGCCCACACGCAGGCTCTGCTCGCCGGCCAGCCTGTAGGCGCGTGCCCATGGCCAGCGCGCCTCATGCGATGAGGGGTCCAGCGAAACGCGCGCGTGGCGCGCGCGGGCGAGCAAGGCGGTATCACCCCCGGCGGGCCCGTCGGAACCGAGCCCGCCATCGGCATGGGTCTGCCGGTCGGCACCGACGCGAAAGTAGGGAACCTCGGGCGTCATCCGTAGCGCGCCCGCGCGACCGATGCGCGCAAGAGGCTCAGGCGACTCCCAGAAGACGGGGCGCGCCGGAACCGGAGTAGCGAGCTGCGCGACCACTCGAGCCGCAGCATCGGCCCGTTCCTGCGGTTGGGACGCCGACGACGGTCTCCCCCGCTCCCGCACGCCCAGTGTGCGCAGGCGCCGAAGGTACTGCTCGTCCCAGAGGTGTTGGGCGGGAACCACGGCCACATCGGGGCGCGCCCCCTCGCCGTGGCGAGCGAACAGCGCTGCGGCACACTGGGTGTCGCTCCAACAGACGAGGACGCTGCGAGCAGGAAGCCGGGCGAGCGAACCGCCAGCCCCGTACAGCTCGTCCGGCACGTAGCCGGCAGAGGCGCCCGACGGGGACGTTTCCAGCAGGACGAATACGGGGACCGCACAGGCGGTCGCTGTGACCAGCAAGCGGATCAACCACGGGCGCGCCCACGACATCCCTAGGCCAGCTCCGACGCCGGCGAGGACGCACAGCGCAGCGCCTGCCGCATGACCCACCTGACGATCGATGACCCCCATGGGGTTGACCCGCGCGGCGTAGACCAGATCGAGGGTCAATAGCGAAAGCGCGGTCAGTGCGATACCCGTCGTCCGCCGTAACCCCAGCACACAGCCCGCCAGCGCGAAGGGAATCACAAGCCCCAGGTCACCCAACTGCTCCAGCAGGGCCAGGCTCGCTGCAGGGCTCCCGGTGGACATCTCGGCAGCGAATGACGAGCGAATCCGGGCCGCGGTGAGATGGTGCGCCAGCGCGACGAGACCCTCCGGGTTGCCCCAGTCCAATGGAGGCTGCCTGCTCGACGCGATCGGTAGGTAGAAAACGACGCTGGCGGCCGCAACCGCCGCCGGCACACGGTACCAGACGAACCTGAACATCCTGTCGCGGGCGGCACCCACACCCGACACTTGGCTCGTCACAGCGATCGCGAGCAGCAGCAACAAGAACAGCCCAGCGGTCACATGTAGGCCCACCGAAAGACCCAGTAGAACGACCAGGATTCCGGCGCAGCGCGGGCCTCGCATCAACGCGTTTGCGCCAGCGACCACTGCAAGCAGGGCGCTTGTATACACCTCGACGGCGACGGCACTGGCGGCGAACGTTTGCCAGCCGAACAGGCCCGCCGTGGCGACGACCACGGCAACCACGTGACCCGCCATCGAGCGTACCCCAAGCCGCCCAAGCCAGCGCAGGACACAGTCTGCGATGAGCGCCAAGGTCAGCGCACCCATGACCGCAACACCGAGGTTCTGGCGAAAGGCGAGGTTGCCGAGGGGCAAGAAGGAAAACGCGCGCAGCAGCAGCACGTCCACAGGAAACCCGGTGGGGTGAGGAATGCCCAGGACGATCCCGGCAGTGCCCAGCTCGCCGCTGTCGCGCAGGCCGACGCCCGGTGCTGCCCACGCGCCCAGCAAGCCTGCGTAGACCGCAAACACGAAAAGGACGGCGACCCCTCCCCAAGCAGGGACTGCTGAGGCGCCGGATCCGGGAGCGACAGGAACGCAGGCAAAGCGGCTCCACGCCATCCTATCTCACCCCTCCCACGGGCGACCGCTCCATACCCCACAGGGTATCGCGGCCTCACTGCCTTCGACAGTCTTCCCCGTTTACTGGTCGGCCTCGATATGCGATGTGCCCGCCATGTCCCGTGCTTGGAAAATATTCCTCGCAGCGGCGGCCGCCAGCGGCATCGCGGTAGCCGTTTTCCATCTATCGTCGCACCAGGACCCCCCACTCGACCCCACGACCGCGCCCAAGGGCCTGCCACGCCGGCTCGCGACGTTGCTCGCCCCTCACCCGGACCTCAATCCTCCCCCAGAAGGACCCGTCTACGTGGCCCTGCGTGCGCAAGGCATCCGTGTCGGTGAAGGCTGGGCTTCAGGCCTCACGTGGCGCCACGCCGCTATCAATGCGACCGAGAAGGTTCGCGCCGAGCACCCGGATCGCGAGGCCCACATTGATGCGATCGAACTGTGCGTCCCCCATAGCTATCGAAATCGCGCCATCCGCCGTCGTCGGGGCTCTCTGTCCAACAGTCATCGTGGCATCGACGGTTTGGAGTTGACCTTCCACGACAAGGTCAGCCGCTACTGCCCGACATCGATGATCGCCCGCAACCAGTCCTTCCCCCTGGTCGACACGGCGTTCCGGCGCGAGCATGGGATAAAGAAAGATGACTTCTACTCCGACGCATCGGCCCGCAGCTTCGGCGCGCACCAGTTCCTGGTGCAGCTCGGCAACCAGGACCACATCAAGCCCATGTATCGCGGCAACACGGTCGTCACCATGAAGGCCGTGACCAGCAAGGGCGTCCATCGGCTCGCGAGGCTCATGGGGGACTGGATGGTCCAGCAGCTGCAGGACAATGGGCGCATGATCTACCGCTATTTTCCCAGCAGCGGGCGCGAGTCCACGGGGAACAACATGATTCGCCAGTACATGGCTTCGCTGTGCCTCGTGCGACTTGCGCAGTGGCGCAAGGACAGCGATCTGATGGCGCGGGCGGAACACAACCTGCGCTACAACTTCTCGAGGTTCTTCCGCAGGGATGGTGACATCGGCCTGATTACATTTCGCGGCCGTAGCAAGCTAGGAGCCGCGGCCCTGGCCGCGCTCGGGGTGGTGGAGGCCCCATTTCGGGACAAGCTGCAGGAGTTCGAGACCCCGCTGGTGCGCATGACAGAACAAATGCTCCAGCCCGAGGGCCGCTTCATCACGTTCTACGGGACGACCAGCCACGACAACGCCAACTTCTACGCGGGGGAGACGCTGCTTCTATGGGCAACCATGTACCAGAAACAGCAGGACCCGGCGCTGCTCGAGCGCTTCATGCGCGCGTTCCGGTACTACAAGGAGTGGCACCTGGACAACCGCAACCCCGCCTTCATTCCCTGGCACGTACAGGCGTACTACCGGATGTGGCAGGTGACGAAGGATCCGGCGCTTTCGGATTTCGTCTTCGTGATGAGCGACTGGCTGCTCGACATGCAGGAATGGGACGAATCCCCGTACCTGGACACCCTCGGCCGCTTCTACGATGACAACAGACGACAGTACGGTGTGCCCCACGCGTCTTCCACCGGCGTCTATCTGGAGGGCTACATCGACGCTTACCGACTCGCCAAGGAGTTGGGCGACGAGGGGCGCATGGTCAACTACCGCCTCGCGATCCTCAGGGGCCTGCGCTCCCTGATGCAGCTCCAATTCGAAGACGACATCGACATGTTCTACGTGTCGCGCCAGGATCGAGTATTGGGTGGCATCCGCACCACGGTCTACGACAACAGCATCCGCGTCGACAATGTCCAGCACGGACTCATGGCCATCATGCGAATCATCGACGAATTCGACGCTCACGACCTTTGGTAACCTGATAGAATCTGCCTTGGTGTAGCATCGGCCCTATGATCGGCGACTTCATCAAGCTGTCTCGCCCGAAGCACTGGATCAAGAACGTCTTCGTGTTGATGCCCGCGCCCTTCGCGCTGGCGTCCGGGGCCGAGTTCCAGGCGGTACGCTTCTTCGTCGGGCTTGCGGCCTTCTGCCTCGCCAACTCGGCCGTGTACTCTTTCAACGACGCCCAGGACGCCGAGCGGGATCGGCTTCACGACGAGAAGCGAAATCGCCCGGTGGCCGCGGGGCGAATCTCGGAACGGGCGGCCTATGCTTACGCGGCGCTGTTGGTCGCGGCCGGCACCGGACTCGCCTATGCGAGCGGAAGCACCATGGCGATGGTCGTGTTCGCGACGTACCTGGTCTCCAATCTATTCTATTCCCTCAAGGGCAAGAACATCCCACTGGTGGACGTGTTCCTGCTGGCCGGATTCTTCCTGCTACGCTTCTTGTTGGGCTGCGCACTGCTGGGAGTCGCTGCCTCCAATTGGCTGCTCCTGTGCTCTTCGGCTCTGGCACTGTTCCTGGGCCTGGCCAAGCGGCGCTCAGACATTCTAAAGGGGCTTGACGAGTCCCATCGCCCCGCGCTCATGGGCTACAACGAGGGCTTCCTCGACCACGCGATGGGCATCACCGCGAGCATGACGATCGTGGCCTACGCCCTGTACTCGATGGAAGCCGAGGTGCTTGCTGATGGGCGGGAGTTCGCCTCCCTCCCCTTTGTCGTGTTTGGGGTCCTGGACATCTTGCGCAAGGCCCACGTGGAAAGGGCTGGAGGCTCCCCTGTCGACCTGTTGCTCGGCTCGCCCAGCCTGATCGCAGGCGGCTTCGGATGGCTGATCAGTACGGCGTGGAGCGTCCGACTGTTCGGGTGAGCCTCTTTGTCGGCGCACGGCAGCGCGGTGCTTGGCTGCCCGTGTTACTCGGTTCGCCAGATCGCCTCGCCTTCGAAGCGACCTGACACGGCCCGAATGCCGGAAGTGGTCTGCACGTTCATGAAGATCCTTCCCACCACGCGAAGCCCTCCATGCTTGGCGCCCCGCGGGGTGGCTTCGATCAGTTCAAGACGCCCCTGAATGACCTCCCCAGGGTCCTCGAACTCGGGCACCTGCACCAGCGAGGGGGTGTCGCCATTGAAGTCGACCGCCGCAATCGGAAGTTCCTTGTGCACCAGGTCTCGCAACCCCCGAACCCGAGGAAAGCGCCCAAACACCCGTAGCTGAGCGTCCCCGTCCTGCTTGGAGCCCAGGTACAACTGACGAACTGGAAGGGTCCGCCCTACATGCGCGAGGTCGCGCTGCACGAACGAAAGGGTCAGCAGAGGTAGCTTGATCGTCGCTCCCCCACCGGCTTGCAGAGTCGCCTCGCCGCTCACAGGCCCGCTTTGTGCCGCCTCATGAACCGACTCGATACGCGGACGCAGCCGAGCATTCGCAACCTGCGCGCTCACGAGGCAGAGCGAAAGTGCAACAGCTTGGACAGCCAGTGAACGTCGCCCACCGGCGGCCAGAAACCCGGCCGCCACCGCATAGGCACACAGGCCCTGCACCCACGTACCTGCGGGAGTAGCGTTTCCGAAGAGCACCGAGTCCCCGGCCAGGGCGAAGGCCCCTAGCGCCAGCATGCCTGCCATCGCCAGCCCAAACGCCAGCATGGGCTTGGCCGGACGGGGCGCTGCCTCGCCAAGCTTGTCGCTCGGCTCCTTTCGCCGCGCGCGGGGGCGTTTGGTCTTCGTACTCGTCCTGGTGTTGTCGCCCCGAGAGCGAGCCCGCATACTTGCCCGCGGCCCGGATGGAGACGGGTCCGCATCGGCCTCCGTAGGCGAAAGGCCATCCAAACCCGAATTGCGCGCACCCGTCACGAATGTTCGTTCGCGCGAGGCCACAGGAATGGACGGCTGAACGACAGGCTGCGAGGTGGTCGACGGCAGCGACGGCAGTTCAATGGGTGCCGCGGACGGGGTCTTGGGCGCCATCGGCGGATCGGGCAACCCGTGGTGACCCAGCGCGCCCACCGTGGCGACAGCGGCGTCGCGTGCGGGCGCAGCCCGGCGGTGACGCGCCAGGCCTGGCGCTTGCTCGTCAAGCTCTAGTTCGCCTTCAGAGGCCTCCCCCTCGGGCAGCGGCGGGAGGTCCCCTGGGCCCGGAAGGGGAAGGGGCACGGGAGGCGGCTTGGCGGACCGCCCGTGGGCCACCCCTAGCGCAGGGTCGGACTCGAACAGGTCATCCAAGTCCGCCTCCAGTGCATCGCTGCCCAGCTCCTCGATGCCATCCCATTCGGCCCCCGCCTCCTGAGCGGACTCTACTTCCAGTGCATCACTGCCCAACTCCTCGATGCCATCCCACTCAACCCCCGCATCCTGCGCCTCGCTGGACTCCGCTTCCGAAGCGATTTGCACCTGGGCTCCGAGGCTTTGCAGACTCGA
>JAPPOR010000599.1 GCA_028817905.1 Myxococcales bacterium
CGCCTTTTTCATGTGCCCGCTGCTTTTCCCGATCCACAACTTCTGGCAATACCTCTTCGCGTTGTGGATAGCCACATAGCCGCTATGGATTCGCTTCGCATGGGCTGCGACGCGTTGCTTGTCTGCGCGCAGGCACAGGACGAACCTTTCGGCCGCACGCTCCTACACGTTGCGAGGGAGCTCGACCACCCACCGGCACTGTTCGTGGTGGCGTGCACACCCCATCCGGACCCGTTGGAAGACCTGGCTGTGCTAGGCGCGGCCCCCATTCTGACGGAGCCGGCGTGCTGGGGCCGCTTGGCTACTCGTCTGCGGGAGATCTGGAGCCACACGCGGTTCTACGACCGGGCTGCGCGCGTACTGGTGGGTCGCGTTGGGCTCAAGGATGCGATCTCCGATCTACGAGGCGCTATGGTGCGCGAAGCGCTGAGTCGGAGCGGAGGGAGTCATCGCGCTGCGGCTCGGCTGCTCGAAGTGGACCGTCGCTACATCGCGCGGGTTGCCGAACAGCTTCGTGAGCAGGAAGCAGTTGACCGGGTTCAAGTGGAAAACGCCTGAGAGCTTCTCCAAGTACCATGGCCCGGCGCAACTCACAGTGGCGGGGCTTCGGAGGTCTGTACTCCCTACCGGTAGAAGCTGATCTCGACGCGGTCCTACATGAGTGAGTACCGCGTCGAGATCGGGTGTAGTACGTACTTCGGGAGCTCTATGGACTAGGCAATGAGCCCCCGTGCACACATGTGCTTTCTAGCAACTTGATCTTGGCGATGGCTGTCTGGCTAGAGGCAGGGAAGTGGACAGAAACTTGGGTTCGAAGACTCGATGCCTACCCAGCTGTTGGCAGATCCGCACCCCACGTCGTCTCCACCCCAGTCGCTTCCACCGTTGAACAGACTCGCCGTACTCGTCCCGATGGAACACAATGCGTCGAGACCTGACTCCCCGTACATGGAGGCGCCCGAGCCGCCCCACATCTTATCGTTCCCTGTCCATCCCCACAGGGTGGTCGTCGTTCCGTCCGAACCGGCCAGGTAGTCGTGGCCGCTTCCCCCGCTCATCCAGGCCGCCCGTCCACCGATGATGTCGTTTCCCCCCCACCCCTGGATACCTACATCGTGGCCATTGAAGGTCACCGGCGCCATATTCTGGCCGCAGAAGGTCATGTTGTTCTCCAGCACCAGCACGCGGTCGGCGCCGGAGCTTCCGTTGACGACCACGTCGTCGCTTAGCCCAGCCGACTCTCCCAGTAGCCACCAGCTGCAGCGCCCACCTCCGGACGGTTCAAAGCCGGCCCATTGGCGCGTTGAGCCACCGGGTGGTGTGATCTTGCCGACGACGAGCCAGCCCCCCGACGCGGGGATGTTGACGGTGTGCTGCGCCGATACAGTGGATTGTGAGGTCAGCGCGGCGAACACCAACGATGCGGTGAACGCGGCGGTTTGCAGCTTTGGCATATGTGCCTCCTTGATTCTTGTTTCTATCGTTGAGTGGTTGAGTGATTACTGTCAGATCCTTCTGGACCATATGGGTCCGGGGGTGTCGGTTCGCCTGCGTGGGCTAGCGCCTCCGCCGCGGCCTGCTCCCGTTGCGCCCGGTCCAGCAACCGCTTGTGCGTTCTCGGATCCGTGGATGTCTGGGCGAGTTCGAGCAGGGCTTGTGGTTTCGGCATGCCTGTCACGTTGAAGGCGTCGAGTGCTTGCCAGAGGACCGCGTCCTCTTCGGCGTGCAGCTTGAAGACGCATTCGAAGCTCTTTTCGTTGGCGAGCTCGGGCAGGCGTGCGATCAGCTGGGACACAGCGATCAGTTCCGCTGGATCGGTGTTCGGCTCACACATAGCTTGCTCGAGCTCGCCTGCCATGGCGTCGACAAGGTCGGGGGCGGTCCTGATCAGGGCGTCCGCAAGGCCATGCATGTACGCCGAAATCGAAGTTGCGATTCCCTCTGCGCTGTCGGCCCGGGTAAGGGCTCGCTGGTGCGAGAGGTTCAGGCGCATCAGCTTCATGATTTCCTGGGCCTGCTGATGCTGGTAGCGCAGCTCTGCCTTCTCATCCGTGGGCTCGAAGAGCTCCACAGGACGTACCAAGAACGGCCGTCGAACAGGCCTGTACTTGGGCCCGTGCTTGGGCCCATGTGCCCGCTGCGCCCCTACCGTTTCGGCTGCTCCGCGGAGTGGTGACGGGTCTTGGCATGCCTTGGCAGCAGGCTGAGCGCCCCGCGTACTCAGCCTGCCTGTGGCGTAGCCAAGCAAGAGGATTGCTGCGCCGACGAGCAGCATCAACGGCCAAGGGGTACGTAGTGCCGCGGTGCTAGCAGTCCTTACGCCTGACCCCGCCACTTGTCGCTTTGACTTATTCGCATCAGCCATAGCCATCCTAGGCGCTCCGAGCCTTTGCTCACAGTGAGTGCAGCACGTGCAATGTGGAGGTGAGCTGCTGTAGTCCACCGAGTGATATACTGAGCTCTAGCACTAGGAGTGGGGGCGGAGAACTGGGACAGTTGTCCCAGGGGGCGTTCTGGTCAGTGCTGGTCAAGAAGTGGTGAGGCTGGCATGTGGCTTGTGGTGGGTGCGCGCCAGCACCAAGCGATCTGACTTTCACGCTGTTTGTGTCTACCAGCTCGTTCTGTCAAAAGGGCGTTCCGAGGTTTAGGTAGAATTGGTTCTGGCCTTCGTCGGTCCAGCCGCGGGCGAATCCCAGTCGGAGGGTCGCGTTAATGCGATAGGCGATCTCAAACTGGGTGAACAGCTCGCAGCCTGTTCCCAAGGCGAAGTTTCCCAGGTCGATGCGGCCGCTGAAGGCGTTGCCTGTATCAGCGAACACCGACGCGTAGATCCGACGCACGTAGAAGGGCAGGGTCGAGACGCCCCAGTCGATGTCCAGAAGTGGCAGCCTGTATTCAACCTGGAGCAGGTGCACTTGGCGGCCGCTGCGGTGGCTTTGGCGAAAACCTCGGAGCGCGATGCCCGACTGGTTGGTTAGACGCCCCTCCCGGAGCAGCCTGGACGGGTCGTCAAACACCGAGGCATCCGGAAACCCTCCGACACGAAAGCGTCCGAAGCCGCCCCGGTCTCCAGCGGCTTGCCCGCCTGAATAGCGCAGCGCCAGCACGTGGTTGTCTGCCAGGGGGACCGGGATGAGCTCGGTAACGTCCCAGCGCAACCGGATCGCAGAAAGGTCGCGACCCAGGAGCGGGTCCAGGATGTCCATCCGCAGACGCGCCCGTCGCGCGCGGGAGGTGGTCACGTCATAGGCCTGACGATCGCTGTCGTCGTAGCGCAAGGTCAAGTTGGCGCTTGGTAGCCACCCCAAGTTGGGCAGTTTCGGTGCAGGGTCCGTCGGGACCAACTCACCTCCTAGGGGACGAGCGGGCTCGATGTGACGCAGGGTATATCCCGCCTCAATGGCGTGTGAATCGAAGACGCCGGCAAAGCGGTAGCCGAGCGATACGGAAGCCCCCGTGCTGAGCGCAAGCCACTGTCTGCGCTGGCCACCGACTTCGAGATCGTCGCGCAGTTCCAGCGAGCGAGCGAGCGACAGGCGCGGTCGTATGGGTAGCCGGTTGTAGACGTAGGTGAACGCCGCGCTTGGAACTTGATCCTCGAATGTCATCCGCAGGGTCGCACTGTAGAAGTGGAAACCGGCGACATCTTCGCCGGTAGTCGTCACCTGCGCCTCGGAACCGAGAGGACCACTTTGAAGTGCAAGCTCGTAGTTGACCGGGAACAGGGTAGGCAGCGGATCATAGGGGGCATCCGGGTAGGGTTCGGGGCTAGTGGCTCGCTCGATCGGTGCCGGTCTGAGGTCCTGGTAGGTGGGGGCGAGCGCTAGGGAACTCGGCAGAGTCAGCATGTGGAGGCCGAAACCACGGGCGCCATAGCTGACATAGACGAGACCGCGGCCGTCGAGCGTGGGCTCCGGCGAGAAGGCGCCTCCGAGCACGTTGGTCACGCGCCGGACCACGCCGCTCCTGCGTTCGAAGGCGTAGAGGTTCGGCACCCCATCTCGGTCTGACGAGAAGAAGATCCGCGACCCGTCACGTGAAAAGACCGGTCCAGTATCGAGCGCTCGGTCGCGTGTGATTTCGGTGACGCGGCCGCTGTTCAGTTCGTAGAGCAGGATGTCCCGGTAGCCGCCCCGTCGCCAGGCGCTGAACACGATCGAGCCCCCGTCCGGGGAAAAGCGCGGGGTGTAGACCTGTTCGTACGGGGCGCCGCGATAGAGGCGATGGTGGGTACCGGGGACATCCCTGAGGTCTGCGAGCTCCAGCTGGGAGGTTCCGGCGGTCTGCGTGACGAACGCGACGCGGGCGCCGTCCGGCGACACATCCGGCTCCTTCGCACGCAGTCCATGGGTGAGACGGACCCGTGAGCCGGTCTGCACGTCGACGCTGAAGAGATCATCGAACGTGTAGATGTCACGATGCGGCGCTCGCATGCTGACGATGACGCGGCGGCCGTCGGGGTGAGGTGCCAGGGCGGCCACGCCGATGGCCAGGCTCAGGCGCTTTCCCGCCAGCGTACGTACCTGAGGGTGCCTAACTCCGTCGCGCACGAAGTACGCCAGCCCACCGTTCGGCAGGTAGCGTGGGGAGCGCACGATGTCTCGGTGGCGTATCAGCGGCTGGCCGGCGACCACGCCCCGGGTGGCGATCCGCTCGGCTTGTGACCGGTAGTGTGCGCGGGTGGCCGCGAGAAAGTCGTCATAGAGTTGTGTGTAGGTGTGGCCGGTAGCACGTAGGGCCATGCGGTTGAGCCCGAAGGGTAGCGGCTGCCGCCCGTACTGCCGCCCGATTTGCGTCAAGGCGCCCACCCCGTAGTGCTCGGCAATGTGGGCGACGAACCGGGAGCCATACAGGTACCTGATGTCCCCGTGAGGCCAACGGATGGGGTCATTGGACAGCGAGTCCAGATCGAGCAGGCGATCCGAAAGGGCGTCCATGCGCAGAAACATGTCGAACATCGACGAGCGCATTCTCCCGCCGGACGTCTGACGGGACTCCTCATAGGTTGCCAGACCTTCGATGAACCAGCTGGGCTGCACCGCGTTGGGGGTGTAGGTACGCCCAAAGATGGCGTTGATCACCCTGGAGACGCCTCCGAAGTCGGCCAAATGCTGGATGTGCGTATGTTCATGTGTGACCAAGAGCGAAAACCAATCGTCGTAGTCACCGATCGGCGAAAGGTCTGGGGGCGCCGCCGCGAACAGGCGAATGACGGACCGCGGAAGGACGCTGGCAATTCCGTTGGCGCTGTCCGTCAGGTCGGAAAGGACGATGTGTGTGCGGTCTTCCTCGCCGCGAAACCCCAGACTTTCTCGCAGTCGACGGTGGGCCCGCTCAGCGACAGCCCCCACCTCCTGGGCCATCTCTCCCAGCGGTTCGTGGTAGTGGACCGAGAAGTGGTCCGTTCGCACGGTTCGCCAGATCAGATGTGGGTCGGGGGCCTGGCCGCGTGCGGTGGTGCCCCACACCCACGGCCCAAGTAGCAGAATAGAAAGGCTCGCCGCCCACAGCGACAACCCGTGCCGCGCTCTTGACCCCAACCCGTTCAAACTTTTAGTCTAGATGAGCCAAAGTTTTCCTGCGGATTACAGGACGTTAGCAGACTTCAAAGGCAGGTTCTCGGCGGCCCTGGCGCGAAAGAGTTCATGAAAAGCTACGCCATGCGTTTCATTTCGGGGAAGTACCAAGGGGGCGAGTTTCCTCTGCCTCCGAACTCCGAAATCGTCGTAGGTCGTTCCAGCGATCTGGACATGGTTCTCGTGGAGGACATGGTTTCGCGCAGACACGCGAAGATTATGGTCAACGGAGACAAGGTCAGCATTCAGGATCTGGGCTCGACCAACGGAACCTTCGTCAACGGCGAGCGCATCAAGCAGGTGGAACTGAGCGACGGGGACCGGGTTCTGATAGGAACCAGCATCATCAAGCTCGTCACATCGGATATGGCCGCTGCCATCGCGCCGGACTCCTCGCGCAGCTTGCAGGAGGTGGCCGACAATCGCCGCTCGAATCAGGTCCGCAGCATGTCGGGTGCGATCGACGATGTCCCGTTGCCCGACCTGCTTCAGCTCTTCGGTTCTTCGCGCAAGACGGGGACGCTGGTCATCAAGACCGACACGGATCTCGGCAAGGTGTTCCTCGAGAATGGCATGATCGTCTTCGCCTCCGTCAATGATGACGACATCCTGACACCGGAACAGTCGGTCTATCGCATCCTGGCCTGGCGCCACGGCAGCTTCTACATGGAGCCGGCGGAGGAGGGTCAGGCGCCCAGCAAGATTACCCTATCGGCCGAGGCGGCCCTGATGGAGGGGATGCGGATCCTGGACGAGGTCCAGCGGCACGATCTTCCGTCCATGCAGTCTGCTCTATCGTTGCCAACGCCGTTGACGCCAAAACTGCGAGATCTCACGGCCGAGCAACTGGACGTGTTTCAGGTCGCCATGCACCAATCGCAGTTGGAGGCAGTGTTCAACAACTGCTCCCTGGACGATATCGAGGTGGCGGAAGCGTTGGCTGCGCTCATCGATGGCGGGTACCTGCGGGTCACCAGTCCCGGCTGAAGTGCACCTTGAGGCCCTGGTGGGCCTTCTTCAGTGACGCTAGCAGTGCGCGGGCGGCGGCACGTCGCTGCGGGTCGCCATCCTTTGCGGCGGGAGCGTAGCGGCGTAGTAGCCGATCGTAGGCCCGCTCCACGTCTTCGAGGGATGAGTTGGGCTTGAGCTCCAGATTGGCCAACCACTGTCGCACCTGGCGTGTCAACGTAGCGGCCTTGTCTTCCGTTTCGTCGCCTCTCGGGGTGGGTGTCCCGGCGCCGCGTCGCTTTCGGCGTGCCTGCACCTCCTCCAGCAGTTCCTCGTCTGAAAGCTGCTCAAGCGGAACGCTGCGTTTTCCAAATGCTCGTCTAGAAGTCATGTCAAGACCTCCTGCAATCGGAACGACGTGACCACGTTGTCGGATGCAAGGCGTTGCGGCGGCGGCTCGAGTGCGCTGCGGACAAGGCCTCGGTGGCGTGGAGGCGCTGTGAGCTCGGAATGAGAACTACATGGCCAGTGTCCACGTTGCTGCGCCTCGAGTCCCGTCCCGTCAGGTCACACACGAGCCGTGAGCAGCCGCTCCAACAAGTTCTGCGAATGGCGGCTGATCTTCGTGAAGACGACTCCGACGCCCTTGGGGTCGGTCTGTTTGCGCACAACCTTGCCGGTTCCTTCGATGGTCTCGATGTCGTCCATAATGACGGTAAACTTGAGATTGATAAGCGTTCCTACCGGCAGATCTGTGTCTCTTCGGATGAAGGCTCCGGATCGGGAGACGTTGGTCACGTACTCGTCAACGAACGCCTCGAAGGACTCGAACTCCTTGTTGATCGTGACGCGCGCGTCTTGGCGTCCAGAACGGTCATCGTCGTCGGTCATTGCTAGGCTCCGTTCAGATCGAACTGCTCCAGGTGGTACTCGCGGTGCGGCTTGACGAGGATTTGCCGCGTGAACAGCGTGGAGGCCACCTCGAGCGTCTTCCTATGTTCACGCTTCAGCATGTCGCAGATGGCTGGATGCGCGTGAACTTCGATCTTGTACCCAGCCAGCGTGTCCTTTTCCCGTCGGATCTGGCGGATGATTTCGTGGCAGATGGTGGCCTTGGACTGCAGTACGCCGGTGCCGTCGCAATAGAAGCACGGTTCGTAGAGCGTCCTGCCCAGCGACTCTCGAGTGCGCTTGCGCGTCATTTCCACCAACCCCAGTTCGCTGATGCGTGTGATCGTGGTAGTCGCCCGATCCTTCTTCAGCGCATTGACCAGGGCCTTGTAGACCTTGTCCCGGTTGCCGGCCCGTTCCATGTCGATGAAATCCAGAACGATCAGGCCACCGATATTTCGGAAGCGCAGCTGGTAGGCGATCTCCTTGACGGCCTCGAGATTCGTTTGACAGATCGTCTCTTCGACATCCCGCCCCTTGCCGGTGAAGCGCCCAGTGTTGACGTCGATCGCTGTGAGGGCCTCGGCTTGGTCGATGATCAGGTAGCCCCCTGAGGACAGCGGGACCTTGCGTGACAAGGCGCGGGAGATTTCGTCCTCGATACCGTATTCGTCGAAGATCGGATCTCGCCCGTCGTAGAGTTCCACATCGTTTGCGCGTTCGGGAAGGAACACCCCTAGGAATTCCCGCAGCCGTTCGTACTCCTGATTCGAATCGATCGTGATCTTCGCGATGCTTTCGGTGAAGTGGTCGCGCGCCGCTCGCAACGTGATGTCTAGGTCTTCATATAGAAGCGCGGGTGCCGTCTTTACCTTGGCGCGGCTCTGCATGACCTTTTCCCATTGGCGCACCAAGTAGCCGACGTCGGCCTTGAGCTGCTTTTTCGTCAAGCCCGTGGCCATCGTCCGAACGATGAAACCACCGTGGGGGGGCTTGAAGGCCTCGATTGATTCTCGAAGCCGCTTGCGTTCGCGCTCGTTGCCGATGCGCTTCGAGATACCGATGTGGTCTACCGTCGGTAGGTACACGACGTACCGACCTGGCATGGAGATGTGGCTGGTGACGCGCGCGCCCTTCGTGCCGATTGGGCCCTTTGAGACCTGTACCATCAGCGGCTGTCCCTCGGTCAACACCTCACGGATGGGGGTGGCCCGAGTCACCTTCTGGGCGGAGCGCTTCTTCGAGCGCTTGGCGGAAACCTCGCTGTCGTCGTCATCGTCGTCGCCATCCTCACGGCTCGCGAGCGCTTCCATATCCTCTTGTGGGACCACATCTTCGACGTGCAGGAACGCTGCTCGATCGAGGCCGATATCGATGAAGGCTGCCTGCATGCCAGGCAAGACGCGCGTAACCTTGCCGAGATAGATGTTTCCGACGGGACTGCGGTCCTGAGTTCGTTCGATGAAGAGCTCGGTGAGCGCGCCGTCCTCGACCAGGGCGACGCGCGTTTCGGCCACGTCGACGTTGATAACTAGGGTACTGTTGGCCATGTTGAAGCCTTGTTGGGTGGGGAATTCTCAAGTTGTCGCGTTCCCCCGTCGTCTCCGTATCGCCCCGCGCGATCGGTTCCGTCAGGTAAGGGGACGCCCATAGGGGGGAAGGCCACCTCGCGCGGCTGGTTCGGGCAACGACGGCAATACGCGCCGCGCTTCGATTCGAGCCGAGGTCGTGCGGCCTTTCCACACCTTGCTAGTTGGCCTGGAAGATCGCTTCGATCTCTGCCTGAATCTTTTCTTCGCTCTTGCGCCGTGTCACGGCGATTTCTTTGACGATCAACGCCCGCGCCGTCTCGAGCATCCTGCGTTCGCCAAAGGAAAGCGACTTCTCCGCGCGCAGGCGATAGAGATCGCGCATGACCTCGGCGACGTCGAAAACGGAGCCAGTCTTTATCTTGTCCATGAAGCCGCGATAGCGGCGGTTCCAGGTTTGGTTGTCGAATGCGAATGTGCGCTCTCGCAGAATCGCGAAGATCTCTCTGATCTGGCGCTCGCTGATGGGCGGACGCAGCCCGACGCTTTTGGCGTTGGCTACGGGCACCATGATCTTTCGCTGCGTATCGAGGATGCGCAGCACGTAGAACTCCTGCCGGCGACCCGCGATATCCTTGCTCTCGATCGAGATGACTTCCGCCACCCCCTGAGCGGGATAGACCGCTTTGTCGCCAACCTTGAACTGCTGCTTCACTTGACGGGCCTGCATGGGCACTCCCTTGTCCGTGGGGTCGAGTCTTCGACCCGGCCGCCCATCAAGGCGCAAGGGCACCTGGGTCCCGCCGGCCTGCGCCTGCGACGCGTCACCGCTGTCGCGTGCTTGGGTGAACTCGGGTCGGTGCTGATCGTACACACCCTAGAAGTGGAAATCAATCTCCTCAGGAAGGAGCTAATCCCCTGAAATTACTCGGTTCATATTGGCAGGCCTGCAGCTGAGCCGGGGCCCCCATCGGAGCAGGGCCCGTGCGCGACCATCGCTGCGCGGGTGCCCCGGGCCATTTGGCTTCGACGCAGGCTCAGTGGGCCACTACTCGGAGCGCCGTGGCCTGGACCACTCATGACTTCGGCGTCGGATCGCGCAGGGGTTCGGCTTCACAGGGGTTTCGACGGCCGACGGGAGTATTCCCCGTATTTTCTGGGTGTCGAAAGTCCTGTGGAGTCGGAGGACAAGCCAGGCGGCGTCGAAGTCATGAATGACCCGGGCTAGGCCCCAAGCAGCTCGCTCGGTCGAGCCCGCCGACACGTCTCACCCGGCTCACAGGTGAGGGCGGGCCGGCGGTCTCCCCTGTCATGGAGGGTGCACCGAGCGGGGGCGCAGTCGCGTAGCGAATCAGCTTCGCTTGTCTTCCTTGAGGGCTGACAGGTCGGGCAGCTCGTCCAGGTTGGGCATCAGAACGATTTCGATTCGTCGGTTCTGGGCCCGACCTTCGGGCGTGTCGTTGGCCGCGACGGGTTGGGTTTCGGCGTAGCCCGCTGCGGACAGGCGCGTGCGATCCACACCGTTTTCGGCGAGAAACTCGGTTACCGTGACCGCCCGCGCGGTCGCCAGGTGCCAATTGGATGGGAAGCGGCGACTCTTGATCGGCACATCGTCCGTGTGACCAGCGATTTGAAACTGTCGATCCGAGATCGACTGCAGAACAGTGGCGACTTCTTGCAGGGCCGACTGGCCTTCTTCTTTCAAGTCCGCGCGGCCCGAGTCGAAGAGGATGTTCTCGGAGAGCTCGACGACCATGCGATTGCGCACGATGCGCACACGCAGCTTGCCGCTGGCTATCATCTTGTTGAACTTCTCCAGCATGTTGCGGAACGTCTCGAGGCGCTTCTGCGCTTGCTGCTCTTTGGCCCGCAGCTGCTCGATCAGCTGCCGCATGCTTTCTTCGCGACGCTTTGAGTCCTCGGCGGACATGCCCATTTGCTGAAGCTGGTCGTTCAGTGAGGCATTCTCCGAAGCGACCGCCTTGAAGCGCTCTTCAAGCTCGGCGTGCTTGGTGGAGAGGTCACCAAGTTCCTTGGTGAGCTGGTCGATGCGGTCCCGCTCGAGCTGCATCTCCTCCTCGGAGTAGCCGCAGCCGATGGCCAGGAAGGCGCACGCCAACACAGCCATCGTGTGCCGGACAGTTCGGTGATCCATCGGTTCGCCTTTCGGGTTGGAAGTGGGATGCCGCGTCCCCACGCGGCGTAGCTGGCCGGGACGTTAGGGCGGCCCTCCTGGGGTGTCAACGATCCGGGTTTTGTCCGCATTTTCGCCATGTCCGCCCTCATCCCGGAACATGAATGATCACGAATGATATTGATTTTCTTTCATTTTCACACGTTTATGGCAACTTAGCTTCAGTGATCGCTCAAATAGCGATAAGTTAGGTATAATTTATGTGTTGGTAACCTTGACACGTGGCATCACACTACACTAGGTTACCAGCATCCTACGACCATAGGAGGGTCCGTATGGCAGCGAAGAAGAAAGCCGCAAAGAAGAAGGTCGCGAAGAAGAAGGCCGCAAAGAAGGTAGCCAAGAAGAAGGTTGCCAAGAAGAAGGCCAGTAAGAAGAAGTACATCAAGAATAAGTAAAGAAACAATAAGTACAGAAAAAATCAGTGCAGAAAAAATCAGAAAAAAAAAAATAAGTAAAAAAAAAATCAGTCCA
>JAPPOR010000433.1 GCA_028817905.1 Myxococcales bacterium
CATAGCCCATTCATGTCGCAGTCGGGGTCCTGTGCGCCGATCGAAGTGTTGGGAAAACCATCCGCGACGTCCGATACCGGCGTTGGGTCTCCGGAGGCTCCCATGCCAGCCTCGGCAGTGGACTGCAGGTCGGACTCGCCCACGGGGATGGCCGAGCCCTGCCCAGAACCCGCCGCGCCCTGAGGCCCCTGCATCCCCGGAGCGGCGGGGCCAGCGGCATCCCGACCGCCAGCCGCGCTCGCAGGTACACCGCTCACTCCGCCCGGATCGCCGGTCTCCCCGTCGACAGCCGGAGCCCGATCAATGCGCCCGTGTTCCGTGCCAGGCATGCCGGCCGCTCCAAGCATGCCGGCCGCTCCGCCACTTCCCGCAGTCGCTGGCGCAACCGAGTCTTCCGACGAGCATGCACCCACGGCCGCCAGAAGCACAGCGGCGATCGACCAAGTTCGCGTACGGTTCATGGTTTCTTTCCTCCCGCGCCGCTCGTGCGCCCGCGCCTCCGCGTCGGTGCCAGTCCCACGCCCACGACGCTGCCACGCCCCCGGCCGCGCGCTCCGGCCATCCACTGCCCCAACCGACCGGCTACGCCCCTACCCGGCTTGCGACAGCACCTTCGAGGCTCAGAAGCGCTGAAGCCAGAACAAGACCCCGCCAATGAGCACCGCCACTTGGACGCTCACGATCCCCACCAGCCGCACGTAGGCGCGCAAGCCCATGCCCGCGGGGCGAAGCCGCTCGAACAGCGGCTGCCCTCTCCGGTTCGAGTCCCGCCGTAGCGTCGCGATGCCGATCGCCTGTGCCGCCACCGCCAGTGCAAGCCCCGCCAGCACGTCGACCGCGTAGTGCCAGCGAAGGAACACCGTGGAGACTATCATGTTGGCGGCCACGAAGGTTGTCACGATCCAGATCCGACGGTAGGGGAAGGCCCGGCGGAACCGGATCGCGTGCAGCATGAACAGCGCCGGATAGGCGGTATGGAGCGACGGAAAGATATCCAGCAGGGCACCCGCCGTGGCCACAAGGCTCTGCACCACCCCCCACCACAGGCCACCTGGCAGTGGCTCTGCAAACGCCCCGGGGATATGCGCGAAGGGCCCGACCCCAGGCACCAACGTATAGGTGATGTGCCCCGTGGCCAGAATGATCGTCGCGCCTACCAGAAGCTCGCCCCCTCGGCGGGTCTCGTCGAACACCATGTAGCCTATGACGTGCAACCCGATCCATGCGAAGTAGAGCGCATAGAAAAAGGCGAACCACTCGACCGCGGCCGACGTGGCCCACCGCTCCATCCACACGGCTGGCGTCTCCCCAAGGATGGCGCGCTCGAATGCCAATAGCTGCGCATCCAGTGGGTCGACCTCGATCGCGCGCAAGACCCAGCGCAGGCCGAAGTAACTCCCGATCGCGGGCAGGAAGGCCCCGATCCGATAGAGGCCTGCCCGCAGCGGCCCAGGGGGGAGCACTTCGCCCCGCGTGGCGACGAGTGCGATCACCGTTACCAGCCAGAGGCCGAACGTGATGGGCCGCGAAAGCGCCGCATCCGGCCCATCTGGCGCGGCCAGCGAACGGACGAGCAGGTAGCTGTGCATCGTCAGCAGCGCGTAGTCCTGCGTTGCTAGATTGTGCCGTAGTGCGGAGGCCGTTGCCGCGAGGAACCGAGGCTCGAAAGGCGGATGCCCCGTCTTGTGAGTCGCGGAGATGGAGCGGGGCGGCGTACGATCAGACAGCATACCGAAGGGAGCTCGACGGGTACCACGACCCACTCGAAGGGGAGGTCACAACCACTTACAATCCTTGGAGGAAATGGTGCTCCAAGCTGCTGATCACGAAAGCATGAGCCGGCCGCCCCTGCAAGCCATCGTAGCGCGAATCGGTCGTCGCAGATGCCCTCCAAGGCCGACGGATCCCGTCCGAACGGGCCGGAAGTGGCGCAGCCGTATGAGGTGACTATCTGTTGAGTCTATGCGGATGGTCGGTGGACTCGGGCTGGGGCTGATGTGGCTGAGCGGGTGCCACGGCGGGCTCGCCTGCGGTTCCGAGGCGACACCGGATGCCCCGGCGCGCGGGTCGTCGGTCGACAACGTGGCCCAACAGGTGGAGGCGGAGTCCCTGGCCGACCTGGCGGTCCACCAGCAGATGGGTGACCATTTCATGGACTCGGACGAGCTTCGCGAGGCGCTCGTCCGCGGTGATCTGTTGGCAGCCCAAGCGAGCGCAAGGGACCTCTCCCGACGGGCCAAAACCGCCGAGCTGCCAGCAACCTGGAAGCCGTGGCTTGGGCAGCTCGCGGCACTGGCCGAAGAGGTCGCCGGCGCCCCGGACGTCGCAACGGCGGCCCACACGATGGGAAACCTGGGTCTCTCATGCGCCGCGTGTCACGAAAAGATGGGCGCTGCGATCGTATTCAGCGAAGTGCCACCGACAGCAGGGGACGACCTCGAATCTCACATGCAGCGGCACCAGTGGGCCGCCGAACGCATGTGGGAAGGCCTGCTCGCAGGTGACGACCAACGGTTCGCAACCGCAGCCGATGCGCTGACAGAGGCGCCCCTACGGCGGTCGCCTTCGGTCCGTCAGCCGAACCCGCCAACGAGGGTCGACACGCTCGCTGGCGATGTCCACCGCCTGGCGCGTGAGGGCAAGAGCGCTTCGGACTCGAAAGCGCGCGCCCGCATCTATGGCAAGTTCCTCTCCGCGTGCGCCGACTGTCATACCGAGCTGGGCGTCCGCGGGAACCCTTGACCAACGACCCCGTTTTCAAGCGCGTCAAGGCTTGGCCACGATAGGGATCTTCCGATCGCGGGCTGTCTGCTCAATGGGGGCCATGGTCACCCAGAACAGGCCAACACTCACCCCCCCCGTGCAACCAGCCCCCGGTGGCCTTCCCAGTGGCTTGGGGACATCGCCGAGCTCGCGATTGCCCAGGACCCGGGACGCCTTGGTGATGGGCTGGCCGACTTCACCATCAAGCACTTGTTCGAGCCGCTCGGCATGGAGAACTCGACCTGGCGGGGTTTCCGCGGACCGCCACCCCAGGCGTACGGCTGGAACGCGACCGTGCGCGACATGCTGCGCCTCGGGCTCTTGCTCATCCGGGGCGGTCGCTGGAGCGACGAAACTCTGCTCAGCCACGACTGGGTCTACCGCATGACCCACCCAGCCTTTGAAGACTCCAGCCGCGGCTACGGCTATCTCACGTGGCTCAACGGAGGCGCATGCGCTCCGCCGACGGTCCATCGACAATACCCGCATGGGTTGTCCGAGGCGACGGAATGCGGGACGCGCTTCGGAACCTGCGAGCAGACCTACGACGTGGGCGTGTTCAACGCCGCCGGCGCCGGCGGTCAGTACATCGTGGGTCATCGCGGCCTCGATCTCGTCCTCGCCATCAAGAACTACGGCGAAGGTGCCGCCGGGGTGTGGAATGCCGTGCGGCCTGCCCTGGTCGCCCTCGACCCGACCCATACGGGCGACGATGACGCCTTCTGTCGCGCCTACCGTGCCGGCGACTATGCGCCCGCCCTGCAATCCCCCTGACCCCCAAGCCCGCCGGCCCGACATGGCCGGCGCGAGCAGCGGCCATTCGGTCGGAGCCGCCGACAGTCGTTCGCGAAGCCGCGTCGCAGTCTTAGGCCAGCGGGGTTCGCCCTCTACTGGCTCTGCCGGGCGATCTGCTGGACGCGCGCCAGCAGCTTCGGCGAGTAGATTCGACCCGCCATCGCCTTCCGGACCTGGCGCTGCACCTTGTCCATCTGCTCCGCACCCGCCCGGGTGAACTCGGTCACACGCAGCCCACGGTTGACGAGACGCTTATAGGCCTTGATGTCTGCCATACGTGTCCTCACCCGAGTCGACTGATTGTTCTGCTGGGCAAGCTTCATCATGGCAGCACGCCATTCGGGGCGTATCCCCTCGAAAGCCCGTCGATTCATCACCCAACCGCCGACCAGCACCCCGCTGGACGCACCGGTCACGTACGCTAGATCGGTGTTGTGCCACTGCAAAGCGATGTATGCGATCGCAGTGCTCTCCACCAAATCCACCATGCGCGTTTGCACCGCCCCGAACACTTCGCGCATCCCGAGGGGCACGGGTGTGACACCGATCGTTCGCCAGGTCTCCTTCATGATGGGACTCGAGGGCCAAAGCCACGGCCTCATCTTTCGGATGTCCGAAAGCTCGCGGAACGGTGTCCGAGAGAAGTAGCGGTACTCGCCAGCCTCACCCCAGGCCACCAGCTTGAAGCCCGCCTCCATGAATGCCCGGTCAAACTCCGGGAGCATGACCTTCTGCACCGCCTCGAGCTGCTTGTACGTCGTGATGACGCCAGGCGCCCGCAACACGTTGACCTCCGGCAATAGCAGCCCCAAGCCGTCCGAGGTGACCATGGCTGCGTCGAGCTGGCCTGTCCGCATCTTTCTAAGCATGTCCTTCTCGTCGCCCGACACCCCGCTCGCGTACAGCTTGAAGCGTACGCCCCCACCCGTTTCCTTTCGCAAGCGCTTGTCCATGCGCTCGAACTCCCGCATGAAGGACGAGTTGCGTGGGGCGAGCGTTGCCACCTTGATCACCGTCCCTTGGCCGGCCTTGACCGCCGGCAACGAAGCCATCGCCAAGGAAGAATACGCCACTACCAGAATCACACGCGTCGACCCGGACAACCCATACATGGACACCTCCTAGAACAGCATGTCGACCCTCGACAGCAGCAACTGTGCGCGCCTGCGAGCGATCTTGTTCGCCAGCCGGACACTGCTTCCCTGGTCGGGCGCGTCGATGATCTCTCGGGTCAAGGCCAGGAAGAGCTCCCGGTCCCCGACCGTGACCGCGTAGAGCCGCGCATAGTTGAGATGCACCTGATGTGCGCGTCGGTCGGTGATCGAAAGGGCCCGCTCAAAGTACTCCCGGCCCTTTTGCGGACTTCCCCCGAACTGCGCCGGAAACTGCGAGTTGAAGCCCCCTAGGAACACAAGCGCCCCCGCGTCTTCGTAACCGGGGTCCAGTGACGCCACATGCTGGACCATGGCCACGATCGCAGGCAGGTCCATCGCGAGCGAGGCATCATCACTCATGCCCAAGAGCCCACCCCAGGAAGCCGCCGCCCAGAACACCAAACCCACGTCGTCCTCGGGGTCGTCGTAGTGCTTCTGGAGATACGCCTTCAATTGGTCCTGCCGGCCCCGGAGGGCCTGATCGATTCCTGTGTCCCGATTTCGCATGGAGCGGACTGCGATATCCCGTGCTCTGCGATAGAGCAGCTCTGCCCGCAAACGCTCCTGCTCGGCCCTGTCGTAGTCGCCGGCGTCGTCGGCTTGCTCGGCTTCGACCTCAACCCAACCGAAGGCATACCCCACGTAGCTCGCGCACAGGGTCATGGCGAGGTCTTCGTTGTCCGGGCTGAGTCCGTACAAGCTCTCCAGCTGCATGATGCCCGCTGCGTTGCCGTGACCGGCGATCTCGTAGTCCCAGAAGCCTCGCATGTGGGCCACAGACGCCGCCGCGATGCCGCCGGCCTGGTCGGCGGCAAACGCGTTGAGGTTGCAGGCGCCAAGCACCGCTCCCATCACCCCGCAGAAAGCGAAGGCCAGTACCCTACAAGACCTTGCACAACGTTTCATAGCAGCGACCGACTCGAAGGATTCACTCTACCGGAGCTATCTTGAGGCCTTCCGGCCATCGAAGTGCCCCTTCGGCCAGCCCGACGACGCCCGTCAGCCAGCCACCCCCAGCAAGTACATGCCGACCATGGTGCCGCATGTCAGCACAAGCCACATGTCGGTCAGCCACCTCAAGATGACCGGTCCATGCCGTACATGCATGAACTCCCTCATCACAACCCGTATCTTGATCACTGCAACTGCGATCACGGTGAGTGCGGCGACAGCATTGGACTCGAACGCGGTCTCGCCGGTCCCGGCCCAGGCCGACAAGACAGTCGCAGCTGCAAGCGCGCACCAAGTAAGAAACATCCGTCTTTCGGCCCTATCCCCCACGGCTACCTCAGCAGGTACACGAATGAAAAGATCGCGATCCAGAGCAGATCGACCGTGTGCCAGTAGGTCGCACCCGTCTCAACGACGGCGAGCGAACGGGGCGCCGGCCCGGCGAGCTGGTATCCGATGACCCCGAGCCCAACCAGGCCTATCAACAGGTGGACAAAATGTATCCCGGTGAGGAAATAGTAGAAGGCGAAGAACTCGTCGGTCGCAAGACCGATTCCCTCCTGGGCCTTTTCGACCCACTCGACGACCTTCATAACGAGAAATGCGGACCCAAACCCCGCCGTCGCGACGAGATTGTGGAGGGCACGGCGGTCATCGCCAGACCGAGCGGCTTCCAGACACCGCGCCATCGACCAGGAGCTGAGCAAGAGAACGATCGTGTTGAGCGCTCCCATTCGCACGTCCAGGAGGGCCCGCGATTGCAGGTAGAGCTGCGGGTGCCGAATGCGGCACGCCATGTAGACGCCAAAGTAGCTCGTAAAAACAAGGCACTCGAACAGCACGAAGGCCCAAATGTCCGCCTGACCCGGCGCTAGCCGAATGGGTCTAGCAGGGTCGTCGTGTCGTACCCGCATAGTGGCCTACCCCTGACCCCAGCCGGTCTCGGCGGGCGATGGAAACGGCCCGTCTGAAAAATCCTCGCGCTCGATCAGCCTACGCAGCAGGGTGATGAACACCGTTGTGTAGGTCACAAAGACGGCCATCCCTATCCACCACGTGATCTCGCCATCCCAAGCGAACGGACCCTCCTTGAAGACCCACGCGGGCGCGACGACGATCTCCGTCAGGGCATTGCACAAGTTGAGGTAGCCGAACCAAAGCGGAAACGCCCGATTGCGGTCGAGCAGCACCGCGACCATCCACACCAGCGAGCCGATCAGAAACACGCCCATGGTGCCGTCGAAGGCCATGAAAGCGAAGTCGTAGAGCCAGCGAATCAACTCCGGGTCGCGCTCAGGCCGCATGGCCCCAACGGTCAGCGCGATGCACGTCAGCAGCATGCCCGGCAATGTCGCGAGTGCATAGATGATGAGATACGCGTACGCGAAGGCACGACTGACCGACATGCGCCAGATCGAGTAGGCGATCAGGGCGTTGGCGGCCGAGGTCATGCCCGCCACGACGAAGATGATGCCGAAGCCCGACAGCAGGCCGTGCTGGTGCTGCTCGAACCACCGGACCACGACGGGAGCTTCCCACGAAGCCGGCGGCGGCGGTTGCACACGCGTTAGCACGAAGAACGCAAGCCCGAAGAGCTGGTAGAAGACGACCATGGTGCACCAGGAAAACCATAGTTCGCGCTTCGGATTGTGGCGCCAGTGCCAGACCACCCGATGAAACAAGTGTCCGGAGGGCGTGCTGGCGGTAGCATCGCTGTCTGTGACAACCTCCGTCACGCCTCGAGCACCTGCGCATGCCGCCGACCACGAACGACCTGGGCGAGCACCACGCCCATGACGAGGATCCACGCTCCGATGGCGATGTTCTTGACCCAGAACGACAGCAGCCCATCCCAGGCCAGGGGCCCTGAAAGCGCTGTGCCAGTGAAGGCGGCCGGCGCCAGGGCCGCAGCTACCACAAGGTTGAAGTGGGCCACCCACGTCCGAAACACGGGACGAGGCTGGCGATCCAGGTAGATCGCGAGCGCGAGAAAAAGGCTCTGGGCCACAAGAAATCCCACCTGGCTGGTGAAGGTCACCCAGGCGAGGTCGTTGAACATCTGGATAAGCGCTGCATCGCGCTCGGGGCGAAAGGCGGCCAGGAGCCAAAACAGATTGGCCACCAGAAAGATCGTCGGGCCCCCGGCAGCGCATGCGAGCAGACAGAACGCGAAGATCGGCGTTCGGTGTGCCATCCGGCGGGTTTGCAGGGCGAGCAACGCCAGCATTGGGATGAGACCCACGCTGAACCAGTTGAAGATGATCATGCTATAGCGGACCCGGGCCAAGTTCTGGGAGTCGCGGTAGAACGCGGCAACCTCCTGTGCCGACAGCGTCGGCGACATTGGCTGCAGAAAGCCTGGAAACAAGAGGAACGCTGCCAGCCAGATCGCGCCCAAGACGGGCAGCGTCCAAACCAGCATCAACTCTCCATCTCTCCGGGCTGTGCGAGCACCACACCCTTGTCCATCCATGGGGCTACGGTAGTCGCTCTCCGCGAAAGAGCACCGGCCATGTTCTTCCCGGTTGGGCCAACGCGGAAGCGCTTTCTGCCCGGTTTCGGCCACCCGGTGAGACTTGGGCCGCACTATGCAAGAAGCGACACACTCCCCGGAGTTGCGCAGGTCAGGTCGCGCACCATGTGTTCAGAAGGCGGGTCGCACAGGGGCCCGGTCAAGAAAACGTCCGCACCGGGTGAGAAAGCGCGAAGCCTTGGCTGCTATCACACCAGTAAGAGAGCCTAATGGGTCCACCCTGAGGACCTCATCTCGCCGACTGGCTTGGCTTCGAACGTTCAGGCTGCAAGGAGGTATTTGTCGTGCTGAAACAACAGGAAGCCCAGGCGGCAAGCCCAGCAACAACGGTCGACCCCATCGATGGTCTGGAGACCGAGGAAGGCGTCGTTTCGGGTGTGCTGCTAAGGGCGCTCGCAGACGTGGCGAAACGATACGGAGTCGAGCCGAGTGCGCTCTTTGACGGAGACGCGCACATGCTCATGACTCGGGATCCCATCCGCATTCGAATCCCGCTGGGGAATTACCGCAGGTTGCTCGAACGGGCGGTCTCCCTGACGGGTGAGCCTGCGATCGGGCTGATCTGTGGGCGCCATGCGAGCGAGTCGGCCTTCGATCTGATCGCACCGCTCGTCGCGCACGTGCCGACCTTGCGTCATGCCCTACGAGAGGTCCGTCAATTCCAGAAACTCTTCTTCGACGGGGCGTACCTTCACGCCTCCGAGCGCGCCGGTATCGCACGACTGCGCTGGGAGTTTCCGCGTGCTCATACGCGTACCGATCACAGTATCGCAGAGTTTCTCACCGCAGGCTTGATGCGCATGCTCCGGGAATTCGGCTGCGCGCCCAGCGAACTCCAGACCGCGCGCTTCGAGCACAGGTGCCCTCCGTACCGTAGGCTGTACGCGGAGGCCTTCGAAGGACGGGAGCGCTTCTCGCAGAAGTGGACGGGCATCGAATGCGCGGCACAAGTGCTTGACCGGCCACACCTCCACAACAACCCCGTGTTACAGGCTCTGATCCACAGGGAAGCCGAGGAACTGCTCTCTCGGCTCTGTCGCCCCATGCGTCTTGTGGATCGTCTTCGCGTATACCTGTGCAATCACCCCGTCTCGCGCGTTCCGGAAATGCCGGTGGCCGCGCGGGATCTGGGTGTAAGCGTCCGGTCGCTCAGGCGCCGACTCGCAGAGGAAGGCCTCTCGTACCGCCGTCTGACCCAGGAGATCCAGCGCAACCAGGCCTGCGTATTGCTGCGCAACGGAGAGCTCACACTCCAGGGGGTCGCCGACGCGCTCGGCTTCGAGGACACCGCGTCGTTTCACCGAGCCTTCAAGCGCTGGACAGGCTTGACCGCAGGCGAGTACCGGAACAGCAATTAGCGACCTTGAGTCGACGTTTCGCGGGCGTTTGAAGCAAGTTTGGTCGCGTTACCTCGAATGGATGCGTCTGGACAAGGTCGCTAGTGGCGCCGGGGTCACATTCCTCGTTGGGATGTGGCGGGGCCTACGGGACCTGGGCTGCCTCGGCGAGGTCGATCATCTCCTCGTAGTCTTCCTGCAATAGGAAGCCAGCCATGACGGCCTTGTCCGCGGCTGCAGTGTACTTCTGGACGTAGTCCTCGTGGGTGGGATACAGCTGCATCAGCTGCTGCTTGGACATGGGGTTGGCGGTCCCGGCCAGGCCGCAAGCGAGCCCGCCTATCACGAAGCTGAAGAGATCCGCGCCATCCGCCGGGGCATTCTCGCTCGAATAGACCTTGATCGGAACGTCAATGTCCGGAAGCCGCACTCCGCCCTTCATGTTTCCTGTCTCATCGAGCGCGTAACCCACGCCCGCCATTTCGAACGGCTCCCCCTCTGGTGGGCGTTGCTCGTCTGTCGCCCATCGGGACATCCAGTCGAGGGCCGCGTTGTAGACGCGATAGGCGGGGTAGTCGTTCATCGGGTTCGCACACTGGAAGGGGATTTCCTCGAACCCATAGGCTTCGCCGATGATATCGAAGCTCTTTTCAGTCAGCCGCTTGTCGTTGTGCGAAGCCCCCGCAACGTCCCACTCCACCGTGTTGGGTCCATTGCTGTTGGCGTTGCCCTCGTTCATGGTCCTGATGACAAACGTGCGGACCGGCGGATTGGCAGGCGGACTGCCACCGGAATGGAGCATGATGACATCGTAGACCTGGTCCGATCCTTCGGGACTGCTGAGATAGCTGGCAAGGCGCCCGGAGGATTGCGACTGGCCCATGCCGATCACGGCGCGAGGGTTCATGCAGGGCCCCAGAACCGTCTCGGGCTTGGCGCGCACGGCGGCGCCTGCGCGCGAAAAGATGGTGTTGGCGTAGGTGTCGCCCGGGTGACTGATCGAGGCATATCGCGCCTCGTCAACGGTCCGAAGGGAGTCGGCGCCAACCTGCTGCGCCGAGACACCCACGTACACGTGGCCCTCTCGCAGAAAGTATTCCTGCGAAGCGCTCCACATCACCGGGACGTCCATGGTCCCGGAAACGTTGTACCACTCGACGTACACCGTGCCGCTGAACTTCGCAGGATCGCTCGGTCGGACAACAAGAAAACGTGACTTGAACATGGGCGAGCTGCTGCTGAAAAAGAACTCGTGCTCGACATACCCATGTTCCTCGAGATTGAGGGCATGGCCGAATGGTTCACCCTTGCCAGAGCTCGGCTCCACCTCCGCGACTTCCGGGATGTCCACGTTCCCCGGATTGGCCCACGCCTCGGCGTTGCAGTCGGGGACAGCTGGAGCGTCGGGGTCCGGGTCCACAACCGCGCCTGCCATTGGTTCCTCCATGACCGCCGGGTCCGGGTCCGACATAGCCGCCAGGTCCGGCCCCTCCATGTTCCTCTCCGCATTCGGCACCGGGTCGCGCGATTGCGCGACCATCGGCTCGGCCTGCGCCGAAGGCGCCGTGCCGACCATGCCACTGGCCGGCGTATCCATTCCCGCAGGTTCATTGGGCGCGGCCACGGCGTTGCCCATCGCCGCTGCTGGAGCGCTGGAAATACCCTGCGTGGGCAGGACCGGCTCGGTGCCACTTTCTTCCCTCGAGCACGCGCCCATCGCCGAACTCAGCACGATTACGATAGTCGCCAATCTTCGCATAACCCGGACCTCCAACTACTTGCCACTCACACATTCCCAATACCCAGCACGTATCCCACGCTCGGCGAGCGGCCTTTCGGCCATCGACTTCCTGTAGGGGCCAATGCCCGAGCAGGCGGGATCGCGCAGGGATTCGATTTCCCGGAGCTTTCAGCGACGGACCGAAGACCCGCCGCGTGGGCGAAGAGCGGCGAAGCGTTGCAACCATTCGGAGCTGGGCGAGACGCTGCCGAGTGGGTGAGGTCTGCGGGCCAGCCGGGCTAGGCCGGATCCATCACCAAGGCACGTGATGATCGTGCAAGTGATCGGCTTCGCAGGGC
>JAPPOR010000409.1 GCA_028817905.1 Myxococcales bacterium
TCGCCGTCGCCATCGCCATCGCCATCCCCCGGGGTGCCCTCATCGGGCATGCCCGAGTCCATCTTGGGGGTGTCACCATCATCCGGTGTACCTCCGGCCGGGTCCCCGCCGCAGCTCGCCCAGAGCAACATACAGAAGCAGGTGTACAGCAGGGTGGAAAGTCGGGAATGACAAGCAAATCGCACGCGAGAGCCCCCTTGTGGCAAGACTTCAGCTCGAACCACTATCGACAGATCCCAGTTCAACCTTAGGGTGCACCGCTAGAAACACCGCGAGGCAGCACTGGGGTGTGGGGAGCGCCGCTCCGAAACCCATCTCCGTCGACCTCCTTCGACAGGTAGGCCCCCCTGTGCGGGGGGCTGTGTACTTAGCAGGGTGCTGACAAAGTCAGCCCCTGCCCGTGCCAGGCCGCTTGCGGCCGCGCCCGTGCCGCGCCCGTGCCCGATCGCGCCTGGGCCTTCTTGGTCATCTTAACGAGCATGGACACGACGTCGTCGGACCGCAGAATTCCGTGCCTCGTCGGGCCGGGGCGCCGCCCTGCTAACAGTAGCCAGTGTCCATCCCGAAAATGGCCTTTTCGAGGTTGCGGCCTGCAACCGGAGCGAAGCGAGGCGGCGCGACCCGCGGATTGGGGGACGGGTGGGTGTACATAGGGCGGCTTCGCTGCGACGGGGGAAAGGGCGCGTACCCTTTGCTGGATGAGAACTAGCTAGGGCTGCGCGAAGCTCGAAAAGAACGCGACCAAGGTATTGCCACAGCGCTGGGTACCGCAGTCGCGCCGCATCGGGTGCACGATATCAACTCGCCCATCGCCATCGAAATCGCCCGCCAGCATGCCGCCAATGGGATCGACACCCCGCGCTGTGATCGGCTCCTCGGCCAGGCCCTCGGGCGAGGCCAAGAAGAGATCCAGACCGTGACCTGACAGCGCTATCAGATCGGGTCTTCCATCGCAGTTGGCGCGCCCTGTGACCACTGCGGTTCCGTAGATCTGCCCGCCCTGCCACCACTGCTGAAAGATACCCTCCGGGTCGCGCCGAAAGACCTGAACGAGGTAGCCTTCGACGATAGCGATCTCGGGCGACCCGTCGCGGTCAAAGTCCTCCACAGCAAGGCCCGTTGCCAGGACCCGCTGTTGCACCGGGATGTGCCGACCGGTGAAGCGACCGTCGCCCTGGTTCCGCAGCCACTGGGTTCCCGTGAGTACGTCCTGTAGTCCGTCGCTATCGAGGTCGGCCACGAGCAATGGCCCAAACGCTTCGAGCTCCACGTCAAACGCCAGCGGTACAAAGTCCGGCATCGCCAGATCCGCAGCGATCCAGATTGTCGTGGGTGCGGCGGAGTCTAACGGGTCGCTAGCTCCAATGACCAGGCCTGGTCGCGACGATTCCGCTCCACGGATCCGTGCGATGGCGGTGATCAGAGCGGGCGTGTCGATCGTCTCGAAGGCGTCGAAGGTCCCCGATGGCGTTCCCCGTGCCATCCACAGCTTCGGGTCGACGGCCCCCGTGCCCAGTAGGTCCGCGACCCCATCCCCCGTCACGTCGTCCCACAGGAGATGGCCGATTGGCCCTCCGAGGGTCGCCCGCTGCACAACCGACCAGCCGAGCGCAGCGCTCCAGCCGAGAATCTCGACGCGCCCCTCCCGGTCCGCCAGCGCGAGCTCGCTCTGGCCGTCGCCGTCGAGGTCCGCGACCGCCATTGCGTCGGTGCTCTGGTCGAACGCCTCGAGTTCCGTCTCGACCCGAACCCACGCAAACAGCGCCCCGGCATCGCACTCCGACGGCACAGTTGCGTCAGGCCCCGCCTCTTCCACCGTTACCTGACCGTCTCCGGCGTGTGCGTCCACGGTTGCCTGGGAGTCCCCCGTTCCATGCCCGTCATCCATGGTTGCCTGAGAGTCCCCGGCCCGCTGCGCGTCACCCATGGTGACCTGGGAGTCTCCGGCCGCTTGCACGTCGGAAGCCGTTGCGTCGCTATCGGATGCGCCGTCGGACGGCGGCGCTGGCCGCGCATCCACGACCGGTGACGCGGGCATCCCCACCAGCATCTCTTGCTCCTCGCCCCCCTGCGGCCAACCCTCAGGGAACCCCTTGGAGGCACAGCCGCCCGCCCAGACGAGCAAGAGACAGCCAAGGAGACGCTGCGGGGCCATAAGCCCGATCATGCGTTGCCGCAACCATCGAGACAATATCGATGTTCGCGACACGTTTATCCGGGTCTCCAGCACAATCGCCGCAGTCCGTGCGC
>JAPPOR010000192.1 GCA_028817905.1 Myxococcales bacterium
ACATCGACGCAGACTCCTGGCGCGACAAGGAGCGCCAGGAACGCCAACGCCGCCGAAAAACCAGCGCCAAGAAGACGAAGTCCTAGACTATCAGCCCACCGGGGTTCGCGTCAGAAATGCGCGGATCCCGGTGGCCGACAACAGTTCCACCACCGTCCTTACCGAGTTCCACCTGGTCGAGTGGAAGGAAGGGCTGAAGTATGTGCAGCCCGAGCGGTTCAGGATCCTGGCCAAGCCTTGGTGGTTCACCGCCGCAGCCTATGCGCTGGTGACACTCATACAGCGAGCGTGGGCGAGGCCCCGTGCGCCGAACCACGCTGAACCGAAACCGGTGTGGGCCACGCCAGCGCGGAGGTTTGCCTTCAGCGCGCTTTTGGCATTCCTGGTGACACCGATCGTCCTGAGTTTCCTGAGTGAGTATTGGCACTCCCAGGTAATTCACCAGCTTCAGCCAGAAAGCAGTCGGCGCCTTCGCGATGAGCGTCAACAGTTTGTCGAGTGGATGCGAGCGAACCATCCACAGCCGAGCCCGTTCTTTCGCGTAGGCGTCGTCGTTGACCGCCGAGACAACCAATTTGCTGATCTGGGCACTGAGCTGGACGTTCCGGTCTACATCCTCGGGTTCGTACCGGCCTCCCCGTTCGTCTTCAAGGTCGGAAGCGCATCGGCCGCAATACTCCAAGCAGTCAACGTCCGCTACATACTCGCGCCGCACCGCCTGGGCAAGCGGAAAAAGCTCGAGCTGCCGGTAGCCAAGCTCAACCTGGTCAAGCGCTTTGGTGCGCTGCGCCTCTACGAGTACGAAGACTGGGCGAGACAACCATTCGCGATCACCGAGGGCTCCGGTGATGTGGAGCTTGAGCGCTTCGACAACGAGCAGATCGTGCTGCGGGCCGCGCCGGGATCAAAGGGGCGGCTCCGGGTCAACGTGAGCAGCTACCCGCGGTGGCGTGCGACGCTCAACGGAGCGAAGGTTCCCATTCGCAGACTTCGGGTGGACAACGACAGGAGGACCGGGTTCATGAGCGTCGCGCTCAAACCCGGACGCTATGTCTTTGCGTTTCGTCGTGGCCTTTCGGAACGCCTTTCGCCATTGCTCTTGTTGATCGGCCTGGTCGGAGCCTTCGGCTTGGTGACGATGGACGGCAAGCGCTTTCGGCTCGCGGCACGTGTGGGCCAGCGCTTGCAGGCAACACTAGACGCCTGCGAGCGGGCGGCTCGACAACACGGGCGCTGGGCCCTTGTGGCTTCAGGCATCGTCGGCGTCTCGGCAGTGGCAATCCTTGCGCGCCTGGCGCTGTACGTCGTGCCGGTGGAACCCGGCAGGAAGGATTCGTGGCGGATCGAGCGCGTCCACTACGATTTCACCGAGCGGCTGCGCGATGCGACCGTCTCCTGGACGCGCGGGCAAGAACCACACAGGAACTGCGGCGCGCTGTTCGATGACTTCAGGTGTGGCGCCGATGCGGGCCGACATGTGCGCTCGCAGCTCGAGGAACTCGCTGGCCGAAGAGTCGTTCGCTGTGTCGGAGGCACGCTGCCCGATCACGGTGAGCTCCGGCTCGTGTATCCGGAAGTGCCCGCCGGGCAGGCCCTGGTGGGCTACGTCGGGCTCCCCCGCGACGGCGCGCGCGCCGTCGAGTTCGAGGTGCAAGTCGGTGCCCAGCCCATCTACCGCCAGGAACTCAAGCAGCGCTCCGAGTTCCGGCGCTTCTTCGCCGAACTGTCGGGCGAAGGCGCGTCGGACGTCACCTTCTCGGTGCGCACCCAAGGCACACGGCGCTCCTTCTGCTTCCACGCACAGATCGTGAAGCTGAAGCAGGAGGCGTCGTGATGAATGACAACGGCAACAGCCAAACCCTAGGGAACGTCCAGTGTTGAGAATGCCGCACGAAGTACAACCACATGGCTCGCCCGATGCAGGCCTGGGCCCTGGCCTCGCACGGGTTCCAAAGAACAAACGCGCGCTGGTTGTAGGAGCCGGGGTTTCGGGTCTCGCGACGGCCGTGTTGCTCGCGCGCAGGGGCGTCGACGTCGAGGTGTGGGAGGCCAGTAGCGAGCCCGGCGGGCTGCTTGCGCCCGTGGAGTTCTCGGGCAAGCCGTGCGACCGGGGCTCTCACCGCGTCCACCCGAGCTCCCATCCATTGCTGAGAGAGCTCACCGAAGCGGAGGGGTGGCTGTCGCAGCCGCGCAACGGCAAGCTGGTTCTCAACGGCCGCCAGATCACCTATCCCATCGACCCGGTGAGCTTCATGCGTGGCCTGGGCGCACGCACGGTGGCGTCCATGGGCCTCAGCTGGCTACGGCGACCACAGATGTGGCGGAGCTTTCGCTCGTGGGAACGCGATCGCAGCGATGCTTCCGTGTCGGACGCGGGTTTCGAGGACTTCGTCCTGAGCCGCGCGGGTCGCGCCGCGTATGAGCAGTTCTACCGCCCCTACGTGGAGAAGGTGTGGGGTGAGGACGCCAACCGGATCTCTCAGTCCGTGGCCAAGCAGCGCGTCTCGACGTCGGATCCGCACAAGACCATCCTGCGATCGCTTGGTCTGCGCGACGACAAGTTCTTGTACCCGCGCACGGGCATGGCCGGCTTGGTTCGCCACCTGTCGACACAGGCGGAGAACCTCGGCGCCACGCTCTACTACGAGCGCCCGTTCAAGCCGGCCCATCTGCAGAATGGCAAGCATGGCCACCCGAGCGATGGGCGAGGCTTCGACGCGATTTTCTACACGGCGCACCTGTCGGATCTGGTCCCCGGCAGCCAGCTCCACCACCGGGGCCTGTATCTGTTGCACCTGGCGCTGCCTCGCCACGCGATCGACCCCACCGTCGACACCTGGTACCTGCCAGAGAGCAAGTTCTGGTTCAGTCGGGTGTCCCAACCGGCCAGCTTCTCCCCCGAGTTTGCCGACGCGCGGTCCGCGATCCTGTGTCTCGAGATCCCGGAAGGGCGGCTGGGCAGGAAACGGGACTTCGAGCAACAGCTGCCCAGCGTGCTGACGCAGCTCGTCGAAGCACGCATTCTCAGGTCCCCCGCGACACCAGCGGCCTTCCGTCAAACATTCCTGCCGCGCATCTATCCCAACTACTACCGCGATTGGTACCACACCTGGAGCGCGGCACTGCGACACGTCCAGCAGCTCAAGCGCGTGCTCCCGCTCGGGCGCCAGGGGTTGTTCCTGCACTGCAACATCGATCACTGCGTCGAAATGGCCGACGACGCTGTCCGGCATTTCCTCTCTGGCGAGGCGATCGGGGCATGGATCGATCGCGCGGGTCGCTACCAGGATCTACGCGTGCGCGACTGAAGACGTGGCCGGAAATCGCGCGATTCCGGTCCGGGTTCCGGCCCTGCCTGTATGCGGTCGTCGTGGCATTGGCAGCGCTCGGGAGATTGCCTGGCTCGGACGGCATGGGTCGCGGCTGCCGACAGCTCCAATCCTTCAACCCGCTCGCGACGACGTTCCGTTGAGAGAAGGTGCAAAAGACGCGGGATTCCCAGCACATGCCATGCTATCCAGTACTTCTGCGGAGCCCAGTTTCTATCGAAAGGCAGTCAATTCCTGTTTACGATGGACGATTGCCAGGCTAGGGACCGGTGTGCCAGTTCGAATTTGATTTTCATTTTCACTAAACGCTCGACGCGTCGGAGGACGCTCGGGCAACGAGCTGGCGCATGAAGGAGACCAAGAGATGAATCGACAGGACGTTCCCGGGGCGCAGTCAACCACCGCCGCTCCGACCCACGATGCCAAGGATACGCAGCATGACGACGCGGCCCAGCCGACCGGCGGGGCTTCGAGCCCCCCCCTGTCGCGGCGCTCCCTGCTGCAGGGCGCAGCGCTCGTCGCAGTCGCTGCCGGCGCCGGCATCAAGCCGCGGGTAGCCCACGCCAGCGGACTTCCAGGCACTGTCCTCGCGGAGCCGCCGGCGGACCGCGCGCACGCGGCGTTTGTCGTGCGCCGCCGCGCCGCCCGCGACAACCGCGACGCCTTCCCGCTGACCCAGCAGCCCATCAACGACGACGAGGTGCGCTTCGGGGACTTCCGCGGCAACTACAGTAAGACGTTGAAGCACGACGCCCTCGGCGAGGTCAATCCCAACTCCTACCAGTCGCTTTTGGATGCTCTCGCGAGCCGCGACCCGGACGACTTCGAGGCCATCCTGGTCGGCCGACCGGACGATCCGCTGCGCAACCGGTTGGTGAGCCCCCAGGCCGCCTATGCCTTCGAGCTGAGCGGACTGGACGGCAACGCCGGCCGCATCCCCGCAGCCCCCGCCGTCGACAGCGACGTCACCGAAGCCGAGATGGCGGAGCTCTACTGGTACTCGGTGACGCGCGACGTGCCGTTTTCGGAGTATGAAACGCGCAACAAGATCAGCCGCGCCGCGGACGACCTCAACACCTTCACCCGCAAGGATATCTTTCCGCGCGACGCCTACGGTGACGTCACCCCACTGACCCTGTTCCGCGGCACGATCCCGGTGATCGGTGCGGCCCCCGGCGTGCTGGCGGGTCCCTTCGTGAGCCAGTTCCTGCTGCTACCGTTCCAGATCGGACAGCTGGAGGTCGAGCAGCGCTATCGCAAACTGGAACGGGGCGCTCCCAATCAGTTCATGACGACGTTCCAACAGTGGCGCAAGATCCAGCGGGGCTACGACCCGAACGCGAACGATCCTAGCGGCAATGCCTCGACCTTCAAGAGCGGCCGCAAGTACATCGCGCGCATGCGCGACCTGTCGGAGTGGGTCCATCGGGACTTCCCGCTGCAGTCGCCGATGCACGCGCTGTCGGTGATACTGGGGCTGGGGGACGACAACGCCTTCGACCCCAACCTTCCGTACCTCCGCGTGAATAGCGCGACCCAGCAAGGGTTTGTGACGTTCGGGCTGGCTGACATCAGCCAGCTCGCGACCATGGCGCCGCGCCAGGCGCTCGCCGCGGCCTGGTTCCAGAAGTGGGCCTGCCACCGTCGCCTGCGTCCCGAGCAGTACGGAGCACGCCTCAACGTGCAACTGAGGGGAGCGAAGGCCTACGGACTCGGAGAAGGCGAGTTACTCGGCTCGGACGCGTTCCAGCACGCCGTGGACGAGATTCGCGCAATCAACGGCACCCCCGGAGACTCGGAGAACGACGGGCTGTTGCCGATGGGGTTCCCGGAGGGATCCCCGGCCCACCCCGCATATCCGGGGGGACACTCGACCTTCATCGCGGCCGGCGCGACCATGCTCAAGGCCTTCGTGGACGAGAGCTATGAGTTCCCGGCGCCGATGGTCCCGAACCAGAACGGCAGCGAGCTGCTCCCATGGACGGGCGCACCCCTCACACTGGGTGGTGAGCTCAACAAGCTGGTCGCCAACATCACCCACGCTCGCGATGCCGCCGGAATGCACTGGCGCTCCGACGGCGTCGGCAACCTGATCGGCGAAGCCGCGGCCATCGCGCTGCTCGCGGACTACAGCCGGGCGCACACCGAGGAGTTCGACGGGCTCACCCTGACTCGCTTCGACGGGCAAGAGATCAGCATCCAGAACGGAACGGTGACGGAGATCTGAAACCACTGTGACGGTTCGTGGCACGCTCATGACCGGACCTCCGTGGACGGCTTTCGCACGCTCTGCATCGCGCGGCCTCAACGGCCATCGACCCCAAGGGGCTCAATGAGGCATTGACCTCCGTCCGCCCCGGAGGTCCGTTCTTGACCGCTCATGCGTTCAGCATCACGGCCCTAGATGCCCCGTCGGTCTGAGGCGAAGCCTCGTCAATACCCAGACTAGGGCCTGTCCCTATATTCGTTTTCGCGGCTTTCCGGCGGGGCGGGACCGTCTGCGGCGTCCGCTCCGCTTGAAATACAGACAGTATGCCTGCGCGAAGCGTCCTTGCATCCGGCCCCGCCGCGCTCGGAAACCCGCTGAAAACGAATATAGGGACAGGCCCTAGTCTGGGCTTGTTGCAAATGATATTGAAATTCTATTTCATGATGATACACGATGCCTGTGGACGCCACGCGACGAAACGTGTCACTGGCCTCGTACCGCCGAAACGGGCGGATGCCCTCCAGGGCATCCTGGGTGGCTCTGTCGCTGGCCATGGCCACGTGCCCGGTGGGTGTGGCCATGGCCCAAAGCGGCGGGGCAGCGACCCAGGAGCCAGCAGCCGCGAAGATGTCCGCAGCCACGAACGCTGGGGGAGAAGCTTCAAACACGGCCGCTCGGGGACCCGATGAAGCGCCTGCACTGGCACCGCCGCACCTGGTCGCTGGGGGAGGTGCGCGGTATCCGGAGGCGGCGCTGGCGAGCCGGGCACAGGGGCGGGTGCGCCTGCAACTGGAGATCGACGCGGCGGGGCGGGTAGCACGCGCCGCGGTGGTGGAGGCGCCTGCTCCCGAACTGGCGCAGGCGGCCCTCGATGCGACCAAGGGGCTGGTCTTCGCGCCCGCCACCCGGGCAGGCGCGCCGATCGCCGCACGGGTTCTGTACGACTTCAACTTTGTCGCGCCGGAGCCGCAGTGGTCCCTCACGGGAAGCGTGCACTTGGCCGGCACCCACAAGCCGATCAGGGGCGCGCAGGTCTCGTTGTACGCACCGGAGGGTTCCCAGCAGGGCACCTCGACGCCGTGCAGCTCCGCTGAAACGGGCGTCTCGGACGCGACGGGGGTCTTTCGACTAAAGGTCAGGGGCGCTGGCGCATGTGACGTGGAGGTCAGCGCTCCGGGCCACCGCAGCTACCGAACGCGCATCTACTTCGAGCGCGAGCCAGCAGCGAGGCTGCAGGTACTGCTGACGCCCGAGGTGCCCGCTCCGCAGGCGGAACCCCCGGAACTGCAGGTGGTCGTCACCGGGAGCCGGTCCGAGGAGGATCGCCGCGATGCGGTCGTCATCACCGACGTGGTAACCAGGACCCGGATCGAGCAAAGCGGCGCCCGCAACGCCGCCGAAGCGCTTCAACACGAGCCGGCGCTGCAGCTGGAGCGGAACCTCGGTACGGGCGCGTGGCTGAGGGGCCTGGACCCCGAGTACACCCTGGTACTCCTCGACGGCGACCGAATGATCGGACGATTGGGTGGGGCGATCGACCTGTCGCGGGTGGGCGTCGAGCGGATCGAGCGGATCGAGATCGTGCGCGGCCCGGCTTCCGCCCTGTACGGCTCCGATGCGCTGGCGGGCGTCATCAACATCATCGGACGTGAATCACAGGAGCCGCTGGACGGCGAGGTCATGGCGAGCGGAGGCGGCACGCCCAAACACGGCGCGCTCGCCGATGGCACCCTGTGGGTCACCGGCAAGCCACTCGACACCTTGCATGTGCAGGCCGGAGGCGGCGTGCATCACCGCGCGGCGATCGAAAGCGATGCCCCCCCCGTCACGAGCCTCAGCGAGCGACTGCAATGGTCGGCCTACGGCAGCGCGACCTACACACCGTCGGCGCCCCATCGCGTGCGGGCGACCCTCGAGTACGACCAGATCGAGACCCAGGGCGTCGACGGAGGTGCGGGCGATGCCCTCTTCGACCGGACGCAGCTGCGCGAACAGTTCCTCGCGGGGCTCGCCTACCGCCTGCGACCCAGCCCGCGGATCAGCTGGGACACGCGCTACCGGACGAGCCTCTATCGCGAGCAATACCTGAGCGATCAACGCGACAGCACCGCCATGGATCGGCTGGAGGACAACCGCGAGCGCCTGCATCAAGTCACGACCAACGTTGTGCTGCGCCCAACCGACCAACATGTGACCACCGTCGGGGTCGAGCAGCTGGTTCAGCACATCGACGCGGCGCGCCTGAGCCGCCCCAGCGACCGTTTTCGTACTTCGGTCTTCGCGCAGCATCAGTGGCGCCCCTGGCAGGCGCGCCACAGGGACCGGAGAATCGAGTGCGACCAACAGCTGGGGGTGGTGCCCGGCATTCGCCTGGACGCCGACTCGCAGTTCGGCGAGCAGCTCTCGCCCAAGCTCGCGTTGCGCTTCGATCCGCTGCCTTGCCTCAGCCTGCGCGCGGGCTACGGGCGTGGGTTTCGCGCTCCGACGTTCCAGCGCCTGTACCTGCGCTTCGAAAACCCGTCAGCCGGATACATCGTCCTTGGCAACCCAGACCTCAAGGCGGAGCGCAGTCACGGCCTTGACTTCAGCGCGGCATGGAGCCCGTCCGAGCGGATTCACGCGCTGGTGGCGGTGTTCCACAACGAACTCAGCGACATGATCGCAGTGGTCACCGAGGAGGACGGCACGGGCGGCACCCAGTTCAGCTACGCAAACTTGCACGCAGCCCGCACCACCGGCTTCGAGGCACGCGTCCGCTTCTCACCGAGCGAATGGCTCACCGTGGACCTGTCCCACACGATCACGGACACCTGGAACGGCGAGGAGCAGCGACGCCTGGAAAACGTCGCGGCCCACCGCCCGACGGTCGCGTTGCAGTTCAACTACCAGCCCTGGCAGCTCGCCGCCCTGTTGCGCGCCTCGGCACAGTTCGGCCGCGTCTACTTCGAGGATGACGACGGCGATGGCTCCGAGGAGCGCAGGGCTCCTGGACCGCTGACCACTGGCAACCTGCGAGTCAACAAGGGGTTCGGCGATCACGTCGAGGCCTTCGCTGGTATCGACAACCTGCTGCAGGCCGAAGACGACTTCTCCACCTTGCGACCACGCACCTACTACGCCGGCCTGAGAGGCCGCTACTGAACCGAGTGAACCGAGTTGGACTGTCACCGAGCGTGACGGAAAGGAAGCCATGACCACCACACGCACGCGAGCCCCAGGGCTAGAACTTTCATTGCTGTGGCTGCTTCTCGCAGCCTGCGGGCATGCCAAACCCGCCGCGACGACGAACGGCCCGGACGCAGTTCAGGTTTCCATGCAGGAGCGCGCGGTCCCACCGCCATCACAGTTGTCTGAAACACCGACCGACGCGACGGGACTCGAGCTCCACGCCGGCCTGCTGGCGCCGCTGCCGGTCGCGATCACGAGCTTTGGCGCCACCTCGGATGGTACGCATCTCTACGTCGCGGGCGGCTACCACGGCGAGCCCCACCGCTACAGCCACGAAGGCCAGGCGCGGACCGTCCAGCGACTGGCCATGGACGGCCAGAGCGGATGGGAGACCATCGGCGAAATCCCGGAGGGTGCACAGGGATTGCATCTGGTCCATCACGGGGGGCAGATCTGCCGCTTCGGCGGCAGCGTGGCCCGAAACGCCAGCGGCGAAACGATGGACATGCACTCGTCGACGACCGCGGCCTGCCTCAACCTGACCGACCGCACCTGGCAGGCGCTCCCCGACATTCCCGTCGGGCTGTCGTCCCATGGGGCGGCGCTGGTCGGAAGCCGCATCTACCTGGTCGGCGGCTGGACCCTGTCAGGAGAGCCGCGCACCGGCACCTGGAACACGCAGATGCGCGTCCTGGATCTGGGCGCCCCCGACGCCGGCTGGCAGGCGGTCGAGATGCCGTTCCAGCGACGGGCGATCGGGGCGGCCGCCGTCGGAAACCACGTGGTGGTCGTGGGCGGCATGGGACAGGACCGGGAGACATCGCGAAGCGTCGACATCTATGACGTCCAGGCCGGGAGTTGGTCGAGCGGCCCCGAGTATCCGGAGGATGCCTTCGGCATCGCACTGGCGGGCCTGCCCGATGGCACGGTTGTCGGCTCGGCGCGCGGCGGCAACGTCTACAGCTGGAAGCCCGGGCAAGCGACCTGGCAGCCGGCCGGCCACCTGGCGTTTGGACGGTTCTTTCACCAGATGATCCCCACCGGGCCCGGGCGGCTCGTGGCGATCGGCGGGATCGGAAGCATGCACAGCGCAAGCCGCACGCGGCACGTGGAGCGGGTCACGCTCGGCGCCTCGCAGGCGCGAGTGCTCGCCTGGTCCATGGGCCACGCCGGACAGGCCAAGAACCGCCAGGCCGCCTTTGTCATCGGCGATGACCTGTACCTCTTCGGGGGCAACAACAGCCTCGGCCAACACGACTTCGACCAGAGCAACTTCGTCGCAGAAGGCGTGCGCATTCATCTACCCTCGATGCAGACAAGCCGAGTCATGGACTTCCCGGCGCGCCGCCAGTCGATGGTCGTGGTTCGCGACGGCGCCCGGGTCTACGCCCTCGGCGGCTTCGGCTACGCCCAGGGCGGAGCAACCACCCAGCAGGAGGTGTACAGCTTCGACCGGAAGGCAGCGACCTGGGCCCAGGTAGGCCAGCTGCCCCTCGGCCGCACCCAGTTTGGAGCGTTCGCCCACGCCGGCAAGCTCTGGGTGATCGGCGGGCTGCACTACGACCCCGCCCTGGAGGGCGAGGCCGCCTTCGACCACCGCACAGACATCCTGAGCGGCTCCCCCGACACCCTCGCCGCCCTGACAACCGGCATCCCGGCTGTGCGTCGAGCCTTCGCCGGGGCCGCCCATGGCGGCAGCTATTACATGGTTGGTGGCATGCGGGCGGGCTTCGCACTGGTAGACGACTGCCTGAGCTTCCAACCGGACAGCGGCGCCTTCGCCGGCATGCCGTGCCCGGGCGCGGCGCGCCTGTCCGGTTCCCTGATTCCACTCGCCGACAAGCTCTGGCTGGTTGGCGGAACCGTCCAGACCGACGACGGCCTCAAGCCCAGCAACCGCATCGAGGTATTTCTGCCAGACGGGCGGCAATGGAAGCCACTCGCCGCCGAAGTTCCCTTCAGTACGCGACACGCCCACGTGCTCCGCTACCGCAATCAACTTCTGGTCGTCAGTACGCACAACGACGAGGGGCGGATTCGGTTTGCCTTGATCGACGGCGAACCCGAGTTCCAGGCGCCGCAAGCCGCCACACAGCCGAAGGTGGCCAGCGCGACCGCGGGAGGTGCACGATGAGCCCCCAGGTGAACCCCACATCCGACGCCCTCTTCCGCGTTCGGCGCCGCCGCCTGGAGGCCACAGGAACGACCACAATGCGCCCCGATCCACCTCTCGCGATCCTGGTCGCATGCATGCTGGTTTTCGCCGGCTGCGCAAGCGACCTCAAGACCGAGGACAACGGAGACGGCAGCGCCGTCATCGAAGGTCTCACCACCACCGGTGACGACGTTCGGATGACGGTTGTCAACGCCAGCGATCACGACGCCTGGATACACCTGGACCTGGATCGCAGCCGGCAAGCCGACCCAGAGAACGACGGGTGGGACCTCGCTTTTTCCCGGTTCAAGATCAAGTCCAACGGGGGAGTCAGTGGAAATGGCTCGGTGGCGGCCACCGAACTCGAAGGACAGAGCTTCGACGAGCTCGAAGAGGCACCCGAGGCGGACTATGTGCGGGACGCGGAGGACAGTGACGATGAGGATGAGGACCCGGACTACGCGCTGGCGGGCTGGTACGCCTACGACCCAAGTGACCACAGCGTCAGCCCGAAGGAGATCGTCTACGTTATTCGCAGCACGGAAGGTGACTTCTTCAAGCTCGAGATGACCGACTACTATGATGAAGCAGGCACCTCGGGCTTCCCGGCGTTCCGCTGGGCAGCTGTCGCACCCCCGGATAGCGAGATCGACGTCCAGGACGCCCAACCGGCCGATCCCGTAGGGGACAATGGCGGGAACGACCAGGACAGCGAAGCGC
>JAPPOR010000256.1 GCA_028817905.1 Myxococcales bacterium
GCAACTACGCGCGATGGACCTGCAATATGGGCCCGGCTTTCGCGCATTGCAGAGCCTTTCGCATGGTGAAGGGCGCGCCTATGGCGACGTGGCCTTGCCATCGGGCGTTGCCCGCGGACCGTGGAGGATTCACCCGGTCCTCCTGGATGCATGCTTTCAGTTGCTTCCGGCCGCATATGGCGAGGCTGAGGGCGTTCCCCAGGTGGTGCTCTCAGGCGTGGACCATATCTGCGCCCATCGCCCCATTGGGGCTCGAGCGCAAAGCGTCGTCCAGTGCTCAGGCAGCCTGGACGAAGAGCGGGGTCTGACGGCAAACATAACCGTGCTGAGCGAAGAGGGTCGAGTCGCGCTGGAGTTTCTGGGTGTCAGGCTTCATGCGGTGCAGCCGCGACGTGCGTCGGCGTCCTTGCCACGGGAGGGGTTGTGCTGGCTACAGACCGAGGTGCAACCAGCACCCTTGCAGGGTCCGGCCGGCGAAGGCGCTTCGGGCGTGCGACGGTGGCTGGCGGTGGATGCCGTTGGCTGTTGGTCTAGGGACCTGGTGGTGGCGTTTGAGGCCGTCGGCGACGAGTGCGTGACCCTCACGGAAGACGACTCCGCCACATTGGCATCGCGCTTGCGGAAGGTTCTCCGTGGGGCCGACGGTGAGGCCTGGGACGGGGTGTTGCTATTGGCGCCGACGACACCGATTTCGGAGAGCTCGACAACGAAAGAAGTGCTGAGGGCGCAGGAAGACCGATACGTTGCGACCTTGGAGGTCCTGCACAGCCTGGCGGGTTGCAGCGAAACCGGCGCACCGCGCGTCTACTTGGTCGCCCAAACCGATCTGCAGGCGGACCGTTCGCTGAGCATCGGGCTCGAGCACGCGGCGCTATGGGGCTTGGGGCGTTGCGTTCCCTATGAACTGCCTCAGCTGCGCTGCACCCGGCTTGCGGTGGGGCTCCATGGAAGGGAGGCGGCCAGGCGCATTGTGGACGAGGTGCGTTGCGGCCTACGCGAGGAGGAAGTCTATCTCGAGGCAACGGGTCGTTCGGTTGCACGCGTCCTTTCCGTCCCTGTCAAAGGCCTGCGCGGTGCTCACAAGGGGCGGCCTCGCGAAACCTGGGTTCGCCCCGAGTCCGCGTTCGTCGTCACCGGTGGGCTTGGTGGTCTCGGGATGGCGACGGCCCGGTGGTTGGTGGAGCGGGGCGCTCGCACTCTCGTGCTACTGGGTCGTTCGCTGCCGACCGAGGCTCAGGAGGAACGCCTCGACGAGCTTCGCGCAACAGGGGTGACAGTACGCTTCGTCCAAGTGGATGTCTCCATGTCGGATCAGGTCGAAGCCGTATTCGCCGATCTCCAATACAGCGCACCACCAATCCGCGGGATCATCCATGCCGCGGGGGTGGCTGCGGACGGGTTGATGGTAGATCAAACCGTCGAACACTGGAATGCGGCCGCTGCACCCAAGGTTGCGGGGGCATGGAACCTTCATCGAGCGACGCAGGGATTGGCTCTGGACGTCTTTGTGATGTACTCGTCGGTGGCGGGGGTGATGGGCGGTCCCGGGGTCGCGGGCTATGCGGCGGCCAACGTGGGCCTCGACGCCCTCGCGCACTACCGTCGGGACTTGGGCCTGCCTGCGCTTAGCGTGAACTGGGGTTGGTTCGCCGGAGTTGGCCTGGGAGCCGACGCCGACCTGCAGCGTTTGCTGATGGCTCGCGGTGTGGACACGTTGGGCGTCGACGAGGGCGGGGCCATCCTCGACATCCTGCTGAGTCGAGGGGTGACGCAGGCAGCCGCTTTGCGTTGGGAACCTAGGCGCTGGCTTGAGTTCTTCCCGGAGAGGCAGTCATCAACCATGTTGGCGCCCCTACTCGAACAGGTCACGGCGGAAGCGCGGTGTGCGATCGATGTTCAGGGGGAGGTGCTACGGGGTCTCGATCCGCGTGTACGCGTAAAGGAGATCGAGCGGCTTGTGTGCGCCTGCACCGCGGACGTGCTGCGCACCGATCCGGCTGGTCTTTCTGCGGACCAACCGTTCCGAGCGATGGGAATCGACTCATTGATGGGGCTCGCGGTCCGGAATCGCATCGAGAATGCGCTCGGGATCACTCTTTCTGCGACGCTGATTTGGACCTATCCCACCATTGCGGAGTTGGCGGCCCACCTGTGCGAGTGTCTCGGCGACGAGCAAGGGGCTGATCTTGAATCGATGGCCTCGGACGACCTTGTCCGGATGGGGGAGCAATGGCTCAGCAAGTAGCACCGAAGGCTACGAACGCAGACTTTCGGGAGCTTTTTCAGCGCTCACTGAAGAAGATCAAGGAACTGCGCTCCGAGCTGGATTCACGCCACACGCGAGAGGTTTCACCCGTCGCGATTGTAGGTATGGGGTGTCGCTTTCCGGGCGGTGCCGATACGCCCCAAAAGTTCTGGGAGCTGCTGATGCGTAGGGCGGAGGCGATCCGCGAGGTGCCGGAGGATCGTTGGCCACAACAGGGCGTTCCGACCGGCCATACGGGCAGTCGCTACGCGGGATTTCTCGAGGATGTGGCGGGCTTTGACGCGGACTTCTTTGGTATTTCGCCGCGAGAGGCGACGTCACTCGACCCTCAACAGCGTCTTCTTCTCGAGGTCACCTGGGAAGCTCTTGAGGACGGTGGGGTCGTGGTCAACGACCATCCGGCTGATCGGGTGGGTGTGTTCGTGGGCATGACCACGCTGGACTATCAGCAGCGAGTCCTGGCCCAGGGCAACGAGGAACTGGGTATTCATACCGTGACCGGCAATGGCCTGTGCTTCGCGGCCGGACGCATTGCGTACAATCTGGGCGTTCGCGGGCCGGCCGTAGCGGTCGATACAGCGTGCTCCTCAGCGCTGGTAGCGGTGCATTTGGCGCGCCAGAGTCTTCTCGCGGGCGAGTGTGATGTTGCGATCGCGGGTGGTGTCAACCTGATTCTCGCACCATTGACGAGCTTCGTTTTAAGCAAGGTTCAGGCTCTTTCACCGACCGGCAGGTGCAGGCCTTTCGACGCGGAGGCGAACGGCTTTGTCCGCGGAGAGGGTTGCGGTGCAGTGGTGCTGATGCGCAGTTCGGACGCCGAACGCGGCGGCTATCCGGTGCGTGCGTTGCTGCGGGGAAGCTGCGTGAACCAGGACGGGCGATCTACCGGACTCACGGCGCCCAACGTGACAGCTCAAGAGGAGTTACTTCGCGCGGCACTGGCGTCCGCGCGCCTTTCCCCTGAACAGATTAGCTACGTTGAGGCGCACGGCACCGGCACTTCCCTGGGAGACCCCATCGAGTTTGAAGCGCTGCGAAGGGTCTTCGCGGGGCAGCAAGCTTCATCGTCGGCATGCTCGATCGGTGCGTTGAAAGCCAACGTGGGCCACCTCGAGGCGGCTGCCGGTGTCGCAGGCTTGATCAAGCTCGTGGTTTCCATGGAGAACGAGCGCATTCCGCCGAATGTGCACCTCGAGAGTCTGAACCCGAGGCTGTCCAGAAAGGGAACGCCGTTCGAGTTTCCCAGGGAGGCTGTGCTTTGGGCTAGAGGGTCGGAGCCCCGCTATGGCGGCGTGAGCGCGTTCGGTTTTAGCGGGACCAACGCGCACGTGATTGTTGGCGAGGCTAGCGCTGCAATCGAAAGCGAGAGTCCGCTGACCGCCGATGATCCCGTACTTGTCCCACTGTCGGCCAAGACGCCAGACGCGTTGGCCGAATTGGGCAATCGGTACCTTTCGCTTCTGGAACACAAGCCGGTGGCTGGGGAGGGCTGGTCGTTGTCAGATTTAGCCGGCAGTGCGGGGTCGAGGCGCACTCACCATCGGCGACGTTTGGCTGTCGTGGGGAGAAACCGTGAGCAGCTGAGTCGTCGGCTCGCCAGACGGCTTCGAGAAGCGCACGAAGGGCAAACGAAGGTGCAGCACGGCGCAGCTACGAGAATCGTCTGGGTTTTTCCTGGCATGGGTGCTCGTGCGTCCGGCGTGGGTGGCGAGTTGTTTCGGAGCGAGCCGGTCTTTCGGGAAGCGGTCCGAGAAGTGGATGCAAGAGTCAGGTCGTTACGCGACTTCTCCCCTCAAGAGGCAATCGAGGGCGGGAGCGGCGTACTGAGCATTGACGCCTTACAGCCGGTCCTATTCGCACAGCAGGTAGGCCTGGCGCGCCTTTGGATGGACTGGGGCGTGTTTCCGGACGCGGTTGTGGGCCACAGTATGGGTGAGGTTACCGCCGCCCACGTGGCCGGCGTGCTCGACCTTGACGCAGCAGTGAGGGTGATCTGCGCCCGGAGCGGGCTTCTGCGTACGCAAGCCGGCAAAGGCGTGATGCTGGTCGTGTACCTGGATGAGCAAAGGACGCGGAAGTGGCTTCTGGAATGCGGGCGCGACGTCGAGGTGGCGGCCATCAATAGTCCGAATGCGACGGTGGTTGCAGGGCGGGAAGCGGACGTACGGCCACTCGAAGAGCGACTCGCACAGGCGCAGGTCGAAACCAAGCGAGTCTCGGTCGACATTGCGTTTCATAGCTCGGCGATGGATCCCCTGACAGAGCCCTTGCGTGATGCTCTGCACGGGCTGCGGCCAGAAGCGGGGAGCATTCCGTTTTATTCGACGGTCACGGGGTGCCGGCTAGAAGGGGCGCATGCCGATACCAGTCATTGGGTCGCCAACCTGCGCTCTACGGTGCTTTTTCGCGAAGCGCTGCAGCATCTCATCGAAGACGGGTTTGAGGACTTTCTCGAAGTAGGCCCGCGGCCCGCGCTCACGAGCTTCGTGTCGCAGTGCTGGGCTGGCGCTGGGAAGCCAGAGTCCGCGTTGGTGGTGCCGAGCTTGGTATCCCGAAAGCCGGAGCGCGAGGCGCTGCTGACGTCTCTGGGCCGGCTGTATGAACGCGGGGTAGATGTTCGCTGGAGCCGCGTCTGTGACAAGGGCCGGCATGTCCCGCTACCGACGTATCCCTGGCAGCGGCGTCGATACTGGCTTCCGTTCAAGGCCGAAGCGGGGCCGATGAGTGTGCATGCGGATGGTGGTGGAAAGCGGCAGTCTGGTCTTCCCCCTGTGCTGGGGACGTCCATGCAGCGTGTGCTGCTCGACCCAACCGCGGAGCCTGACCTCCGTTCGCATAGGATCCTAGGTCGAGCGGCCGTGTCCGGTGCGACGTGGATCACGATGGTATGCGGGGCGGCGTCCAAGTTGTTGGGCACGGGAGCGCTCGAACTAAACAACCTACGCTTCGAGCAAGGCACCGTACTGTCGGATGCGCGAAGCACGGAAGTCTTCGTCGCCGCCCGCCGTACTTCAGAGGAAGAGGGCGCGGTCGAGGTCTGGATCGACGACCCACCATCCGCGGGCGGGAACTGGACCCGCCTGGTGTCGGTGGGCGTTCGGCGCGTCGCACGGCCAGCGCAGTTGGGAATGTCGAGCGACGAACTAGCTACGCTGACACGGCAGCCTGCCGCCACCGCGGAGACGTTGTACGAGGTGCTGGAGAGGCGGGGCCACGGGTACGGCCGAGGCTGGCAGAAGGTGGTGAAGTATCGCGTGGTCGACGGAGTGTTTTGGGGCGAGGTCGGAACCGAAGGCTCGACCAGTGCCGCGCTGTGGGACCAGCCAGCGGTCATGGATGCATGCATGCACGGATGGATTGCTCAGGTGCTGCATGACGACGAGCGCGGGCGTTTCGGGCACGGGCCATTCACCAGCGATGGCATCGACCGGCTGCGGGTGTATGGCGAGGGGAGGGGTCGGCTTTGGGTGCGCGGCAGGACGTTCCCAGGAGGGGAGGCTGAAGGCCACCTCTTTGGACAGCTTGCTATCTACGATGGGTCCGGCGCCCTCGTGGCAGAGGCTGAAGGGGTGAGGATCCGTTTTCTCGCTGGTACGCGAACCCAGATGTCCGAGGGGCTTGCCGTTGGCAACGTGGCGACGGAAGTGCAGAGGCAATCGACGGTGGGGCCGCCAAGAACCTTGGACGCGATGACGCAGCTCGTGACGGCGGGGGTGGTGTCGGTGCTCCGCGCAGACGAGGAGGAGGTCGACGTGCACGGAGGCTTTGCTGACCTGGGTATGGATTCCTTGATGGTAATGGAGCTGCGAGACTTTCTCGGGGGGGCCTTGGAGGTGCCGGTCTCCGTCGACGAGATATGGCGCCATTCGAGTTGTAGCAGCTTGGCCACGCACCTTCTCGAGGAGGCGCCGAGCCGTATGCCTCGCCGCGCAAGGAGTCGTACCGATGACGTCTGAAGACCGCACGGGTTGCCTGCGGAATATGAAGAAGCGACAGAAGCCGCGCTTGCAGCTACTCTGCTTTGCCCATGCCGGTGCCTCGGCGGAAGCCTACCGCGCGTGGCTAAACCACCTTCCAGACGACGTCGAGCTTTGGGCGGTTGAGCCGCCCGGCAGAGCCTTCCGCTGCACGGAGGCGCCTTGGCGGACCATGCAGGGCCTTGTTGAGGAGGTTGGTTCATCGGTTGCAGAGGTGGCGTCGCGCCCCTTCATGATGTTTGGACACAGTCTGGGAGCGCTGCAGGCCTTCGAGACGGTCCGGTGGCTTCGGGAACGCAAGCTGCCGTTGCCGCAGCAGCTGTGCGTGTCTGCTTTCAGAGGGCCACACCTTTCGTCGCGGACGGCTGGTATGAGCGCCCTACCGGACCAGGAGTTTGTGAATGAACTCATTGTCCGCTACGGCGGCGCAAACCACGTGCTAGAAGACCCTGACCTGCGAGCAGTAGCGCTACCAGCTCTCAGGTCGGATTTCGAGCTGCTAGAGTCCTATGCCTACCAGCCGGCGGCACCTGCGCCGTGCCCCATCATGGCTTTCGGGGGGAACGCTGATGCGGTCGTGTCACCAGAGGAACTGGCGGGCTGGGCAATGCATACCCAAGACTCATTTGCACTATCGCTGCGCGATGGAGACCACTTCTACGTCGAACAGCACTTCATGGACATGATCAAGGCAATGCTCTCCGCAGAGCGTCGGCAGTACAAGAATTGAGGAATGCAATGGAAGAGATGATCGACACCCAGGTGACCGAGCATCTGGATGCTGAGGTGGTTGCAGGACAGGCTGCGTACACGCCAGGGTTTCTCCCGTATTATGACCTGCTCGTATTGCGTATCAACAACCCGCTTCTATGGAAGTGCCCCACCTCGGAGCTGCTTGAGCTGTACAACCGGAACGTTTCGGCGCTTCACCTAGATGTGGGAGTCGGCTCCGGGTACTACCTTGAGAATTGCCGGTTCGCGACCGACCAACCCACGTTGGCGTTGATGGACTTGAATTCGAACTCACTCCGGTTCGTACGCGAGCGCCTGAGTCGGTACCACGACGTTCGCCTGTTCAGGCGCAACGTACTAGAACCGGTCACTATCGATTCCACATACGACTCGCTGGGGATGAACTACCTTCTTCATTGCCTGCCGGGTCGAATCGAAGACAAGGCGAAACGCGTTTTTGATAACCTTCAAGGTTGTGTCAAGCCGGGCGGAACCGTGTTCGGATCCACGTTGCTTTATGAGGGCTCAGCCGGTCTCAACCGCGCTGTGCTCAAGCTGTACCAGCGGTCCGGTGCGATGTCGAATCGCTGGGACAGCATGGAAGGGCTCGAGCGCGCGTTGGAAAGCTCATTTACGCGTCATAGCGTGACCCGACGAGGTATAGTAGCCATGTTCAGCGCTACGGTATGAGTCACGTCCCAGGTCTCAGACGCTGGGTCGGGTAGCCGGCCACAGCCGCGATGGGCACCGCTGTTCGCGGGCAGTATCGGTCGCAGACGCGCCTCACTGCACGGGAGCAGCAGGCTCCACGGCAGCTCTGCGTGCCAGTCCGTGTCAGGTGCGGCCTTCGCCGAGTTGGTGCGCCGGTGTGACCTCACCTGGACTGCATGCCTGCGTCGGGCGCGCTCGTGTTCTCCTGAGCCTCGTCGGCGCCGCCATCTGCGGGTGGGTCCGGGTACATTCGGTCGATTTGGGCTTCCGGCTTGTACGTGCCGGGAAGGCGCTGGGTCCCGTTGGACTCGTTGCAGGCGCCAGTCGCCATGAACACGTACGATCCGAGCAGGGGGATCAGTAGTGGATAGTGCTTCCTGCGTTGCGCCAGCGTCTCGATAGGCATCGTGGCTTTCTCCGTTTCGGTGCCCTTGGGGCGCCGCTCAGAACTTGTGCTGAAGGTTGCCGTAGACCATTCGGCCACGGGCGTCGTGGGTGAAGATGTCGTAGCCGAAGTTGTCGTCCAGTTTGGGCGGATCTGACCCGATCAGGTTGACGACGCCCACCTGGAATAGGGTTTCAGATCCCAACAAGGAATCGCCAAGAATGTATGTGTAGCTCATATCCAGCGTGAGCCACGCGGGTACGCTCTTCAACTCGCCTGTCTGTGGGTCGTATGAGGCGTCGTCGCCGTAGTTGCCGATATAGTTGGCGGCAAGATTGATCGAGTGCCCATCGAGCGTGTATCCGATCGGGAAACGCGCGCGTAGCCTAGGCAGCGGGCGGGCGAAATTTCTCTGGTTGCGCTTGCCGGCGATATCGCACTCATCGCCGCTGCAGCCATCCTGCGCTGCCGTCTCGGAGGGGGTCGTCGGATCGTTGTCCGGATCGAGACTCTGATCAGGAACCACCGAGGCCGGGACCAGGTAGCTCATGGTATAGGTGCCACTGGCGCCAAACCGCAACTCGCCTGCAGACGGCCCCATGTCGAGGCTGTACTGGAACGTGAAATCGATGCCGCTGGTCGTGATCTCCGACTGGTTGCTGTAGCTCACGTTTACGGAGCTCCAGGTGTCCGGCGTCCCCGGGATCACGTTGAAATCGGCGCACTCGTCAACGTCCGCGAACGGGGCTCCACGCTTACCCTGGGCCTGGCGACAGTCGGAAAGCTTGGCCTGGGCGCTGTCCCTAGTGATCAGGTCGGTGACGTTGTAGTGCCAGTAGTCCAGGTCGACGCGCAGCTGCGAGAACACCCATTCGACGCCCAAGTTGAACGCCTCTGACGTTTCCGGCTTGAGAGCCCCTTCGGGCGCCGGCCCGGTGAGGACGCCTCGGAACATGGGCGACGGGTCGGAGAACTGCTCGCGATTGGTTACGGTCCCGTATGTCTGGAACAAGTTCGGCGCGCGGAACGCGGTCCCCCACGACCCGCGCACCCGCAGCTTCTCAAACACCGATGGCATCTGGAAAGAGTCGCTCAAGCGCCACGAAAGGCCGATCTTCGGATTGACCGAGGTCGCGATGTCCTGGTAGTGCTCCGCGCGCATTGCGGCCTGCAGTTCGGCACCTCGCATCAAGGGCACCGAGAACTCCAGGAAGCCGGCGACAACATCCTGGGTGCCGCGCCAATCCCTGTCGCCAATGAGGTAGGCGTAGGCCGCGTCTTCGGCGTCGTTGTCGTTTTCGACACTCTGCTGGTTGCGCCGGATCTGTCCGCCGAGGGCGACACTCAGATCGCCGCCCGGCAGCGCGATAAGCGGACCGGCCATGCCCACGTCGGCGACCAGCATCGTGGTCAGGTTCATGTTCTTGTACTGGCCATCGACGTAGTCCACGATCTCCGCGGAGTTCTCGGTGCCGCTGCCGTCGATGGCGGAGTAGAACGGGTTGAAGCAACCCGACAGGTCGTTCGGGTCCGAACAGTTGCCCACGGCTTCCTGGAATCGGTCGAAAATGATGTCCGGGTTTCGGCGGTTGAACTCGTTCATGGCCCACGTGAGTGCCAACTCGTAGGACCAGTCGGCCATACCCGCTTGGTCCAATTCGCCGCGGACACCGCCGACAGCGCGGTAACCGTCGAGCTCGATGGTCTGCTGGGCCGAGCCCGCTGCACGGCCGAAGGGGCGACCGAAGAAGATTGCCGGGCGCGCCCCCACTTCGGGGAATTGCGCGATCAGGTCCGGGTGATCATTCGGAATCATCACCGATCGCAGCAGTGGGTAGGAGGGCGAAATGGGTATGATCGTTTGCTTGCGCGCGAAGCCTACCTCGCCGAACAGCTGGAAGAAGTCGGCGGCCCGGTGGTCGCCGGTTACGTATGCAAGAAAGCGCTCTTGTTCGTTGGCCAGGTTCCAGTCGTTGCGAAAACTGAACATGCAGTAGCGCCCACCGGCTCTCGATGTACTTCCGGGTGCCCCACAGGCAGGATCCTGGTAGTAGTCCGAAGGGGTCGGCATGGTCATGGGAGTGCCGTCGGCGTTGAGGACCGGGTTCCCGGCGGCGTCCAGCACCGGCTCTGGCTCGTTCACGGCGATGATCGTCCCCGGCTGGCCGACGCCGCTTTCCAGCGTACCCTCGGTGAAGTCACGGTCCCTGGCGGCCAGCGGGGCGCGCTTGAAGTAGCTGAACTGGGCGACCACCGATGACTTCTCTGAGTTGGCGCCGACAATGGCGGACACCGTGCCGTCCTGCTGGTCCCAGCCGGTGGTGGTCTGGCCACGCATATTGATAGCAGCACCCTCATAGTCCTTGCGCAAGATGATGTTCACCACACCAGCGATGGCGTCGGAACCGTAGATGGCTGATGCGCCCCCCTTGGCGATTTCGACACGCTCGATGAACTCAAGTGGGATCTGGTTCACATCGGAAAAGGAGTTGCTGTTCGCAACGCCAAAGGAATCGGGGTAGGGCACCAACCGCCGTCCGTTCAACAGGACCAGGGTGTTGGCGATGCCGAGCCCCCGCAGATTGAAATTGGCAGAGCCTGTGGAGCCCTGGGCAAGGCCGAACGAGGTCGCGGAGCCGGAGTTGGCGGTCATGAACCTGATCAGATCGGCCATGTTGCTGGCACCACTTTTTTGGATCTGATCGCGATTCATGACCTGGACCGGGGTCGGCATGTCGAAGCTGTTGCGCTTGATGCGCGAACCGGTCACGACGATTTCTTCCACGTCGCCGCTGTCAGCGGCCTGGTCGGTGCCCTCAGACGCTTCTGTTTCGGTGGCCCCGTCGTCGACGTCAGCCGAGGTCGAAGGGGTGACCGTCGCTGGTGTCTCAATCTCGGCGGGGCCGGGTACGCGCTCCGCGACAACCTGCTTGGCCGGTGTATCGGGCTCAGGGGTTGCAGCAGGCCCAGGGGCCGCAGGGGCCGCAGAGGGCTCAACGGGCGCAGAGGGCTCAGGGGCAGCAGCGGGCTCAACGGGCGCAGAGGGCTGAGCGGGCTCAGCGGGCTGAGCGGGCTCAGCGGGCTCGGCAGGTGCAGACGCCTCAGGCTTTGTTGGGACGAGGTCCGGTTTTGACCCGGGTGGTGGCGTGTCTTGTGCTGCGGCTTCAAGCGCCACGCCGCCAACAACCAGGGCAGCGATCACGCAGTACCGCAGCCAACGATCGGTGCAGTCCATCTGTTCTTCCTCTCCAGCTATCTTCACCGGTGAGTTGGTGGCGCGGGAGTGTGTACGAAACTTCGTTGGTCGTGAAGGCTGTACAATGGGTCAGCAGGGAAACATCACCGCGTGTGGATTGCATGGTGGATGCATGTTCCTCACCCATGTTGTCCATCCTGTTTGTGGAGCTGTTTGCTGAGCGTGGCCTTTGCAGCACAGGATGACTCGCGATGAACACTCGTCGGGAGTCAATCAATCGCTAGGGAGTGCGCGTG
>JAPPOR010000597.1 GCA_028817905.1 Myxococcales bacterium
ACGGGAACAACACGAGTGTGGCGATTGGCGGGGTGGCCATGCCCGAGTTGCCCGACGCCGGCCACCAGGCCTTTTGGCGTACGGTTGGCGTCGTAAGCCGCCTGTTCATCGACCTCGGCGACGCCACCCCGGCGGTGCGGGGCTAGCTTGGGGGACGGACTCGCTACCGTTTGTCAAAGGGTAGCGAGTCCGTCCCCGGACTCTTGACCGGCGCGCCCGTCACCGCCCCACCGAGCGCGCGCAAGGCCGTCTACAACCGCATTCGGCAAGCCATCAGGCTCGTCCACCATCATCACGCGGAGCTCGGGCGGTATCTGGTCCTGACCATCAAAACCGGAGTTCCCTGCGGGTGCATGCCCCAGCCTGCGACGTCCTGACTGCTATCGGATGGCGAGAACGGCTGCATCTCCGCGGCCGTCTAGAACCTGGGGTAACTGGACTGCCAGCGATTTGGGAGCAGTGGTCCTTACCAGCATATCATTCCGCAGCAGGGGAGGTACCAGCAACGTTGCACGGGAGGTTCCCGCGGCTCGTCGACAGGACACTCCCCGGGCTCCTCCGGTTCGTCAGGACACTCCCCGGGCTCTTCGGTTTCCGGTTCTTGAGGTGATTCCCCCGTGTCCCGTGCGCCAAGAAGTGCCTGCGTGCGAAGACCGACTTCTGCCGGGAGCGGCTCCTCGGTGCCGTGCCCGGGTCCTTGCCCGGCCGCTGCTTCAGCGCTCAGCGCAGGCGCGTAGTCTGCGCCTTCGAGAGCCTTGGGACGAGGACTCAGCGCTTTCGAGTCCGTCGCCAACTCGCCTCCGGCAACGCAGCCCATCAAAATCGCGCTCAGCGCCCACGGGGCTCGCGACGCTGCACGAAAGAGACCGTTGCTACCTATTCCTTGATACATGAGTATTCTCCCGGCTAGAGACGCCCGACGCCAGTCGGTGACGCCAGGTGCATCCACGCAGGCGCCACGTTCGGCGTGGCATCGCCACTCGCCCTGCTTCGTTCGGCGTGCCGTGGCGATGTGGGCTCATGGCCCTCCCGACTCCAGCGTCAGGATGAAACCACTGACCAACTTGGCCTCGTTGTCATCGAGATCCCGGTAGCGGATGGGGACCGCATTCGCCGGCTATGTCGCGCTTGCTCTGACGCCCTGGGCGCGGGCCATCGGCGCGCGCCCGGCCAACGTTTCGTTGCTCGCCGGACTCACGCTAGGAAGGGTTCACGCAAGGTACTTCGTTTCAGGCTCGAAGCGGCGGCATGCCTCGTCCTACTGGCATGCGTACGCGACCTCGCCGTAGAGCATGCGAGGTGCTTGACCCGTTGAGGGTGCGACAATAGTCGCAGGTTGACGAAGACTGACGTGCAGACGAGGCTGGCGAAGTCTCACGGGCTGCTTGGCGGCCTAGAGAACGCACCTCCGTGGAGATGTAGCCCGCCGGAGCGTGCACGCGCATAGCTGTTCCCTCACGACCTTCATCTACAAGGAGATAGACAATCATGCCTGTTCGAACCACTAAGCGCCTCACTCTGGGGGCTTTGGCCTTGACCGCAGCGACAGTGCTCGTTTCGATCGCTCCAGAGCGCGTCTCTGCTGCGGTCACTGACAGTGTCCTGTATTGGCGAGACGCCACCAAGACACTCTATTCGAGCAGCGTCGAGATCCTCGGGTCCTACCAGACTTCAGGGTACAAGTTCGTAACGGCCAAGACGCAGATCATCAACGACTCGAGTGGCACGCGCGACGCCGAGTGCACCCTGAGCTATGGAGGGTCGGTAGACCGGTCGCGCGTGAAGCTGTCCTCGAAGAGACGCGCAACCATCTTCCTGGAAGTGATGGGAAGCGACAATAGTGGCAATGCCTACCTCTTGTGCCGCGTGGTCAGTTCATCCACCAGCGGCGTCAAGACCGCGTGGAGCAAGATGAACGTCATGTCCATCAATAAGGGTTGGGCGTACCAGCAATAGGGGGTTGGGACGGGCCTGGATAGCTCCGGCGCTGAGCCTGATTCGAGTCGGCTGGTTGGCCAGCCACAGAAGCACACGCCGCGCGCGTCCATGGTCCGTTTCGGACCGGCTCGCTCTGTACGGCCGCCCTAGGCAATCCAGGAGTATTCCCGTCGCTCGTCAAAAGCCCTGTGACGCCGAATCCATGCCCGATCCGGCGCCGAAGTCGTGATGGATGGGGGCTAGTCGTCCGCGCAGCAGCGGAAGCCGACCGTGGCTTGGCCGGCGCCGGCGGCGGCCTGGGACAGGGTCGTCTGGCAGGTCAGGCCGAGCTCGGGGCTCTCATGCGAGCCGCCGCGGACCACATAGATGTCCGTGGTCATCGGCGGTGCGTCATCGGTCCACTCCTTGACGTTGCCCGAGAGATCGAAGACGCCGTCGGTCGACTGACAGGCCGGCAGGGTCGCGGTCGGCAGGGGGCCTGCGTCGTGATCCGCGCCGTTGCAGCTCTGCGCGGCATAGTCATCGCCGTATGGGTAGCTGGTGGCGCCGCAGGCCGCCTCCCATTCCGCGCCCGTGCACAGGCGCAACCCCGATGCGACGCAGGCGGCTTGGGCCTGGGCGAAGGTCACATAGGTCCACGGCAAGACGTCGGGGCGCGAGCAGGCGCGGTGATCGGCGAGGCCTGCTTGGCTGTCGGATGCGTCGGGATGGGAGGCCTCGTAGCGGAACATGTAGAAGCCGCCGGCGCCCGCCACATGCACCATGTCGTCCACGACGCCGTTGTCGATGATCCCGTCGCAGTCGTCGTCGAGGTTGTTGCACAGTTCGGTCGTCGGCTCTCTGGCATCCGGCAACACACTGAGGTCACACACGACTGCGCCGTCGTCCTGCGGGTCACAGGCCATGGCGCCCACGTCCCGGCACTCGCCGACGCCACCGTCGTCGCAGGCCTCACCCACCGGCCACGGATCGTCGGGTTTTCCGTCGCAGTCGCCGTCGTGCCCGTCGCAGCGCGTCTCCTCACGCACGATGCCATTGGGTACCGTTGGGTCGAACTCGACGCCTGCAGGATAGTCGCAGTACCAGGTTGTCACGCCTTCGACGGCCTTGCAGGTCGGAGAAACGCCCTCGCAGGGGGTGCCTAGCGTCGTGCGGCACAGGCCGATCGGAGGGGCGGCCAGCTCCTCGTCCGCCAGGCCGTCACAGTCGTCGTCCACGGCATCGCATTCCTCACCACGCGGGGGGAAGACCGGACAGCGGTACTCACATCCGCTTTCCGCGTCCAGGTCGGCAAACCCGTCGAGGCAGGCGCCCACCTGGCACGTACCGTCTTGGCAGGCCGCTTCCGCGTTGGGCGCTTGGCACGGTGCATTGCAGGCGCCGCAGTTGTTTGGGTCCGATGAGAGATCGAAGTCCTCATCGATGCGGTTGTCGCAGTCGTCGTCGAGGTGGTTGCACAGCTCCCCCTCCTCACGCGGGATGCAGGTCGTGGGTTCGCCCCCATCGACACCGGGCAGCGCGGCGTCAGCGCCTCCGTCGCCTCGGACGAGGGGGTTGTGAAAGCCGCCACCATCAACCGTACGCTTTCCGCCGTCCCGATCCCCGTCGCTTTCCGCCGGGCCTTGCTCGGTTGCGACACAGTCCAGGCAGAAGACATCGTGACGACACGCCGCGAGCGAGGCGGCCCAAAGAGTGACGAGGCCGACAACTGCCAGGCGAACGCTTCGTGCCGACCTCATTGCGGGCTCCTCCTACGTCGCACGAGCAGCCAAGGCAGGCCCCAGGCGGCCCCCAATAGTGGCCAGGCGGGCCCGCCTCCACCGCGGCCCGACACTGCCCCGCCGATTGCGCAGTCGAAGTTGTTTGCACCTCCAAGCGACACGTAGCGCTGTGGCGTGCTTCGCTCGCTGGCTTCCGACTCGCCTGGGGGGGGTTGCTCCGTGTTCGACATGCACTGGGGCGTGCCGCGGTCCGTCACGACGCACGTGCGGTCCCCTGGACAGCTCACCAGCGCGCACGGGTCATCGACGCACCCCAGTGCCGGGACGCACACGTCGTTGAGCGGGCAACGCATGGCGGAACAGACGTTGTCGCGGCACTCGCCATCGTGGCAAAACTCGTCGGCTTCGCAGGTGATATTCGCGCACGGATCGGCTTGGCACTCGCCGTTCTGTCCGCAGTGGTTCCCGTCGCCGCAGCCCGTGTCCTCGCACAGCGAGTGGCAGGTTCCGTCGATGCACATCTCGTCGGCGCCGCACGATGAGAGCAGGCAGGGATCGGGGCGACACTGGCCTGCGGCGCACAGCTGCCCTTCGCCACACCCGAACGTGTGGCAGTCGAGGCAGCGGCCCCCTTCGCAGCGCGCAGCGCCCTCGCAGGTCACCTCCGAGCACAGGTCGACGCAGCCATCGTCCACACAGCGCTCGTCCGATCGACAGGTGGCGCATACGCTAGGCACGCAGAACGACCCCTCGATCGCGGGCAGCCCCATGCACTCCATTCCGAAGGGACACGGGAACTCCAGGTCAGGGTCGCATGACCTCCGGCAGCTACCCTCGTGACAGGCGCCGCCGTTGGGGCAGGGGGCGTCGTTGTCGATTTCGCCATCGCAGTCATCGTCGTCGCCGTCACAGACTTCGTTTTCGGGTTCGCGCTGTCCGAGGCACTGCAGCATCCCGCCGGCGCACACGATCCGTCCCGGTTCGCACTCCCCGGCAGTTTCGCCACAGCTGTTTCCCAGCGCCGGGTCGGTCTCGTCGACGTTGCCGTCGCAGTCGTCGTCGTCGCCGTCGCACACCTCATCGCCGGTGGGTTCGCAGCTGGTGTCGTGGCACGAAAGGCCCTCATCGAGCCGTTCGTCGCAGTCGTCATCCAGGCCGTTGCAGCGCTCGGCCTCGGCGGTACCCCCCGGCATCGTGATGCTGCACTCGGTGCCGTCACCGGCAGTGTTGCAGACATGCGACCCCTCGCCGCGACACACCCCCAACAGGCCGTCGTCGCATGCGCTGCCCAGGGCCGGGAAGTCCTCATCGATGGCGCCATCGCAATCATCGTCCATCCCGTTGCACGTTTCGGATCGAATCGAGGCTGCGACGATCTCCGTGAGCGAAGTGACCAGCGCCTGGGAGCTGTTGACCGGGATCGCGCTGCGCTCGCTTCCGGAGCCACTCGAGGCGATGTCGTCGAGGGACACGAGCTCGTCCGGCTGGACGCTTACGGCGATCACGTAGACCTCGATCCCGAACATGTCGTGCAGGCGCGCGGCTGCGCTAGCCGGGTCGCCGTTGCAGCTCTCCGCCCCGTCAGTCACCAGAATCACCGAGTACCCGCGGCAAGCCACCGCCGGGTCGGTCGCGCGGATCGGGACGATGTAGTCCTCCATGGCCAGTAGCGACCCGGCCAGCGGCGTGGGTCCGGTGGCGCGCAGTTCGCAATCGCCACCGCCGGCGTGGTCGCACACGTTCCCGGGTGTGGCGTCGTCGATGAAGTGGGTCTCCCGGCCATCGAGCCAGCGCACCAGGTCCACCGCGCGCGTCCCGAAACCACTCAGCACATCCGCCCCCCGCCGGGGGGGACCGCAGGAACCGGCATAGTGGATGCATTCCTCGTCATTGGTGGGCGAAGGGTCCTGCCGGATGTCGAGGCTGCCGACCGCGTTGCCCCAATCCTTCGTACATGCCACGGCCCCTCCGTTGTCGCTGGGATCGTCGTAGCTCGCAACCAGGTCCTGGCATTCGAACCAGCGCGCGGTCTGACAGGCGCGAAGCAGGCCCTGGTCCTGGTGGTAGCGCGCCAGGCCGAAGTCGATCTCCGGGTAGGCGCTGACGACCTGAGCCACCGCTTCGCGCGCCAGGAACATGCGCGAGTCGTTCGGCTGGCCGTCCCCGTCGGTGCTCAGTCCCGGGTGCTCGACGCTGCCGTCGCCGAACGTCGGGTTGCCCGCGAGGTCGAGCAGCATCGAGGCGCTGCTGTCGAGCACGATTGCGATGCGCGCGCGGGCACCGTCCACCGAGCTGTTGCAGCTTTCATCGATGCCGGTGGCTGGTGAGCAGGTCGTGGGCACGCCGGCGGTGCAGGCCGGGATGGACATGGCGCAGCTTCCGTGGCCGCAGGTAAGGGTCCCGAGCCCTTCGTCGATTTCGCCGTCGAAGTCATTGTCGAAGCCATCGCAGAACTCTCCGACGTAGGCGCCGTCCAGCTGCAGCTCGCCGGCGCCACCGCCCGCTTCTCCCTGACAGAGACTGCAGGTGCCCCCGGGCGCCCCGCTGACGTCGAACTCGGCGCCGGGATCGATGCTCGAGTTCACCGACAGCACGCTGATGATTCCGCCGCCGCCCCCGCCACCGCAGTCATCACAGGTGGAACCGGGGTTTTGCGAGTTGGGGGCGCAGTCGCCGTGGGGGTCGACGTCCTTTGCGAACGTGTCACCGCCTAGCCCGCCCGCCGCCGACAGCCGTGCGCCGCCACCGATCGCCACGTCCTGGCCAACGACCAGCACCGTGCCCCCTGCGCCTCCGCCGCCCGAGTCGTTGCCGTGGCCGCAGCCGCGTGTGCCGCCCGCATCCAGCGTCCCGTCGAAGCGCACCTGACCCGGTGAGAGCCCCGCCCCGCACGGACTGTCGGAGCCGTCGCCCAGGTGGGATAGTCCCGCGATCACCACACGGCCGCCGCCATGGCCACCCACGATCGGGTTGCCGTTGTTGGCGCCGTCGCCGTCGTTGCAGCCCTTGTCACCCCCAGCGGCTCCGAACTCGGGGTCGTAGACGTTGTGCCAGTACTCGATGCCAGCGACCGAAGGGCCGATGCGGCAGAAGCGACCACCGCGGCCGTCGGGACAACTCATCATCGCCTCGCCGCACACGACACGGGTGTCCTCGCAGGTGCCCCCGGCCCCGGTGCTCGGCGTAGGGTTGGGGCCGTCTGGAGTGAAGTCGATGTCGCAGTCGTCTTCGAAGCTCACTTCCCCGTGCAGGACACCCTGCAGGTCCACCGTGCCGCGACCGCCGCCCCCGAAGTGGGCACCGCCGCCGCCCGAGTCCCACACAGAGCAGCCCCCGCGCCCCCCGGCGACATCGCTCGGGCCCGCTCCGTCCATGCACTGGCGGGCCTGGTACCCGCGTCCGCGCGCCGACACGCTCGATGTCGCGTCCACGTGGATCGTGCTGGCGAGCAGCCCCAGGTTGCCGAGCTGGTCCTTGGGGCCGCCGGCATACCGGTCAACGAGCAGCGCGCCACCGTTTAGCACGCAGATGTGATCGTAGCGTTGCTGGCCGCTCAGCGTCTGGGTCTCTCCGTCGACGATCAGCACCGATTGGGCGAGGGCGGCCCCCGGGGCGGACAGTAAGGCTCCACAGGTCAAGGCGTAGGTGAGGGAATGGCCACGGTTCGGCATATTCAGAATTGTGTCCTGATAACGGAACGAATCCCACGCGCCTGAAGGCGTTCAAACGCTTTCCGTCGGCGTGCGGGCGCCTGTTCATGCCAGACAAGGTTGTGGGGCATATGGCTCGGTCGCGTCTGCTGTGGGCAATTCCAGCACCTCGACCGACGTGCTCCGTCGGGCAGGACACGACCCAGCCAATTCGCTGGCGAACGGGAGGTGGGGCGGGGTAGACTTCGGGCCCTATGCCGCCGCCAGCCGCGGCGGAGCTTGGCACCGCGCGTTTTGAACCGGTTGCCGAGGCGCCCCGCTACCCCAGACCGAAGGCCAGCGTCCACGCCGATACCGAGCGGGGATGGATGCGTCGCCTGTTGCCCGTCGCCCTGGCGCGCAAGCTGCTGCTGACCAGCGCGATATCGTCGGCGATCGTTGGTCTGCTTGCCGGGGTCAGCGCGCCCGCCGTCCTCGGCTTCGCGTTCAACGACGTGCTTGCGCGCTCGCCGCTGCCAGCAACGGGGCTGCGGGCTTACCTGGTGTGGCCCGTAGAGTGGCTCGGGCTGCAGGCGCTGCGGCCCGACGGCGGACTCACGCTGCAAGCCTATGTCACCGTTCTTGCTAGCCTTGGGATCGCGCGCGCGATCGCGATGGGCTACTACCGCTACGGCCTCTATCGCAGCGCATATCACATCGAGACGGACCTACGCTCGATCATCTATGAGCACCTGACGCGCCTGTCATTCTCGTTCTACGATCGAGTACAGACCGGTCAGATCGTCTCGCGCGCCAACAGCGACATTCGCGCGGTTCAAATCTTTCTGACCTTTGCTCCCCTGATGGTGATGACCTGGCTGAGCTTCGGCCTTGCGCTGTGGTTCATGCTGTCCGTTCATGTCGGGCTCAGCATCGCGACGATCGCGGCGTTGCCCGGTGTCTACTTGCTCGGATCACGCATGCGAAAGCAGATGTTTCCGCTGTCGTGGCTGTCGCAGTCCCGAGCTGCGGAACTGTCGGTGGTCGTCGAAGAGAACATCAGCGGTGTGCGGGTCGTGAAGTCGTTCGCCGCCGAGCAACGGCAGCTCGACGCACTGGCGCGGGCAGCGCAACGGGTATTCTGGACCGCCTGCGAGATGGTTCAGCTGCGCGCGGTCCATGGCCCCCTGATGGAGAACGTTGCGCGGCTGGGTCCGGCCATCCTCCTGCTGTATGGCGGTTACTTGGTGATCGAGGGTCACATCGAGGGTGTGGGGACGCTGGTCACCTTCAGCACCTACATGATCATGCTTCAGGCCCCCTTTCGCGTGCTCGGCTTCTATCTGACGATGAGCCAGCGCGCGGCAGCTTCGGCCCACCGCATTTTCGAGATCCTCGACGAGCCGGTCGAGGTGCGCGACAAACCGGACGCAATCGAGCTGCCCAGCCCCCGTGGCGAGATCGAGTTCGCCGATGTGCGTTTCGGCTACGCAGGCGGCCCGACCATCCTGGATGGGTTTTCGCTGCGCGTTGCCCCTGGTGAGACGGTTGCCCTGGTCGGGCGCACGGGTTCAGGCAAGAGCACGGCTGCCCGGCTGCTCGCTAGGTTTTATGACGTTGACGACGGTGCGATACGCATCGATGGTCACGACGTGCGCGACGTGGGTTTGCTCAGCCTGCGGGCACGGGTGGGACTCTCCCTCGACGAGCCCTTTCTGTTCTCGATGTCGGTTCGCGACAACATCGCTTACGGGCGGCCGGAAGCTAGCCTGGATGACGTGATCGCAGCGGCCAGGGCGGCTCAGGCCCATGGGTTTATCGAGCAACTCGCAGAGGGGTACAATACGGTTGTCGGCGAACGGGGCTATACCCTGTCCGGTGGGCAGCGGCAGCGCATCTCGCTTGCGCGTTTGTTCCTGCTAAACCCGCCGATTCTGGTGCTGGACGATGCCACCAGCGCGGTCGACGTGGAGGTCGAGGCCAAGATCCACGGCGCGCTGCACGATCTCCTGTCGGACCGAACCACGCTAGTCATCGCGCACCGCGAGTCGACGATCGGTTTGGCCGACCGCGTAGCACTCCTGGAGCAAGGCAGGGTCGTGGCAACGGGCACGCATGCTGAGCTCTTGGCGAGCGAGCCGCGCTACCGCGCCGTGCTCGCCCAGGGTCACCGCTCCTTGCCGCCGGAAGAGGCCGGCAAGACGGCTGGCCGCGCACGGGCGGTGCGAAGACCTGTGGGTGGGGTGGACGGCTTGCCAGGCGGTGGTCTTCCACCGGGGTTTGACGGGGGGCTGGGCCCATGAACATGGGGCCGCCTCCAGGCTCGCCCTTTGGTGGCGCCACCTCGGCCCAGGCGAACCGGGCTGCCGGGCTCCCCTTCGCCGGGATTCCTGCGGAACTGGCCGCGCGCGTCAAAGAGATCGAGCGTCGAGAGCCCATCCATCCTGAACCCCAGATCGCCTTTCGGCACGCGGAGCCCGCCGCGGCGCCCTTCACCCTCGCGCGCTTTCTCGCACCCCATCGCCTCGGGTTGCTGTGGGCCCTGACGCTCGTGGTCTTCGCTACGGTGGCGAGTCAGGCGGGTCCATGGCTGTTGGCGCGCGCGATCGATGATGGCATCCGGCAAGGCCGCATGGGGGTCGTGGTTGCGTACTTCGTCACGTATCTTCTGGCGATCGGGTTGTCGGTGCTTGCGAGCTACTTGCGCATCCGCTTCACAGGGCGCCTGGGTCACCGCCTGATGTATGAGCTGCGGGTAAAGGTCTTTGCCCACTTGCAGCGACTGTCCCTCGACTTTTACACCGAGGAGCGCGCGGGGCGCCTGATGACGCGCATGACCAGTGACATCGAGTCGCTGGCCAATCTATTTCAGGACGGGCTCGTCAACCTGGTCGTCCAGGGGCTGACCCTGATCGTGATCTCGGTGGTGTTGCTGACGACCCACGTCGAGCTCACCTTGATCATGCTGCTGGTCGTGGTTCCGGCGATGGTCGCGCTGACCGTGTGGTTTCGTGGCGCTTCCGACGAGGGCTACCGCCGCGTGCGCGACCGCGTCGCGGACGTTCTGACCGATCTTTCCGAGAGCCTGGCGGGCATTCGGCTGATCAGTGCGTTCAACCGGCGTCGTCACAACGTGGTGCATCACCGCAATGTCGTTGGGGAGCATTTCGACGCGAACGATCATATGGCGCGCGTCGGTGCGATCTACGGTCCCTCGACCGAGGTGGTGGGTGTCCTTGGTCAGGCGACGATCCTCTGGGTTGGTGGCCGCATGGTGCTGGCCGGCGAACTCACGGTGGGCGGCCTGACTGCTTTTATCCTCTATCTGACGGCCTTCTTCGCTCCCATTCAGCAGCTGGTACAGCTCTACAACACATTCCAGTCAGGCCAGGCGTCCATCAGCAAACTGCGCGACCTGTTGGGCACCGCGCCGAGCGTACGCGAAAAGAGTGACGCCATCGAACTGCCCCCTATCAAGGGCGCCATTGAGCTCGATGGGCTCAGCTTCGGCTATGATCCCCAGGCGCCAGTAGTGCGCGACCTTCAGCTGTCGATCAGGTCGGGTGAGACGCTTGCGCTGGTGGGGCCCACGGGTGCTGGCAAGTCGACAGTCGCCAAGCTGATCACACGCTTCTATGACCCGGATCGGGGCAGCGTGCGCATCGATGGCCACGACCTGCGGGACGTGAGCCTGTCGTCGCTACGCAGTCAGCTGGGGGTAGTGCCGCAGGAGCCGTTCCTCTTCCACGGGACGATCCGCGACAATGTGCTGTTTGGTCGCCCCGACGCCCGCGAAGACGAACTCGACGAGGCCTGCCGCGCGGTCGGCCTTTCGGAGGTGGTGGCACGCATGCCTGCCGGTCTGGATTCGCCGTGCTTCGAGCGTGGCAGCTCGCTGTCGGCAGGCGAGCGCCAGTTGATCGCGCTGGCCCGCGCGTTTCTCTCCCGGCCACGGGTGCTCGTACTCGATGAGGCCACCAGCAACGTCGACATGCAGAGCGAGGCACACATCGAGCGAGCGCTGGAGGCGCTTTTGGGCGGGCGCACTTCGATCGTGATCGCCCACCGCTTGGCGACGGCCCGTCGCGCGGATCGCATCGCGGTGGTAGACGATGGTCGCGTGCTCGAGCTGGGTAGCCACGAGCAACTGCTCGCGCTTGGCGGGCGCTACGCCCAAATGTACTCCACCTGGACGACGAGCATTGAGCGCGCCCAGCGCCCGGATTCGCGGAGCCTTTCGAGCGCCGAGGAAAGCGACTAGCTAGCTAGT
>JAPPOR010000751.1:0-4863 GCA_028817905.1 Myxococcales bacterium
ACGTCCCAGGGGGTGGCGTGTGATTCTCCTGCGAGGTCACCGGCAGCCGTGGCCCGGACGGGCCCCAGAGCGCTCCCCGCCATTGCTGCCACTGCAACGGTACCTGCGATCCCCCTGGTGACGGGGACGGCGATGGCGACGGGGATGGTGATGGCGACGGGGACGGGGATGGCCCCGGCGACGGTGATGGCGACGGTGATGGCGACGGTGACGGCGACGGGCCTCCCGGTCCAGACTACCCGGGGGATCCGCATGCGCGCACCTGGGACGGTGTTGCGTACGACTTCCAAGGGGTGGGCGAGTACGTCGTGGCCACCGATGGTGCTGACTTCGTTGTGCAGACGCGACAGGCTCCCTACCGCGGCAGCTCGTCGGCATCGGTGAATGTGGCGGTTGCCATGAATGTGGGTGGGGATCGTATCGGCTTCTACGTGAGTAGGACCAATGCGCTGTGGCTGAATGGGGCCCCGATCGCGATCTCTGGCGCTGGGCTCGCCCTACCTGCTGGCGGGACGCTGGTTCGCACAAGGGTTGGCTACAGAGTGAACTGGCCGACGGGGGAGTACGCCACGGTGGCGTTCCGCTCGGACCACTTGAACCTCGCCATTCGGGCACCGACCATGGGCCGTGAGATCGTTGGCCTACTGGGTACCTTCGACGGGGATGACAGCAACGAAATCCAGACGCGAACTGGTGAGATCTTGCCCGTGAGGGCGTCCCATGCCGAGCTGTACCAGGTATTTGGCGACAGTTGGCGAGTCACCCAGGAAGAATCACTTTTCGACTACCTTCCCGGAGAGGACGTTAGCTCGTTCGTCGATCTCGACTTTCCGACCCATCCGATCACGGCCAGTACCCTTCCCACGGATATCTTCAACGCCGCGCGCGAGGTTTGCTCGGCGCAGGGCATTGAGGAGGCGACACAGCTGGAGGAATGCATCCTCGACGTTGGTGTGGTGATCGACAGCGCAGAGGACGCCGGTGGAGGGATCGAGGACCCGGCCACGGCTGACGCGGTGCTTTCTGCAGCCGAGGGAATTGCCGAGGTGCAGCCACAGACCCCCGTCGTAGTGATTCGCCCGGAGACCTACTACCAAGACTTCGAAACCTTCGACGATGGCCTCTGGTCCACCACGACCCGGCTCGTCATCCCGCCCAACGAACTGATGCTCGGTGGGGGCGCGGTTCTTGGGCCCCTGGATGGCGGGACACCGGCGACCTTGGTGTTGGACAACCTGCCCGACCACGCAAGTGTTAGCGTGGCATTCGACACGCATATGTTTGGGGCCTGGAACGGGGAGGCGTGGCAACTGCTTGCCGACGGCCAGGTTGTATCGCATACCAGTTTCTCCAACGGCTTCGGGGATCAGGCATTTCCCGACCAGCTGCCGGGACAGAATCCGCCGCTCACCGGTGCGCTCGGCGTCGATGTGATCGATGTGGGCTCCGGTCCAGTGCTGCGCGGCGTGTATCACCACAGCTATAGTTTCGCGCATTCCGGCGGGACGCTTGTGCTCGCGTTCTCGTCCGGTGCCATCGGTTCGCTCGCGTCGTGGGCGCTGGATACCGTTGAGGTTACCGTGAGCGACGTGGGAGACCCGTGGGAGCCGAAATGCAGCCCCGAAGGTCCCGACATCGACGATGGCAACCCTTGCACCAAGGATCGGTGCGATCCGGACGTGGGTGTGCTTCACACGCCGCAGGTGGGTATGCCTTGCTTGGATGGCGACCCCTGCAACGGCGCGGAAGCCTGCGATGCATCGGGGCAGTGCGTGAGCCACCCGCTCGACACCGACGATGGCAGCCCGTGCACGTACGCGGTGTGCGTTCCGGAGTTTGGCGTCGTGCAGCTCCCGTTTGAGGCCGGCACACCGTGTCACGACAATGATCACTGCAATGGTGCCGAGACGTGCGATGGGGCGGGCGCCTGCGTCCCGGGCGTGCCCCCGGACCCGGCGACACTCCCGGTGGACGACGACTGTGACATGGTGGACGATGACTGTGACGGGACTCCGGATGACGACTACGTGGGAACCGGTACACAGTGCGGGATCGGTGCTTGCGTGGCCGGTGGCGAGCTGCAGTGCGTCAACGGGTCGCAGATCGATACGTGTGCACCGCTGTTCCCAGCCTCGAGTGACACGCTTTGCGACTTGATCGACGACGACTGCGATGGCCAACTGGACGAGGATTTCCAGACCGTCTGCGAAGCGGGTGGCGTTGCGAGCTGCGTCGATGGCGCGCAGGTCGTCAGCCCATGCGAGGACGGCAGTGCCTGCACGGCGGACGGTTGCGCCGACGGGGCGTGTATCTTCGAGCCGACCGACTGTGACGATGGTGACCCGTGTACCGCCGACAGCTGTAGCGATGCGCTTGGGTGCCAGAATGTGATCCTGGATACGGACGCTGACGGGGCGCCGGATTGCAGCGATGAATGCCCCACCGATCCGGCCAAGGGCGTTGCCGGGGTCTGCGGGTGCGGCACGCCCGACACCGATGGTGATGGCGATGGGACGCCGGACTGCAATGACGGCTGTCCCGCAGATGCTGGCAAAGTCGCGGGGGGAACCTGTGGTTGCGGTGTCTCGGATACGGACAGCGACGTGGATGGCACGCCGGACTGCAACGATGGCTGTCCAAACGACGGGGGGAAGACTGTTCCCGGGGCATGCGGCTGCGGGGTGGCCGATATCGACGGCGATGGTGACGGGGTACCGGACTGCGATGACGAGTGTCCTGCTGATGCCAACAAGGCCGCTCCCGGTGCTTGCGGTTGTGGCAACCCGGATACCGACACCGATGGCGATGGGACGCCGGACTGCAATGACGAGTGTCCGACGGACGGTAGCCGGACCAGCGCCGCGCCGGATGACGCGACCTGTGACGGGATCGACGACGACTGCGATGCAGGCATGGACGAAGACTTCATCGAGACCACCACGACCTGTGGCGTAGGCGCCTGCGGGGCCAGCGGTACCCTCACCTGCCAGAACGGCGCCACCGTGGATGACTGCGTGGCATCGGCGCCGCCATCGACCGACGACACCACCTGCGATGGAGTGGACGATGATTGCGATGGCGTCGAGGACGAGGACTATGTGGTCGACTGCCAGGGGGACGACGTGGCACTGTGCGTGGCGGGCGCGATCGCGCCCTCGACCTGCGACGACGGCGACGCGTGCACGGCCGACACGTGCGTGGCCGGTGCCTGCGTGTCGACCGGACAATCGGCTGACGACGGCAATCCGTGTACAGCGGACGCATGCGATTCTGGATCCGGCGTCACCAACACGCCGACACCAGGCGTGAGCTGCGACGATGGTGATGGCTGCACCACTGCTGACGTCTGCGACGCGTCCGGCGGCTGTAGCGGCACGCCGGTGGTCGTGGACGATGGCAACCCGTGCACGGTGGACGCCTGTGATGTTACGACAGGTGTGAGTCACACGCCAACGCCGGGCGCCGCCTGTGATGACAATAGCGTGTGCACCACCGGCGAAGTCTGCCAGGTCGATGGAGGTTGCGGCGGTGCCACAGTGGTCGTCTGCGATGACGGCCTGTTCTGCAATGGTGTCGAGACATGTGACTCGGTTCTGGGCTGTCAGGCGGGTACGCCCGTCACCATCGACGACGGCATCGTTTGTACGACCGACAGCTGTGACGAGGACAACGATGTGGTGTTGCACACCCCGGACGACCTCATCTGCAACAACGGCGACGCCTGTGATGGTGTCGAGGCTTGTGACCCGGTGGCTGGGTGTCTCGCCGGCGTGCCACCCGTTGTGGACGACGGCAATCCCTGCACGGTCGACAGCTGCGACCCGGACGTCGGCGTCATCAACGCGAACCTACCGGCCGGTACCGCCTGCGGCCCTTCGCTCTTCTGCGATGGCGAGGGTACCTGCTTGGAGACCTGCCCGGACATCGCGCTGACCGCCTCGGACCCCGCCCTTACCCTGGCAAGCCATTGCTCCGTGGAAAACGTCACAATCAGCGGCGGGACCCTGATAGTTACGGGTCAGCTGTATCCAGCCAACCTGACGATCACCACTGGGACCCTGCGCGTGGAAGCGGGCGGGATCTTGGGTGCCTCGAGTGCTGCTTCGGTGTCGATCACGGGCGGTACTGTGGTGAACAACGGTCTCGCGCAACTCCCGGCGTTCGACGCCAGCATGATCGCGAGCAGCTCGTTTGTGAACCGCGGCCAGCTGGACATCGCGACCGATGCGCTGGCGGTTCCAGCAGGGGTCACAATGACAGAGTCCGGCCAGCTTGGCGCCGATGACGAGATTGGGGTGCTGCTCGTGGAAGGTGTCATCAACCACGATGCGCAGGGTGCCGGAGTTGCGTTCAGTGTTGCAGGTGATGCGACCGTGGCTTCTGGTGGCTCGATCAACGCCACGGGTCGCGGCTTGTTGGGGGGTCTGCAGGGCAGCAACAGCGGCGATCGCGCCCAGGGCTATGCGGCGGACGGGACGGTAACGACGTCTGCGGGCTCGGCGAGTGGCGCCGGCGGTAGCCATGGTGGCCGTGGCGGCAACTACGACGGTACGAGTCTGTCGGCGCCGGTCTATGACTCCGTGAAGGACCCCGTGTTGCTGGGTGGTGGTGGCGGGGCACGGTTCGGTTGGCATGGCGGCAACGGCGGTGGCCGCGTGGACCTCGTGGTCGGCGGTACGCTGGTGGTCAACGGGACGATCCAGGCGGACGGCACGAACGGCACCAGTCCCGGTGCTGGCGGCGCGGGTGGCAGTGTGCGTCTGCAGGCTGGCGTGTTTTCTGGCAGCGGTACAGTCCGGGCCAATGGTGGCCGGGGTGGTCGCTTTGGTGGTGGGGGTCGCGTGTCTGTGCGCTACACGGACC
>JAPPOR010000751.1:5765-11533 GCA_028817905.1 Myxococcales bacterium
GGTGGCCGCGTGGACCTCGTGGTCGGCGGTACGCTGGCGGTCAACGGGACGATCCAGGCGGACGGCACGAACGGCAGCAGTCCCGGTGCCGGCGGCGCGGGTGGCAGCGTGCGTCTGCAGGCCGGCGTGTTTTCTGGCAGCGGTACGGTCCGGGCCAATGGCGGCCGGGGTGGTCGCTTTGGTGGTGGGGGTCGCGTGTCTGTGCGCTACACGGACCGCGTAGCCGGCACGTCGCTGCAGGCGTTCAGCGGCAACAATGGTGCTGGAGCGGGTACGGTGTTCCTGCAGGACGTGGACGAGCCCGGGTCTGACGGCGAGCTGATCATTGACGGTGGCACGACGACAGCGGGGTCACCGCTTCCGACCGACGACGGCAGCTTTGATCGCGTCACGGTCAACGGCGGTGCGCTGCACGTGGACAGCGGTGTGCTGTCGACGATGGAGCTCGTGGTGACCGGCGGGGCGACATTTGTGACGGGTGGTCCTGCGGTGATGACAGGTATGACGACGCTCAGTGGCGGCACGCTACAAGCGGATGCGGACCTGACGTTTTCGCCCGGGATGCTTTCGATGTCTGGCGGCACGTTCGTGAACAACGGCACCCTGCAGCTGGACGTGTTTGACGGTAGCAACGTTTCGGCCGGAGCTTTCTACAACCGGGGCACTTTGTCGATCGGCCATAGCCCGGCCCAGGAGGTGTTGACAGTCGTGGCGGGTGTGGAGTTGACCGAGAGTGGAAAGCTCGGCCCGCGCGACAGCATTCAGACCCTGAACCTCGCCGGAACCATCCTTCACGATCTGCACGACGAGGGTGGCGTGTCCTTTACCGTGCGGGGCGATGCAACGATTGAGAGCGGCGGCCTGATTAATACCAACGGGCGCGGTCTATATGGGTCGCGGCGAGGGACCAATACAACCGATCGGGGGGAGAGCTATGACAGCAACTGGAACATCACGACTGCCGCGGGCGCGGCTTCTCGCGCCGGTGGCAGTCATGGGGGGCGCGGTCAGGACTACAACGCGAATGCTTCCGGGCCTATCTACGGTTCGCCGACGGCGCCGGTCAGGTTGGGAAGCGGGGGCGGGGGCTGCTGTGGCGCCGTGGCGGGCAGTGGCGGAGGTCGGGTGGACCTGGTTGTCGGCGGAACTCTGACGGTGGACGGAATGATCCGTGCCGATGGCGGCAACGGCGCGAACTCGAGTGCGGGCGCCTCAGGCGGTAGCGTTCGTCTGCGTGTCGATACCCTCACGGGTTCGGGTATCGTTAGGGCCAATGGCGGTTTCGGTGAGCGGCACGGTGGCGGTGGCCGTATCAGTATCGAGGCGCGTGTGGATACCGGTACCGTCACGGCGGAGGCCTCTGGTGGCAACGCCCAGGCGGGCACCATCCATCGGGCCTTGCCCAGTGTCCTGACGGTGCCGGATCTGCAGAGCTCTGCCTACGCGGCTTGCCATCTAAGCGACCAGGGTTTGCTGACGTGCTGGGGCGATGACAGCTCGGGCTTGGTCAGCGAGGCACCGGCTGGCCACTACGTGCGTCTGGTGATGGGTAGCGAAGTGGCTTGTGCATTGCACGCGGAGGGCTACGCCCATTGTTGGGGTGACCCCGGGGCGGGGAATCCTGGGATCCTGGACGAGCCGTTGCTCGAGTTGAGCGAGTTGGGTGTCGGACGGGATGTGGCGTGTGGCTTGCTCGAAAGTGACGGCGCGGTGGTGTGCTGGGGTGACCCAGCGGCGCCGGTGGCGATCAACCGGCCGAGCGGCCCCGGCTTTCTCGCGATCTGGTTGACCGACGATGCGGCCTGCGCGCAGGGCCCCGACGGGACCCTCTCCTGCTGGGGCGCTGCGGGCGACCTCGAGGCGGACAACGCGCCGCTGTCCCCGATATCGATCGCGGACGCAGGCGAGCAACTCCTGTGCGCCGTAATGAGCGATGGCAGCATCAGCTGCTGGGGCGATACCAACCTGGCGGAGCCGACCCCGAGCGGTAGCAATTATGTTGGCATAAGCGCGGGAACACGCCACGCGTGCGCTGTAGACGCGCTGGGTGAGGGCGTGTGCTGGGGCGATGATACGGATGGCCAGAGTACACCGCCCAGCGGGTCGAGTTTCGACGCGATAGCCGCCGGTGGTGCTCACAGTTGCGGCTTGGTCACTGATGGCACACTTAGCTGTTGGGGTGATGTGACGAGCCCGGTTGTGACAGGCGCGCCCTAGCCCCGCGTAGCTGGATCTCTGCAAGGAGCGACCGGTATGTGGGGGTCGGAGACTTCGACGGACTTGCTGGAGAGGAGCTTCTTCTGGAGGTAGCGGAACCTACGGCGTACTAGTCGTAGGAAGCGACGAAGTGCCGGAACACCTCGGATGAGCTTGCCGTATCCAGACTATGCGGTCCTCGCACGGGCATCCAGTGAGGGCGACCGCTCGCGATGATCGTGGATCCGGGCAGGGCGGACCGGGAGTGATGATGAGGGTGCGAGCGTGCCCGCTTTCCACCGCGCGGCAGCCCGATCACGCCGCCGCAGGGGCCGCTACTGCTCGGATAGCCGTTGGGGCTTGCATGCGTTCGATTGTGCGCTACCCTGGCAGCACTATGTGGATCTCCAGGTTCGTCTAAGCACCTCGTTCTCGGGGCGGAAAGGCCGACAAGGGCCCCTGCCAACCGAGCGTGTGCGCGCCGTAGGGAGCCGCCGGGCTGCCTGACGAGTCCGTCGCGATGGTCGTGACGGCGTCGTGCGAGTGACCAAGACGACCGAAACCCCGAGCCAGGTAGGTAGCCGCCGGGGGCACGGTCTCGCATGTAGCGAGAGGCCTGAGTCCATGAAATTCCAATCGAAACCCATTGAGGAGCACGCCGAGGTGCCGCTCGCGGATGACGGCCAGTGGGAGGCGCTGGTCAGCCACTTCCGCGGTCGCGCCCCCTTCCAGCACGCTGTCGCCGAGGGTGGCAACGCCTGTTACGTCCTGTCGGTGCAACGGAGGAGCAATCCGCATTCGAGCTCCCGCCTGTCGGAGATTGTGGGATTGGTCGAGGCCCAGGGGGACCGGATCGTGGGTCAGCAGGTCCTGACGCTATTGCGGCCGGATCCCCGCACCCTGCTCCGGAGCGGGGTCGCCGAGCGCGTGGGCGAACAGGCCAGAAGTGCGGGTGCCGACATGTTGGTGCTGGATGCTGAGCTCAGCCCATCCCAAACACGCAACCTCGAGGACGTCACCGGTCTTCCGATCTGCGACCGTGAAGCCGTCATCCTCAACGTCTTCGAGCGCCATGCGACCACTGCCCGCGCTCGCATTCAGGTGGAGATCGCCCACCTGGAGTACCTACGACCCCGGATTCGCGGCATCGGACTGAACATGGACCAGCAGGCCGGTGGTCTGATGCGTGCACGTGGCCCGGGGGAGACGGCCTCGGAACTACTCGCCCGGCGTCTCGACAGTCGACTGGCCGATCTGCGCCGGCGCTTGGCCCATCTCAAGCGCGCCGACCGCGCGCAGCGCAAGCACCGAGAAGGATGCGCTCGGGTCGTGCTGGTCGGATACACCAACGCGGGCAAGACATCGCTGATGAACGGGCTGACGTCAGCGGGCTTGTCGGCGCGTGACCGACCCTTCGAGACACTGGATACGACCTCCCGGTCTCTGTCGAGGCACGGAGGCGATGTACTACTAAGCGATACGGTGGGCTTCATCCGGCGGTTGCCCGAGCGCCTCTTCGCCAGCTTCGAGTCAACCTTGGCAGAAGCCTGCGAGGCCTCATTGTTGCTTTTGGTGGTCGACGTATCGGATCCCGAGGTGGAGCAGCACGTCGCGACGACTACGGGCGTGCTGGAGAAGCTGGGTGCCGCTGGGATCCCTCGACTTGTCGTGTTCAACAAGCGCGACCGCGTCGAGCAGGAGCCCGAGGCGGCCTGGTTGTCCGATGTGGCCGCCGAGCACCCGCACGTCTTGCTCAGCAGCCGCGATGAGGATGCCGTCGCCGGGCTTCGCCAGCGTATCCTCGCCGCCGTCCGCGGCCACCACGAAGTCCGCGAAGTCTTCGTTCCGTACCCTCAGGGGCACGTGACTTCCGAAATCTACGCCGGCTGTCGCGTCCTGGAGAGTCGGGCTGTGCCGCATGGCACGCAATTCCGGATCGAGGGCGAGCCCCATGTGGTGAAGGCGATCGCCGCGTCCCTGCGGAAGGGGCGCAGATGACCGGCGACAACCTCATCACGCTGCACGGGGTGTCCGTGGATACCGCAATCGGTCGTCCCCTCTTCCGCGACCTGACCATGACCCTGGCGCGCGGCGACCGAGTCGCGCTCGTGGGCCGCCACGGTGTCGGCAAGTCTGCCTTGCTGGCGATCCTGGCAGGACAGCTGGACCCCGAGCGCGGATCCGTGCGGTGCGAGGGGACGTGTATTCTGGTGCCGCAGTTGTTTCCCCCGCCGGCAAGCGCGGGGCGGACCGTGGACGGCGCTGACCCCGGCCAGGGCTGCCGGGGCAGCCCGGGGGAGCAGCGTCGGGCGCACCTGCGGGCAGCGCTGTCTGCGCGTCCGGACGTCCTGCTTCTCGACGAACCCACGCACGACCTGGATGAGGAAAACATTGTGTGGCTGCGCGAACAGCTCCGGGACTTCGCTGGCGCTTTGATCGTGGTGACCCACGAGCGCCGACTGCTCAGAGAATTCGACGAGTTCTTTGTGGCCTCCGAGACCGGATGTCGTCACTTCCGCGGCAACTACGACGCCCTGATGGCGGATATGGGCCGCCGCCACGAACAGGCCGAGCTACGATACGCGCGCAGTCTCGGGCGCCTGCTCGAGCGGGAGCGACACAACGAGACCGTGGCCCGTCGTCGACAGCGCAAGAAGAACCTCGGCCGCCTCCACGAGATGCGGCGTTGCCCCTCGCGCGCCAAGCTGAACGAGAACCGGGGGTACGCGCAGGAGAGTCAGGCAAAGCGCGCCATCCTACAGCGGGAGCGCATCGAAGCCGCCCGTGGCTGGGCAAGGGCCACGCGCCGCGCGATGGCGGTTCAGTTGCCGCTTGAGGTCGTTCTACCCGCGTTTCCAGATGCGACGCATGCGCCTGCAGTGGCCCTGCATGATGTGGCGGCGGAGGTCGGAGGTCGCGGACTGTTCGCGGAGATCACGCTCTCTCTTGCGCGCGAGCGTCTGGCCATCACCGGGCCCAATGGGTCCGGAAAGACCACGTTGCTCGAGATCATGGTGGGAGCACGGGCGCCCACAGCGGGTACCGCCACTTGCGACGCAAGCCGCATCGGCTACATCGCCCAGCACGCCAGCAACTGGCGTCTTTCAGCAAGCCTACTCGACCGGCTCATCGCCGATGGAGAGGCCGCCTCCACGGACGCCCTCGCGCTCATCCTCCGGGCGCATCGGTTCCCATTTTCGCTGGCTGACAGGCCGCTGTTGACCTTGAGTCCGGGCGAGCGTTTGCGGGCGGCCCTCATCTGTCTCTCTCGGCGGCGCCCCGTACCGGAGTTGCTCGTGCTAGACGAGCCGACCGACCATCTCGACTTCGTCGCGCTGCACGCGCTCGAGTCGCTGCTTGCCAGCTGGCCAGGTGGTCTCGTGGTGGTCAGTCACGATCGCACGTTCCTGACTACGATCGGGGCCGATAGGCGGCTCACGCTGGCCCGCAAGGTGGGCACCCGTTCGGCCTAGCCCGGATCATTCACCGACGCGAGCGATGCTCGTGCAACTGTTCGGCTAGCCCGGATGATTCATGAACTCTGCGTCGGATCGCGCAGGGATTCGGCTTCA
>JAPPOR010000582.1 GCA_028817905.1 Myxococcales bacterium
TTGCGTCAAGTTTGATCGCGTTGCCTTGATTCGATGCGTCTGGACAAGGTCGCTAGGTTGTGCTGGGGCGCTCCGGGGATGAGACGCAGGTTTGCGGTTTCCGGTGGGTCGCAGCGCTGCGTTGTCGGGGACGGTGACTACGACTTGGTTGTGTCCGGACAGGGGCGCCCGCAGACGCGTACGCCCTGGCCGCAGTTCGTCGATGCGCCGTCGAGGCAGTTCACATTGCAGTTCCCCACGTCTTTGCAGCGGACGGTGCATGTGCCCAGGCAGGTGGGGTTACAGTTGCCGACACGCTCGCAGACGGCTTCGCTATTGGGGCCGAGTTCCGGGGCGCAGTCGTTGACGTCCCGACAGGCGTAGCTGCAGTCGCCGTCGCAGCGTGTGTGGCAGGTGCTCGTGCTCTGACAGGTTGCGCGGCAGCCACGTCCACAACGCAGGGCGCAGTTGGCGCTGCTTGTACACGCATAGCGGCAGCGGTCACCGCAGGCGACAACGCAGTCATCCACGGATGAGCATCCCGACGTGCAGTCGTCGCCACAGAACCGGAAGCACCGGCCGTCTTGGAAACAGAACTGTCCATCGTCGTCGCAGGCCGCACTCCCCAAGGCAACGAGTCCGAGAGCGAGAGGAAGGATGAAAGTATTCGACAATACACGGTACATCGCGGTCCCTGGGGGGCGGGGGGCAGGTTTCGGGTCAACAGGTGTACCACCGCGGAGAGCCCCTGGTGGTGGCATCCTTTCTGCGAACGCGCGCATGCCTCGCGCCGGCGCTTGACGAAAGGGCAGGGGGCGCGGCATGTCCCCCGGCATGGGTGCACGCACGCTCATGGTCCAGGGCACGACCTCCGACGCCGGAAAGAGCTTTCTGGTTGCTGGCCTATGCCGTCTGCTTCACCGGCGAGGTGTCGCGGTGGCGCCGTTCAAGCCTCAGAACATGGCCCTTAACAGCGCAGTGACCGAGGACGGTGGCGAGATCGGACGCGCCCAGGCGTTGCAGGCTCACGCCGCAGGCCTTGCACCGCGCGTCGACTTCAACCCGGTCCTGCTGAAACCGAATACGGACACCGCGGCCCAGGTCATCGTTCATGGAAAGCCCCTGTCGGACATGGATGCCCGCGGCTTTCATGCGTACAAGAGTACCGCCATGGCAGCGGTGCTGGAGAGCCATGCTCGCCTACGGGATGCCTTTGAGGTGATCCTAGTCGAGGGAGCGGGTAGTCCCGCTGAGGTCAATTTGCGCGATCGCGACATCGCGAACATGGGCTTCGCCGAGGCGGTTGACTGCCCTGTGATCCTGGTTGGGGACATCGATCGCGGTGGCGTGTTCGCCCACCTGGTCGGTACGCTCGATCTGCTTAGCGACAGCGAGCAGGCTCGGGTACAGGGATTTGTGATCAATCGTTTCCGAGGCGACCAGCGGTTGCTCGATCCCGGCCTCTCGTGGCTTGCACAGCGCACTGGGCGCCCCGTGCTGGGCGTCATACCTTACCTGCACGGGTTGCATCTGGACGCGGAGGACGCGGTCGACCGCACCCAAGCTGTCCCGGACGCCGGCGCGCTACGCGTCCGGGTGCCGGTCCTATCGCGCATCAGCAACCACACCGATCTGGACGTCTTGCGACACCATCCGCGGGTGGACCTTGGCTACGTGGGGCCCGGGCAGTCGCTGACTGGATGTGACTTGGTCGTGTTGCCCGGCACCAAGTCGGTGCGCGGCGACCTGGAGTTCATGCGAAAGCAGGGCTGGGACCGTGAACTGCACTCGCACCTGCGCTATGGCGGCAAGGTCATGGGGATTTGTGGCGGCTTCCAGATGCTGGGAAGGTCGGTGGCGGATCCCGAAGGGGTGGAAGGATCCCCTGGTGATTCCCCCGGACTGGGCCTGTTGGAACTCGATACGGTACTGTACCCCGACAAGCGCCTGAAGCGGCAGCGGGGCAGGCTCTGGGACGGAAAAACCACCGTGAGAGGCTACGAGATTCATTGTGGGCGCAGTGCTGGCCATGCGCTCGAGCGTCCAGCGCTGCTGCTGGACGACGGTTCTGAGGGTGCCCGCAGCGAGGATGATCGGATCCTGGGGACCTATCTCCATGGATTGTTCGACGAGCCTGCAGCCTGCGACGCGTTGCTCGCGTGGGCCGGTCTGCGTTCATCCGAAGGCGCGCCCGATCTTGCGCGCCTGCGCGATGCTTCCCTGGACCGCGTGGCCGATCAGCTAGAAGCCTCCCTGGATCCCGTCGCGATGCGACGCCTGCTCGCGATACCGTCGGCTGACGAGGGCGGGTCAGTTGAGGGAGATCGGCCGATAGGCGCCTGAGCCGATCAACCGACGGGTGATCGCCGTGATGACCTCGGCGGCCCGGGATGTGACCTCTCGGCGGTCGACGAGCAAAACGCCCACCATTTCGGCGCTTCCGGCGCGTTGCGTGACGAGCGAGATGGGATGAAGGGGCCTTCCGGCCGCATCTTGCACACGGGCTGAGGACGTATTGTCGCCGGTCTGGGCGAGACCGTCAGCCACCGTCGTGACGGCATCGTCTTGCTCGATTTCCAGTTGGGCTTTGGCGTACTGCAGCAAGGGCTCGGAGTCGTTCCGATGCGTTCCCGTGGAGGCTGTAAGCGTGAGGCCAGTTTCGGTGAGCAGGTAGAGATGGGCGACCGACCCGCCGATCGCGTCGCGCAGCTGCGCTAGTGTCGCCATCGCCTGCGCGCGCGTGTGTTTGCGGCCCAGGACGGTCGTGCTCTCGGTGGCCGCTACCGCCTCCGGCGTAGTCTTGGAAGCATCGATGGTTGGGGAGTCGAGCAGGCCGATGCGGCGCGCGTCTTCGATCAGGCGCTCGTAAAGCGCGCCCAGGACTTCGCTACAGCCAGGTCGATAGTCGCGCTCGACGGCGCGGCAGGCGGCGTCAAAGGCGTCGTGATCGCCGTGGTGCATGGCGCAGCGTGCCAGGTACTCCAGGGACCGGCCCCGCAAGAGCCCGCTGACGCCGAGCGCCGCTTGCTCGTCGAGGACCCCCTCGATGCGAGCGACCCCCTGCGTGTAGCGACCGAGACGCGCCTCCGCAAGGGCGACGACGGGAGCGATCGTGCGGGCTAGATGGCAGTGCCCCCGGCTCTGCGCACGCTCCAGCGCCCGCATGCCGGCTTCGAGTGCCAGGTCGACGCGGTCCTGTGCCAGGTAGATCTCTGCCTCCACGGCACTGACGGCCGCCCATAGACCCCGCAGTCCCAGGGCGGTCGTATGGGCCGTCTCCCGCAGCTGGGTGGCAAGTTCCAGGGCTGCGTCGTACTCGCCACAGAGGTGGTGAAGGTGGAGGTCGGCCAACTGCCCAAGGGAGCCCCAGGCTGGCACTTGCCGCGCGAGCTCCGAGATTCGCGCTCGCACGGCGTGCGTCCCCGTCAGGTCGCGCGCCAAGGTATGCACTTCCAGCTCCTCGCTGAGTGTGACGAACATGAGGTTGGCGTCGTGCTGCAGAGCGATGAGTTCGGCGTTGCGCCTGTGTTGCTCCGCCAGCTCCCATTCGCCTCGGTGCAGTGCCATGATCTTGCGAACGTACTCGGACCCGACCCGCTGGCTGGGATCATCGCCACGAAGCCACTCGTCAGGGTCCTCTTTGTGAATGCCCAGGGTAGCTTCCTGGGTGGCGATGGCTTGGCATACCGCCGCCCGGACGCGGCCCATGAATGCGGGCTCTTGACCTTCGACTGCGTCGATTGCCTCGACCAATGCGAGGTACCGAGCGCGACCCTCCTCGCGCCGGCCTTCCATCAGGGTGAGCGCGGCCTCGGCGTTGAGCCGCATGACGTTGACGACAGGGCTCAGCGGGACGAAGGGCTCCAGCAGCGTTGGGAGCGTGGCGCTCAACTCCGGGCGCAGCGTGCGGGCGGCGATGGCGATGGACATGGCTGCATAGGCGACCAGCTCCTTGATCGCGTCAGCGGGCGCCGCCAACCACTCACCGTCAGGCAGGGCGGCGTGCCGCTCGCTGGCCTTGACGAACGCCTGCAGGGCGCGCTGCGCGGGATCCGCCTGCTCAACGAGGGCAGACCAATCGGTATGGCCTGAGGCGAGTTTGATCCAAGCAAGCCATGCGTTCGCAACCAGGTCATAGTGACTGCCGTCTCCGCCGAGGGCAGAGATTCCTGCGATGGTGCCCTGGAGCTGCAGCCTCAGGCGCGGCTCGTCACCGGAGCTGGTCGCGATCTCGTAGGCAAGGCGATAGGTCCGGGCCGTCCTATCGAGACCGCTCTGCGCGATGGCCGAGGTGACCAGTTCTGTTCGCTCCTGAATGTCTCGTGCCGCGTCCACCAGTTGCCGTAGCGCAGTCTGGGGCGTCGCCCCTTGCAGCGCATGATAGGAGACGGCCACGAGGCCTGCGCCCGCTTCTCGCTCGGCGTTGGCCAGCTGGTCGTGGAATTGCCGGAGCTGGCCCTCTTCAAGGTCTTCCAGCAACAGGCGCGCGGTGGACGGGTGACACAGGCGGTAGCCGTAGGGTGTGCCGGCCACTGCCTGAATGCGCTGCAGGGCGCCGATTGCGGCGTCGACTTCGGCTGCGCTCAGGTTGCCAATCCGCCTCAGCTGGCCCCGGTTCAGCCGCCTGTTGGCTGCCAACGAGAGCAACCGGCCGACGCGCGTGGCGGCTCGCGAGAGGCCCCGCAATTGGGTCCTCAGGGCCCCCTCGAGCCCCTTGGGAAGGACATCAGCGTCCACGCCGGGTGGCAGGCAGAAGGCTCCGCCGGAATAGCTGATGATGCCTTGGTCGACCAGGTGTTGGGCTAGGAGCATGCACTCTCGAGGTCTACCTGTACTCAGCTCGTGCAGCTGCCGGCTAAGGGGTCCCACGTTCGGCACATCGCCGAATACGCTGGTCAAGAGCCTGGCAGTTTGCTTTGAGCTGAGAGGTTGGAGCGCGACGTTCCGCGCGTGTGCGCGTATGGCGGCCAGTGCTGGGCTGGGAGCTCCGGAATGTTCGGTGCATGCACTGACCGCATAGGAGAGTCGGTGGTTGGGGGCTTCGACAGTCAATGCCGCGACGAGCGCAGCCGATGGCTCATCGCTCAGCTCGAGGTCGTCGAGTACGAGCGCTAGTGGGAGTTCGTGGGCGATCGTGAGGATCCATTCGGCCAGGGTCGCCTGGACCTGCGCGCGGGGAAGGGTCGAACGGGTGATGTCGACCAGTGGCGGATTGGGTCCCTTCGCCCCCCCGAATAGAAGGCTATGAACCCGCGGGCGACAGCTCGAGACGTTGTGCGAGATCGCGCGTGCGCCTCGATGGATCTGTTCGACCAAGGCGCGGGCCGCACCAAGCGGACCGGAGGCCGCGTCGTCGGCATGTGCGCGCGCGACGAGGGCGCCGTTGAGCTTGGCCTCCAGCACGAACGTGTCGAGCGCGCGCGTGCGCCCGGCTCCACGTGCGCCGCTCACCAGGAAACCGCCGCCGCGGCCGCGGAGGGCCCGCAGCACTTGCTTGCGCATGCGTACTCGCATGTCCGTCCGTCCGACCGACCAACTCCGGCGCGGCCAGATGCGCACTGGCCACCACCAGCGAGTCATCGGCGGGCGAGCTCAGTAGCGGGGCCATGCGATCCATGACTTCGCTGGCGCTGCGGGGTCGTGAGCCGATATCGATACGCAGCAGCGCCATGACGAGCTGGTCAAGGGCTTGTGGAATCTCCGAGAGAAGCTGGCGCGGCGAGGGCGGGGTCGTTCGCCAGGCGTCCCACAGCTGCTCGAAGCGCCTGACCTTGAAGGCGACTCGGCCGGTGAGTGCCTGATAGAGCGTCGCGCCCAACGAGAATAGGTCGCTGCGTCCGTCGACGCTCACGCCGCTGATGACCTCTGGGGCCACGTACGGAGGCGTACCTGCGAGCAGTTGACGCGGGCCGAACGGTGCCATCAGTCCGAAGTCGATGAGCTTCGTCTTCCCGTCCGCCGTCCTCCGTACGTTCCGGGGGGTCAGGTCGAGGTGCACGAGGCGTCGCGAATGGAGAAGTGAAAGCGCGGAGCAGATGTCGTAGGCGACCGAGCAGACCTCCTGCCACGGTAGCGGGGCGAGCTCCCGGAGATCGCCACCGTCGAGCAGTTCCATCGTGTAGAACGCATGCTCACCATCGAAGCCGTAGTCGTATGCGCGCACAATGCGCGGATGGGCGAGCTGCGTCAGGGTGTGAAACTCCCGCTCGAAAAGCTCAAGTTGAGTGCCCTCTCGACCGGCCATGCTAAGCCGCTTGACGGCAAGTTCATCGCCGGCGGCGCGGTCTCGGACGCGGTGGACCATTGCCATGCCACCGCGCCCGAGCGGACCCAGAACGTCGTAGCGATCCGCGATGCAAGTCGGCGTCGACTTGGACAGCTCGCTCGCAGCAGTACGACCTGGTTCGCTCAAGTGGCTGACGTCCTAGCGGGCCCCTATCTTAGCGTGAATCACCAGGTGGCCCAAGCTACCGCCCGTGGCACACCGTGGTGATCCTGTGTGCAGGCGTGGGTGTTGCGCGCAACCGGCTACCAAGGACACACAACGTTTGCACCGGCCTGAGTGTCACCTTCTGACCGGAAGCGGCGCGCTCCGTCTGCCCGGTCACTGCGCGTCAGCTGCGGGCTGGTGCTTTTCCGTCGATCCAGGCCAGCAATGGCTTCAGCCAGGCGCGATGGGGTCTATAGAAAGCGCCGTGCTCTCCGCCGATGGCAATGGTGAGCTCGTGGTGTTCGGCCAGCCGTGGGGAGTCTTTGAAGGCGGCCGCGCAGCTGCCCATCATGGTGTCGCTTTGTTCTCGGATGGACAGGATATGGCCGTGCAGGTCGCCACTGCTGGTCATTTTGCTGCAGCTGGCGAGTAGCGCATAGCGGATCGGTGCGGCGAGCTTGCGGGAGATGTGCTGGGCGATGACGCCGCCCTTGGAGAAACCGACGACCGTCACGTGGTCGGCCGGTACGCCGGCGGCCAGCAATTCTTCCACCTGCGCAGCCACCACGCGGGCGTAGGTGCCGACCCTGGTGTTCGGCTTTCGTTGCTGGGAGATGACCAGTCGTCCGGGCCCGGCCAGTGCTGCCAGCACGGCGTCGTAGTCGTACACACCCCAGCGTGGGTGGTTCGGCTTGCGGCCCGCGTTCTCGATGATCTTGCCATGCAAGTAGAACACATAGCGCGCGGACGGGTCCGGCTGGGCTGGTGGCGCAGCGAGCACACCAGAGGTAAGCAGGGCAGCGAAGAGCAGCATGGCCCCACGCTAGCAAATCACGGGCCTGATGGTATGGTTCTGACGCAGATCGAGCCGCTGTTTATCGGAGATCCCGGACCGCGCGTCCGCGGACCGCAAGTGACGCTCCATCCACGACGACCGTCTTCGAGCCCCATCGTTGGGCAGCGGGCAGGGGGAACCGAGAGCGCGCGATGCTGTATTGCAGCTCGCTATCTGATGTTTCCATGTTGTGGTACGTGTCGCCCTCCGCTCCGCAGAAGAGAGTGGTTCACTTCAGGTCTGTGAGGACCAGGCCCGCCGCGCTGACGACTGGTACTACCTCACGCTAAGGAGATCTACATGACATACGAATCCTTCCGTCGCGCATTGCCTTTCTTTGGGGGGACTGCGCTGCTCGTATTCGTCGTCTCTTTCGGCGTGCGTGACGCACGGGCCAGCAACGGGGTGCTGCTGTGCCATCTTCACAAGAAGACCGACACGATCGGACATATCGTCTCTGTTAACGAGAATGCGGCTCCTTCACATTTGAATCATGGCGACACCGAGCTCGAAGAAGGCAGCGTGGGCGACGAATGCGACACAGGAGCCGGCTGTACTATCGAGGGCGGCGCATGTACGACTGACGGGGAATGCTGCAACAGCATCGACGAGGGCGGCGATATCGTCTGCGCCGGGTTGAGCGACGGCAGCCACGTCTGCCTGCCCTTCTGAGACGCTCACGCATCCGCAAATGGTTGCGTTCGCGAACGGCGAGACCGGTTAGAAATTCCAGTTCTTGGTCTTGGAGTCCCAGATGCCTTGATGGAATTCGCCGTCTGGACCAGTAAATTGGGCGGCGCGCTCGGTCTCGCCGCCCAGGTGCCAGCGAAGCCATGCGACCATGCCGGGCATGGCGTTGCGGGCGGCGGCCACGTGATCCACCCCATCGAGTACGGCGAAGAAGGTTGGCTGGCCTTCGACGTTTTCGAAATCGGTCTCGCAGTTGGGAAGCGCGAAGTCGGTTTCGCCGCAGATATACGCCGTTGGAGCCTTGACCTTAGACGAGCCGCGGCCGTCAAAGGAGCCGCCAGCGACGTGAATGGTGGTCTTGAGCCGATCCTCCATGCCAGCCACGTTGAACGTTGCAACGGAGCCTTGAGAGTGCCCACCCATACCGATGCGATCGGGATCGATCATCTGGTAGTAGTCGCTGCCCATCGTATCGTTCTGTTCGAGGATCCAGGCGAGCGCAGAGCTCATGTTGGAGGCGCTGAGACTTGCTGGAGTAGGGGCGACTACCACGATCCCGTGCGTGGCGAACCGGCCGAAGTAGCCGTTGTACCGATCGGGCGTGGCACCCGCTCCGGTACCCCACACGAAGACCGGATGTTTCAGGCCGTCCTTGCCCATCTCAGTCGGGCGCCAGACGTGGTGGGGACCCGAGGTGTCCACCTCCGACTCGAACGGCCCGTCCATCTCGGTGGATTCGACCGGCGGCAAGACGCCCCCCGAGGCTGGTGGCTCAGGGTCCATGGCACCGGGTTGGGTGTCGTCCATGGCGCCGGGTTGGGCGTCCATGGCACCGGGTTGGGCGTCCATGGCACCGGGTTGGGCGTCCATGGCACCGGGTTGGGTGTCCATGGCACCGGGTTGCATGGTGCCCGGTTGGGTGTCCATGGTGCCCGGTTGCGTCTCCATTGAGCCGGGATTCATGGTGCCCGATGCGTCAGAGGGCATTCCGGCAGTAGGCAACATGGTCGGCCCTGGCGGCATGGTTTCCTGCGCGGAGGCTGCCTCCGTGCTGGTCGCGGAGCCCTGCATGGTGCCGGTCATGGCTGGTTCCATCGATGCTGCAGCTCCTGGTTCTGGCCCGGGGTCGTCTTCACCACACGCCAGTACAACGAATGCCAACCAGAAAACCGCTCCGCGCCGATGACTACAAGCAACCGACCAGGGCCTATGGTTATGTCCCACCATCACCACCTCCTGACGCTCATTCCACGATGAGCCAAACTCTTGCTGCGCTACCGCATGTTCTTCTTGCGGATCTCCCAATCGGTGCCGCACAGGCCGCAATCCGATCCGACGAACATCTGTTCCCCTTCGGGGCCGGGATCGTCGAACAGGTGCCAGCGCAGCCAGTGCACGCCCACGCGTCCAAACTCGCCGCCGTTGGGTTGCCCCCAGGTTGCGGCATGGCCTACGTCGAGGTTGCCATAGAAGATAGGCAGGTCCCCGTCGATCGCGGCGAAGTCCGCCTCGGCTTGTGGATAGGCGACATCCGACGAACCGCCGATGAAGAACCCGATCGGTGTGTGCAGCCCAGCGTAGATCTCTTGGTCACGCTCGAACATCCCGCTGTTCCAGATCGCGATCATGTCCAGTCGCGGGTCGGCGGAGACCCCAAAGGTCATCAGACCGCCGCACGATTGCCCCATCGCTGCGGCACGTTCCACATTCACCCTGCGGTAGTACTGACTGCAGGGCCGATCATTTTCGGCAAAGATCCAGTCGAGCGCCTGGCGCTGGGGCTCTCCATTGGTCCCCAGTCCGCTGCTGCCCGAGCCTCCGGGCCTACCGTCGGAGATGATGAGGAACCCGTGGGAGGCCCACTCGGTCAACGCCTTCGAGAACATGAGCCCGTTCTTGACGCAGCCACCATTGGCCCAGACCACGACCGGGTGGGTGAGATCATCGACTCCAAGTTCGGCCGGGCGGTACACCGTATGCGTCGTCAGCCCGGGGTCGTGTTCGATTACAACCGCGTAGGGGCCTGTCGTGTCGCCGGGCGGGTCGTGGTCTACCGTCTCTGGTGGGTCGCCGCGTTCGGCCGGATCACAGGCTTCGGGTGGAGCCTCGACAGGGGCATCCGATGCCGTGGCCGGGTCGGCCGGCTCGGGTTGCGCCGCCGCATCCTCCAGCGGGTCCTCGTCCTGCATCGACTCGGGCATGCCCGTGTCGCTGGCACTTGCGTTGGCCGGGTCGGTGTTCGACGGATCGGCTTCGGCGCCACCTGGTGTGGCCGCAGCCGCGCCTTCGGTGGCCGCGGTGGGTGCGGACGTCGGCGATGGTCGAGAGCTCGCCGGGTCCATCCCCGGGACCGGCGGCGGGGGCGCCGTCGCCATGCCTCCGGCGGCCTCGGTGCCGTGCCCTTCCATCTCACCCAGACCGAGCCCCTCGTTTCCGGTGGCCGGTTCGGAGCAGGCCAGCAGTCCACAGAACAGAAGACGCCACGTCCACTCAATCGGGTGCGCTCGGCCTAACGAGGTACATCGCACAACCAGTGGGGCACGATGGTGTCTCTTGCCACGGAGCGTGTTGAGGCGGCCACCGGCAGGGGCGTTCGAGGTGACCTCTGGTTCGCGTGGTGCATGCACCGCCGGGGCGCGTGAGGGTCGATTCCTACGGGCGGCCGGTCTCAGGCCGGCACCGAGGCACCTTGTCGTGCTTGTCGTGAACGAGCGCCAGGTAGACCACATGGACGACATGCGCGCAGCATTTATCGCCCAGCAGGCAAGCGTCTATCACGATCGGGCAGCGGTCGCGTGCGAGCCCGTGGTCTGCCGGCACTTGGTGTCACGCCCAACTGACGTCGGTAGGTCATGGTGAAGTGGCTCTGGCTAGAGAAGCCAACAGTCATGGCCACCTCGGCGATGGAACGCCCGCGCGCCAGCAGGGTGGCACCGCGCGCGACCCTCCGCTGAAGGACGTAGTTATAGGCTGACATGCCGAAGGTGGCGCGGAAGCGCGAGGCAAACTGGCGGCGTCGCAAGCCCACCAATGCGGCCAGAGCGTCGATCGAGATGGGGGTCTCGAGATGCTGCTCAACGTGGTCGCGAATCCGTCCGCACTCCGGCAGAGTCAGTTTCGGCGCGACTGCATGGCTACTTGCGCGGGCTTCGGTCAACGCCAGCAGGGATAGGGAAAGGGCTTCGGCGTAGAGCGGGCCGCTGGGTGCTCCGCGTTCGAGCTCGGAGCGCATCGCTTGCCCCAGCGATAGGGCGGTTGGGTCGGGAACAAGTGACGTCGTGACATCGCGCCAGTCGCGGGCCGGCTTGCCACGGTGCTCGGGGCACCAGCCGTCGGTGAGGGCGATCGCCAGCCCCTGGGCTGTGCCTTCCGTGCGCACGACCTCGCGCGGCGCGTCGCCGGAGAGCAACACCAGGGTGCCCGGTTGATGGCGGTGACGACTGACACCCTGACCATCCCGCACCGTGACCTCCATCTGTCCGGAGAGAATCAGCAGGGCTCCGAGCGCCCCCTCCCGCGGCCCCGCCTGGGTACCCGGAGCGGCGCTGCCCCACTCTTGC
>JAPPOR010000721.1 GCA_028817905.1 Myxococcales bacterium
CCCCCGGGGCGATTCGAACACCCGACCGTCGGCTTAGAAGGCCGCTGCTCTATCCAGCTGAGCTACGGGGGCTCAAGTGATTTCAGTCAGTTATGGCACAGCAAGGGGGAGTGCGATGGCTCCGGGGTTGGGCGCTGGTGCGCGCCGGAATCCATATCACAACAGCGGCGCGCCTGTGGGCGTTTTCCGTGAGGTCCTCGCCAGCGGGCCACGGTGGCGAAAGTGAGGCAACCAGGAGAGCGCCGGTCCGATGGGGTGGTTGGTGCCCCGTGGTCTGGACAAGCGGCCGGAGCGGGGCGTCACGAGGTTGACCACAGTCCAGCTGGAGGATCCCGATGCGAACCGCTGCCACGTTGACCTGTCTATGCCTTGCCGCCGGCGCAACCGTGCTGGGCGGATGTGACGAGTGCGCCCACGAGGAGACGGCCTTCGACCGCCGGGTCTGTAGGGCCGAAGTGGAGCGCCTGGCGCTTGAAGAGATGACGCAGGCGGCGGTGCGCCGGATCGGAACAGGTGCGCCCGTCGACACGCAGTTCTTTCCGGACAATCGCAGCGTCCAGTTCGACCTACAGGGGTGCGGGAGGGTGAACGCGGCGGACGTTGTTTGCGTGCTGACGGTCACAGGCCTGGGCTTCGACTGGACCCTTGAGGTCGCCCTGCAGTCATGGTGCACCTGGCCCCGCCGCGTGAGCCATGCGATCGACGACATGGGCAACAACTACACGCCCGCAGAGGTCCGCATCGCCGACAACCCCCCGAGTCGTTCGTGCCTGCTACAAACACTCGTGGCGGGTGTGAGCCAGCAAATGACGGTAGCGTTTCCGAATGTACACAGCCATGCGGAGTCCCTTGCTCAGCTCTCCCTGGAAGTCGAGGTGGATCGAGGCGAGGGCATGACCCCCGGCCAGGTGGCGTTCCGCAACGTTGCTATCGAGCGCTGAGAGCCGCTCGCGATATCAGGAGTCCAGCGTCTTGAACAGGATCCACACGTGCCCGAAGGGGTCGCGCAAGCGGCCATCTCTCCTGCCGTAGAACCGATCGGCGATCTCGAAGATGACCTCGGCGCCGACAGCGACCATCGCGGCGGCCACGGCATCGGGATCGTCGACCATCAGCTGCATGATGACCGGCGTACCGCCCAGACTGCCGGGGGCGTGGTTGTGGGATGCCGGGCTTTGCTCGGTCAGCGCAAACACCGCCTCGCCGATCGACAGGGCGGCGTGCACCACGAGGCCCAGCCCCTCATCGAAGTGGCGTTCGAGCAGCTCGGCGCCGAGGCTCTTTCGGTAGAAGGCGATGGCGTCGTCGGTGCCGGCCACCACAAGGCGGGGAGTCAGGATCGGTTCGGACATGCGACCACACTACCGGCAGCCCGCAGGCGAGGATTGGATCTTTTTGCAGGGCGCCGCGGCGAGCGCGGGTCAACGTATCGGGATGTGGGTCAGCTCGGTGGCGGAGCGCGGCACGAACTCCGTTGGGGTGATGCCGGCCAGCACGCGAAACTCTCGGATCAAGTGAGCCTGATCGGCGTAGCCGCACTCGGCCGCCAAGGTGGCCCAGGTCGGCCGCAGGTCGAGCTGCGGTGCGTTTGCCGAGGCCCGTCGCCGATCCCAGCCGGGTGGTTGGCTGCACCCAGCAACGACACGGTTGAGGCGTGCGACGCGCGCCAGTCGCTTCGGAGTCAGGCCGACCTGGTCACGAAACCGTTCCAGAAGCCGCCGGGGGGAGTGACCCAGGCGTGCACATGTTTCCGCCACGCTCGTCCCAGCCACGAGCGCAGCGACGCCTGCCCGAACGTCGGCCGCCATGCGGTCTGGACCACATAGGTGCTCGCACAGGATCACTTCCAGGGTATCGAGGAGATGGCCACGGACGCGCGCTTCACACAACCGCTCGCGCAGATGGGCGCCTCCCACCCCCCACACATCGTCGGCCTCCACGTGTGCGTCGGCCAGGTGCTCGGCGGGCAACGGCATGAACGCCCGAAACCCACCTGTTCGGAACTGCACGCCCACAATGTCGCGCTGCTGGGCGGTTCCGATCGTGAGCGGGGTCGAGCGCGGCCCACTGAAGACCGCACCCGAGTAGCGTTCCAGGCCACGGCCCGCGTCGGCCCACAGGTCGTCCACGTCCAGATTGATGAGCAACTGGCCATAGATGCTTGGGATCAGCCGCTCCGCCCCGTGGGTGAACTCGCCTCCGAAGTGCCACAGTCTGGTAACAAACGGCTCGAGCGCCGG
>JAPPOR010000614.1 GCA_028817905.1 Myxococcales bacterium
TGTGAAGCCGAAATCCTGCGCGATCCGACGCCGAAGTCGTGAATGATCCGGGCTACTCGGCCGATGTCGCTACCCGTAGACCGGCCAGAATCAAGAGGGTGCCGAAGATGCGCTGGATGAGACGTTGAAAGCGTGCAAGCCAGTTGCGCACGGGGGGCAAATGCAGCGTGTGCACGAAGGCAAGCCAGAAGAGCGCGCTGGTGGCGACCATCGATAGAATGAGCACAAGCGTCGTGGCAGGGGCCGTACCCGGCCCGATCACTTGAGTGAAGATGCCGAGGTAGAACAGGGCTCCCTTGGCGTTGAGGAGGTTGTTGAGCAAGCCCTGGAAGAAGACACGTCTGTCATCCTCGGTGCGGGATGGCTTCCGCAAGTTACCGCCGGCGAAGTTCCCAACGGCGCGGTGCTTGCTGCGCAGGCCACTCACGCCTAGGTAGATGAGATACGCCGCACCCGCGTACTTAAGGAACCCGTAGACGACGACGCTGCGGGCGACCAGCCAGCCCACACCCACCGCGCAGTACGTGACGTGCACCGCATTCCCGGTCAGGATCCCAAGCGAGGTGACCAGTCCCGAGTTCCGGCCGCCGGCCATCGTATTGCGCATGACCAGCACCATGTCGGGCCCCGGACTGAGCATGCAAAGGACAGTGAGACCCACGAGCGCGCAGACCGTTTCGACCATGCGGGGGAGTGTACGCGAGGGCCAACGCGAGTGCACGCGACCGTCGGTGGTGGACCGAGGCAACGCTGCACCTTCCTGCTGGGTGGTTTCTTCTACAAGGCTTCAGCAATGCCTTCGCCGTGCTCAGCGACAGCGAGGAGGTCAATCTACAGACCTTCCCGCGCACCTTGCGCACACCCTCAAACCCGAGCTCCGATTTGCCCTAAGTAGTCCGCCTTGTTCACACTCAGGAAAGGGCACGCGCCCTTTCCTGGATGAAAACTTGGCCCCATGCCACTACCGGCGCCTCACCCGGTGGAGCAAGGGTTCTCCACGCGCTCCACTGATCAGGAAGCGCACGTTTGCGTGCGGTCACGGATATTCTGCTAGCGGCCAGTGGCCCCTGGCTGCACATCATTGGCCGCCTGTGATCCTCGTCAGCACCGGGTTGGTGCTTGCGTTTGGCGCAGCGCCACCGCATGGTGCGGTTATGCAAGACGGGGGCCTCGTGGCAGAGGCGATTCGATCGAAGTAGTCCAAGAACCCTACTTCAACTTGTATTCGTTCTCGGCTTGTACTGGTACCCGAGCACTTCTCTACTAGTCGGACTCTACGTTCTGCATAGACCAGAAGCAACTTTCGGAACTCAGCGTGAGGAGCTGATGGCAGGTACCAGTCAGTCGCGGTGAAGGTACCTGGGCGACCTTTGGGGGTCTTCAGCGGTGTTCGGAGTCTGTTGCGCATGCAGTCGACGCCGCGGCAGCAGCGTTGCGGCCAAATCCACTTACCTGGTCGAGGTATAGATGACCGATTCAACCGGTTCCGTTCAACTTGAACACCGGGCAATAGACCGGTGGAGAGCCATCGATTGGTGGTTCAACCAGCGGTTTGGGCGCCTCTATGATCTTCTGCTGACTCACTCCTGGGGCAAGCGCCTACGGAGGACTCTTCCTCATATACAAGGTCCTCGCGTACTCGAGGTTTCGTTCGGCGTCGGTTTCTTGATGTCACAGTACGCTCACGCCTATGAAGTGACCGGGCTCGAATACAATCCACGGTGCATAGAAGCCACACGGCGCCGCCTGGAGCGGCTCGACCTAGGGGCAAAGCTGGTAGAAGGCGATGCACAGGCTCTGCCCTTCCCCGACGCAAGTTTTGATACGGTTATCAACACCGATGCCTTTACGCTCTACCACGATCCACATCGTGTCTTGAGCGAGCTGCTTCGGGTGCTGGCGCCCGGGGGGCGCCTCGTGGTCATGGAGTACGACTACCCTAGGAATGGCAACTTGCTCGGTAGGCTGTGGGTGCTGGTGGCACGGCGCATCATGATGATGCCACGTCTCGATCTCGAGGCATTGCATAGGAGCTCCGGGTCCCCCTACCAAGACTACGACGTCGGAGGTTTTGGTGCGTTTCACATGTACGTTTCGCAGAAGCCTTTGCTGGCCAAGGTCGACCGATCGACGCATGCCTACGATCCGACGCAGAGTTCATGAACAAGCGGGGCTAACCCGGGCTCATAGGTGATCACCTAAGCGAGACTCCTGCCGGGACGAGATTCAGGGCGAGCC
>JAPPOR010000556.1 GCA_028817905.1 Myxococcales bacterium
AACTCGTCTACGAGGCGCACGAAGTCGCCTCCGATGCCTACCGCGCGGGCGACCGGACGGTGAACTTTCCGATCGGTACGTGCCCGCCACCGATCATGCCTGCTGCGGCGTAGTCCCCCGGCGTCGCGTTCGCGCCCCGCGGTTCGACCGCCCCCCCTCGGAAGAGCCCTCGTCCGCCCACACGCCTCGGCCCTCGGATGTCGTGTCCGGACGCTCGCGGCTCCCGTAACAACGGCGGCCCCGGCCACACCGCGATGAGCTCTGCCCACGCACCCCGCGTCTTCCCACAGGCTTGCTTGCTGCGGACCCGGACCAAATCGCTACTGGTTCGTTCGCGGGGCGGGCCGGACAGTTCGAAACCACCCCAATCGCCCTTGTCACGTTGCGCCGGACTAGATGCCTATGGGCACTACGGGGGGCCGACCTCCACCCCAAAGCCATTCAACCTACCTAGGCTCGCGCGCTTTAGCTGCCCGACCGCCCCTTGAGAGCATCCAGCTCCTTCTGCAGCTCCGCTATCCTGCGCTCCAGATGCTCGCGCGGGTCCGTAGCATCGACGCGATCCGTGGCGAGGTGTCAGATGCTGATGTCGAAGACGCCGTCCTCGGGGTCGTAGCAGGTCGCGTCGATTGCGTGCTTCAAGTCCTGGTCGCTGCCGAGTTCGATGTAGCCGAACCGGTCGTCCCGCTTGACGATGCCCTCGGACACGCGAGACAGGTGGAGGTACTGAATCTTCCACGAGCTGTCGTCGCCCCAGACGCAGCCGGCGACGAAGCCGAACTGACCGTCAACCCGGTCCGTGTCAGTGTCGTCCTCCTCGTCCCACACGGACGACGGGACGTAGAAGTCGACCGGACAGAACCCGAACTGCGCCGGCTCCTCGCAACCGATGTCCGTGCAATCCGGGAGGCTCATCACGCGAGTCGCGGTGTAGTGCGGGGAGTAGAGCGCGAACTCTCGGTCTCCCTGCTTGAACGCGTGGAAAGTGCTGGAGATTCGGGGGTAATTGCGGCCGTACTCGCCGATTTTGGTCTCGCCGTCGTCGTCTCGCCGAAAGACCTCGACCTTGAGCACGTCCCACGTGCCCTCTCCCGTGGGGCGCCTAACCGTCTTCACGAAGTACATCTCGTCCATCTGCGCCTTCCTTGGCACCAACCGACGAGGCAGGCCGTCTATGCCATCATTTGCGGTTCGGTCACGTTGCGCTGCTCGCGTCGCTGCGCTGCGGGACTGAGGCAGAGCCACTGATCAACCATCGCTTAGTATCCCAGCCTCTGAAGAGCGTACTCTCGGGCCTGAACCAGGTCGAACCTGGACGCCCGCAGATGGGCATCATAGTAGTCGATGATTTCCCCGCTGGACCGGAAGTCGTCGCAAGACGCGCAAGAGTCCACCCAGGTCCTCCACCGATGGGCCAGGATTCCGGTTCTCTGCATCAGCATTCGGGAGATCTCTTCGCCCAGGACCGAGCGCGCGCCCCGGATCGCCTCCCACGCTCGTTGGCTTTCAGTCTCCGTGCGCTGCTCGAGCCGATACCCCGCCTCAAGTTGCTTGAACTTGTGTGCGCCGAGCACCAAGTCCACCTCCATTTGGTGCGCCTCGTGGGAGAGCTTGGCCTCGTAGCTATCCAGCGCCTGCCAGACCGTTTGGGCTGCCTGCACGAACTCATCAACGTGCTTGATCCTGACCTCCTCGATTCGCTCCTGCTGTCCAATCCAGTAGCCGCCGATTGAGCCTAGGGCTGTGCCGAGCACAGGGAGGAGAACCGCGCCCAGTCGCTTGAACCAGCCAGCGTCGCCAGACGTTCCAGCGCATTCCACTTCAGGAACGTAGCACTCACGCCGCAGAGGGCGCGCGCAAAGAGGGCAAGCCAAGGCGCGTTGGTCAGCCAACCCACCGAAAGGGCCAAGAGCAGGATCAGCGAGTCGCCGCCACAGGGCGAACGGGGACGATCGCAGGGCAGGCTGCCGGACCAACATGCCAGGGACGATTTCAACCCCGTCCCCGGAGGCTCGAAGCCATTCAAATCGCCCTCGTCACGTTTCGTCCGTCGGTCAGACGGCGTGGTACCACGCACTCAAATCGCCCTTGTCATGTTTCGTCGGTCAGTCAGCGTGGTCACGCACTCAAATCGCCCCTGTCATGTTTCGTCGGTCATGTTTCGTCGCGTTTCGTCGGTCAGACAGCGTAGGGGCCTTGATTGCACTGCACCGACCGAGCTCGCCAGAGGGAGCGATGGTGATTCGCTCGAGCACACGGTAGGCCACGGATTGTGGGCTAGCAACGTGAGCATGAGCCGAGAGCGCCTGCTGCCAACGAAGGAGGAAGATGCGAAGTCGACTGGAGCAGCTCGCCTGGTGAGGCACTCTGGTCCGCGCTACGCAAGACGCCAGACCGTAGGAGGCAGCTGGCGACCTACCAAGAAATACGTTATGCGACGCTGTCTTTCGGGCTGTCGAAGAATTCGGTCGGGGGCCAAGCCATGCAGAAGTCATCTTGGATCACCACACCGCTGCTCGAAGAGCGACCCCGACCGAACGTGGAGCCCATTAGAGATCCGAGCCGGTGGCGCCCGTTAGCGCTGGCGTGGACCCTCGGCGGAGCGGCGTTGAGGCTGTTTGGACTGCGCCTTCATGGCCGCGCGGATTCGCGCGCTGTGGGTCGGTTGGTGCGACACACACTCGAGCAGCTTGGCGGGCTGTGGATCAAGGTCGGGCAATTGTTAGGTATGCGCCGTGACTTGTTCTCGGCTGATTTTTGCGACGCGCTCGCGATCTTGCAGGATCACGCGACAGGTTTCGAGTTCGAACATGTACGCAGGATCGTAGAAGCCGATCTCGGTCGACCGATCGAGGATATGTACGAGGTATTCGAGGAAGAACCCTTCGCCGCGGCCTCCATTGGCCAGATTCATCGCGCTCGGCTGCGTTCGAACGGCGTGTTGGTAGCCGTAAAAGTCCGACGTCCAACAATCGATGAGATCGTCCACAAGGACGTCCGGTTTGTCGGGTCGATCTGCAGATTCGCACAACGCCTACACCTCGTCCCGGCGATGCGGTGGGCCGACTTCTATCACGAGCTTAGCCGCACGCTCGCTGAGGAGCTCGACTATCGCCTCGAAGCGACCGCCATCAGGGACATGCGGCGCAACCTGAGGGAACACGGAGTCTACGCTCCCAAGGTTTTCCACGACTTCTCATCCAAGCGGGTGTTAGTAATGGAGTTCGTCAGCGGGGTCCTCATGTCGGAGCTGCTGCGCGTGCGCGAGCGCGATCCTCAACTGCTAGACGAGTGGATGACTGCCAATTGCGTCGAGCCCAGCAAGGTGGGCCGGCGGCTCTTTCAGTCGCTTCAGCGTCAGCTCTTCGAGGACAATTACTTCCACGGCGACCTCCACCCAGGCAACATCGTGCTGATGCGAAACAGCCGCATCGGGCTGATCGATTTTGGATCGGTAGGCTCATTGGAGACGGACTTCCTTGAGCTGTATCGTGAAATGCAGCGCTCAGTGGTGCAGCAAAAGTACGCCAAGGCTGCCGAGATCTTCTTGTTGCTCGGCCCGGAGCTGCCGCCCGGAGATCTCGAGCTATGCAAGAACGAATTGGTCGACTTCATGCGTAGCTGGGCGCTTCGGGCTCGTACCCGCGGCATTGAATTCACGGAGAAGTCGATTGGTAGCGCACAAAGCCAAATGGCGGCCATCCTCGCGCGCCACAAGGTCCCAGCAAATTGGTCGTTCTTGCGCGTGATCCGCGCGCAGTTGACCCTCGACTCCTCACTTCGTGCGCTCTGGCCCAAAATGGACTACTTCAAGGCGACCTTGAACTACGAGCGTTCGGCCGCCAGGCGACGGCAGCGGGAGCTTCTCGAGACACTTGGATACCAGCTCGAGACGTTGATCGACGAACTCCCACGCTTGGTTCATGGAGCCACCGAGCAGACCTTCTACGAACTCGAGTGGCTTCGACGGCGCGCCAGGCACTTCAGTCAGACACTTTCTAAGGCCGCGATGGCGGGCGTGATGGCGTTTAGCGTGGTTGGAATCGCGACATTCATCGCTGCGCTCGGCGTCTTACTCATCTGCCTGGATCAGACCGGTGTGTCACTGCCAACATCGGATAGATTGAACGAATACTTGGACTACGCTCCGAGGCTGCCCCTCGAACTCTGGTACACACTCGAAGCGTTTCTCTTGGTCACGCTGGTGCAATGCTGGCGTGTATATCGGCGCTTCGGAGAGCCCGACACCCAGGGCGGCTACCGCATCATCTAAGTTTGAAAGAGCAACAATATGGCCTTCAAGAATCTACCGACTCCCCGTCTCGCGCGCCCGATACCGCTCATCGATCCCTATCGACACCGGGAGGCATTCACTCGGCTCTTAGGCATCTTGTACCATGCCGAAGCGGCAGCGATGGAGGGGTTCCAGCTCTTGACCGATCCCGCCTATGTGCAGGGCTACGAGATCTTCGACAAGGTCGCTCCGAAGCTCGTCGAGGACGAGCGCCGCCATCTCGGCGACATCGAAGACCTCGTCGCACGGCTCACCGATAAGGGAGTGCCACCTCCAACGCCGGTCGAAGCTGAGTTTTGGAATGGCTGGCGCTCGGGTCGGATCTTCGCCCTTCCTTACCCGCCAGCGATCGCCTCGCTATTCTGCCTGTTCAGTGAGGGCCTGGGATACTCGTTCTTGTATCACCTTGCCAATAACATCGCCGAGCCCGACTTTAGGGACGTGTTGTGGGCAAACGTCGAGGACGAGAAGACCCACTTGCGTTTGTCGCTAACGGTCCTACGTCGAGCGATGGGCCGGGACAGGAGCTCGCTGCTCGCCAACTTCCTCGTCTATTTGCTCGGCTACGGGCTACTCGCCCGACGACCCCTGCGGGAGCAGCGAGCGACGATGGCTGCGGTCGGCTTGGATCCCGAGGCCATGTTCGGCTCGATGCTGAGCTTCGTCTGCGAGCTGCTGTTGATGGTGGTCGACAGCGATGTCGATCCTCGCGTTGCAAGCTACCTCAGTCGAGTGAGTCAGGTTGTCGGCAACCATCCCGAGCTGGGAGTGCTGTTCTACGCAGGGATGCACCTGCCCGAGCCCCCAGGCCTGCGGCGTCTGATCTACGGGTGGGGTCAGCTGGGGCACTGGCGAAATGGCGTTGACACGACCAACATGTCGGACGAGGTGGTCGCTTGATGACCGCCGACGCGCCCACGCTGGTCCTCGGTTCGGGTATCGCTGGACTGACAGCCGGCCTCGAGCTCGCGCGCCGAGGCGTCTCCGTCGAGGTGCTTGAGGCTGCACCCGTGGTCGGCGGGCGCACGTCGTCGTTCGTCGATGAGCGCGGTCGCGACGTAGACACGGGCCTGCACGTCGTCGCTGACCACTATGTCAACCTCCTCGAATTGTTGGCCTCGGTCCGCGCCAGCAAGCGATTGATCTGGGTGAGGAAGCACACTTATCTCCGCGACGGCCGTCCTCCCATGGAGTGGTACTTCAGCCCCTGGCGACCGCCACTGCACCTGGTCCGGCCCGTTCGAGAGATGCCGCTTCGGTCTCGGGAGCGCCTCGCGTCTGCGTTCGCGGCGCTGGAGATCGCCAGCCGGACCCAGTCTGATCTGGACGAGCTCGATCACCTGAGCTATCGAGCGTGGCACGATCGCTACCGGCTCGGCGAGGGCTTCGCGCTCGAGCTCGCCGCAGCAGCCTCGGACGCGGCAACCTTCTTGACGGTCGACAAGGCGTCAGCGCGCGCGGTGTTGTCGTGGATGAAATACCTCATGCGTCATCAGCACGCTGGCGACGTAGGCCTGTTCGCCGGTAGCCTGGACGAGTGCCTCACGAGGCCGCTCGTCGATGCTATCAAGGCCCTCGGCGGCGTTGTGCGTACAGGGGTCGCGGCTACCGGGTTCCGCTTCGAAGGCCGTCGGATCGCAGGCGTCGAGGTCGCCGAGGCCGCTTCGGGCAAGGTCGTGAACCGTGCCGACGGCGTAGTGCCCGGACTCGCTCCTTCGCGCCGTGTGTTGCCCGCCGAGCGCGTGGTCTCGGCGTTGCCAGTGCAAGCGCTCCGAGCGATCTTGACGCCAGCGCAGGCCACCGACGCGGGCCTGAGCGATGCAATGCGGCTCGACACCACACCAGCGATGTCGGCAATCATCTGGTTCGACCGCGCCATCCGCCCTGTTCCCGAAGGCGCCCCGCTGTGCACCGGGTGCGCGTTCCGGGACTTCATCGACCTGAGCGTGCTCGGTCGCACCGGACCCGACGCGCCCGGCTCGGTCTACCAGTTCGTCATCACTCGGGCCGACAGTCGCGTCGACGACACCGACGAGCAGATCATCGCCGACGTGCACGCCGACCTTGGTCGCGTGTGGCCGGGCGCCGCGGATGCCCGCCCGGTCGACGCTGCGGTGGAGCGGATCGGAGCAGCGATGTTCGCTGCGGTGCCCGGTGCACACCAACTTCGACCCCGGGTCCGCAGCGCGGTGGGCGGACTGTACGTCGCCGGTGACTGGGTCCGCCATGACGCCAACGCCTCGATGGAGGGGGCCGCACTCTCGGGTCGACTGGCAGCCTCAGCACTGCTCGAGGACCTCGGAAGGCCCGGCGTGGTAATATGTACGCCACCCGACCAAACGGTTGTGCCGGCACTTCGCCAACTGCGGCGTCGGTGGTCGGCATGACTCGACTCGACCTGCGTGGTCGCCGGATCGTGGTAACTGGCGCCTCCTCGGGCCTCGGGGCCGCGTTTGCCCGATGTCTGGTGACCAATCATCGAGCCCGGGTCTTACTCGTGGCCCGTCGAGCCGCTCGGCTCGGCGCCCTGGCCGACCAACTCCGGGAGGTTGGTGGAGAAGTCGAGACCATGCCCCTCGATCTCGCGTGCGACGACGCTGTCGACCAGCTCTGCGCCGCGGTCGGCGATGCCTATGGCTGGGTGCTCGGAGCTGCGCAACATCACTACGGCTCGTTCTCGGATACGCCTGAGGAGGTCATCGACGCGATGTTGACGGTCAACGCCACCGCGCCAGTGCGGCTGATCCGCCGCGTGTTGCCGGGTCTCGACGCTCGCGGTGGTGGCGGGGTGTTGGTGGTCGCGAGCACCGGTGGCCTGATGCCTGCCCCTCGGCAGAGTTTGTACGCAGCGACCAAGGCCCTGCTGGTCAACTTCACCCAAAGCCTGCACTACGAGCGAGGAGCCGACGCACGCGCCGTCGTCAGCCTGTGCTGCCCCGGCGCCATGCTCACCGAGATGCTGACCGAGTCACCTGTAATGGCTCACGTCACGCGCCGACGGTGGATGCAGGCCATGGTCATGCCAACCCAAGCCGTGGCCGAACAGGCGCTCGCAGCATGGGTCGCCGGTCAGCCGCTGTTTATCCCCGGGCACATGAACCGGGCGATGGATCGAATTGTGCGGTTGTTGCCGCGAAGCGTCGCTGGCCGCGGCGCAGCGCTGGTCTACCCCGACGAGTCGAGCCCGTGACCATGGGCGCGCGACGGGTACTGATCGCAGGAGCGAGCGGCTTCGTCGGCCGATCTCTCACCGCAATGCTCGCGGCGGAAGGTCATCACGTGCGGGCTCTATCCCGACGCATGCAGAACTCCGTTCCGCCTGGTGTCGAGGTCGTCAGCGCTGATGTCGCGCGCCTGGAGCCAACGACTCGGGCCTTGCGGGGGATCGACGTCGCCTACTACCTAGTGCACCGGCTCGACACGCTGCGCTTCGCCACTCGTGACCGGATCTGCGCTGCCCGGTTCGGCCAGGCCGCGCGGCGGGCTGGGGTCAGCCAGATCGTCTACTTGGGCGCGCTTGGCGACGCAGCGGGTCGACACACACCGCACATCACCAGTCGCCGAGAGACCGCGGCCGAGCTGCGAAGGTCGGGGGTGGATGTGTGCGAGCTACGAGCGGCGGTGATCGTAGGCGCGGGAAGCGCTGTGATTGAGGCGTTTCGGGAGCTGGCACTTCGCTCACCGGTGCTCGTGGTTCCGCATGGTAGCCAGCACCGGGTAGAGCCGATCGTGCTCGACGATGCCTTGCGCTTCTTGAAAGCACCATTGACCGACCCCCGCTGGCGAGGACGGACATTCGAGATTGGTGGCGGCGAGGTATTGAAGTGGTGCGAGCTCTTCAAACGTTGTGTGGACGCCGGTTCCTGCTCGCGCAGGATGGTCCCGATGCCCGTGGCGACTCCGCGTTTGTCGGGCCTGTGGATGCGAGTCTTCGCGGACATGCCCGCCTCGATGGCCACCGCGTTCATTCGCAACCTCGGACGCGACGCGGTGGTCCGCGATCTCCAGGCTCGACAATTGCTCGGACAGCCGGCGATGCCGCTCGAGCCAGCAATTCGGTCGGCGTTGGCGACGGGCTCGCCTCGCCCTCGTGTGTCGGGGGTATACCCATGAGCACCGGCCACGTCTTTTCACGACGCTTCGAGAACGTCCCGCTTCGCGGCCCCCGTCGGCTTCCGATCGTCGGCTGGCGAGGCAACCTATTGCGCTTCTTCGCCAAGCCCTACGAGGGCTTGCTCGAGCTCGCCCGGTACGGCCAGCTCGTGGTGATCGCCGATTGCCACCCGGGTTTCATCTGTGCGTTTGGGCCAGAGCACAACCGCCAACTACTCACCGAGCGAACGGTATTCGACCCTTTCGTCACGTTGCTGAGTGCGCCGCCGGATTCGCCGCTCATGCGCTTGTCCGAAAACCCTTTTCTCAGGTCAGGAGATGAGCACCGGGCCCATCGACGCATGCTCGTGCCGCCGTTTCATCGCCAGCGGATCGCACGGTACCGCAACGCGATCGTCGAGCACATCGACCGAGACCTCACAGGCTGGCGGCCCGGGGCACGCGTAGAGGCGACCACGATGATGCAGCGCTACACCCTTGGGGTCATGATGCGCGTGGTGTTTGGCGTCGATGAGCGACGTAGCGCGGCCGAGGTGGAGTCCTTCCGCCTGCTGCTCGGAGGGCTGCTCGAAGCGCTCGGTTCTCTGGGCGCCATGGTCTTCCCGGTCGATCTTCCGGGCACGCCCTACCGCCGACTCCAAAGTCTCGCGCAGCGATTTGTAGAGGCCGTCACAGATCTGATCGAGGCTCGCAGGGCGTGCCCCAAGGTCGACGTGCTGTCTGATCTGATCGCGAGCCGGGCCGAGCACGACCTTCCCGCCGACGCGGTGCTCGGTCAGCTATTCTCACTCCTTACCGCCGGACATGAGACGACCTACGCCGCGCTGTCTTGGACCCTGATGCTGCTCGCTGCCCACCCCGACGTACTCGGCCAGCTGTACGATGAATTGCACGCCGAGCTCGGCGGAGACCCACCGACGCTCGATCAACTTCGGCACCTTCCCTTCCTACAAAACGTCATCCGCGAGTCGCTGCGAATCCTGCCGACCGCGCCCTACGGAGCCCGGAGCGCTCGCCATCCGACGACGCTCGGAGACGTCCACTTGCCCCAGGGTTCCGTCGTCGTGTTCAGCGCGCTGATCACCCAGCACATGCCCGAACTCTTCACCGCGCCCTGGCGCTTTGACCCGCGACGATGGGAGACCATCGACCCTGGTCCCTATGCCTACCTGCCGTTTGGTGCAGGGCCTCGAACGTGCATTGGCGCGGACTTCGCTTTTCTGGAGATGCAGCTCACTCTCGCCACACTCCTGCAGCGAGCGTGGCCCTCGCTCTGCCCCTGGACGCAGATTGATGCGCGGCTACGGGTGACCTTGAGACCACACCCTGGGCTGCCCCTGGTCTTGGTGCGCGCCGGCTCACGCTTGCCCCGAACGACGCTTCGAGGCAGCGTCACCCGAGTCGTTCGCCCACCAGAGTGCTGACGAACACGCAGATACCGTTCCAGCCCAATTCGACTTGTGAACCCAAGCAGCCCCCTGATATACAAAAACTGGAGGGAAATATGCCGAGCGAAGCACCCGGGACCCAAGCAGCAGCGAAACAACCCGACTCGAACTCGACGTTCATTCTCGATCTCGGCGTTCGACGGCGGCGTCATGTTCGTCGTCTCAAGAATGGCCAGGGTCCGTTGATGGCGCGAGTCGTCGACACCCTCGAGCTGCTCAAAGAGGAGAACGAGATCGCGGACAATGTCCAGCTCGTCATGGTGGTCGTTGAGCGCGAAGACGAACTATTTGGGATCGACGACGACGATGACGACGACGACTGGGAAGACAACGACGACTGGGACTGAGGTGCGACCATGAGAGTCAAAGTGATCGATCTCAGCCGCGACCGAGATTCGGACGACGATGACCGCAGGCGCAGCCGGCGGGCGAGGGGTCGCTATCCAGTCGATCGTGTCGTCAAGCTCCAACCCGAAGACGATGGTCACATCACTCGGATTGAGCTCTACCGAAGCCGCCGACGACACAAAGGGAACAAGGGCATGCTCGATCGCTTGCTCTACCGATTCATGCGCGCCCAGGAGATCGCTGCGAGCGACTACCTCGTGCGCCACAAGCGGGCCAACAACGAGCGCCGCCGCGAAGCCCTCCGCCGGGCTCCCGAGAACCTGATGCGGGCGAGCCTGAAGGGGCTGCGCAGGTCACGGCTCTATCGCTGGTAAGACAGCGGTGTCGTGCACGTGTCAGTAGCAGCCGCGGGTTTGATGATTCCCGACGACCAGGCGCAGTTGCGCGAGCGCCGAATCCCAGGTCGCACAAGGTGTTTTAGGTAACTCTTGACGGGATGCATTTTGAAAGGCGCGCTATGCGGCTTGCGCGATTTCGAGGGCATGGTCACCAAGGGGCAAGGACGATTTCAGGGCACCTGGCCCGGCGAACCGCCAATGGGGGACATGGCCACCACCACCAAGCCGCTCTTGTCACATTTTGCCGCGATCGCCGAGCACCACGTCGTCGAGGTCGTAGTCACGCTCAAGGAGACACCCGACAAGAGCGAGAGGGGATGTCGTTGTCGAGTGCGCATCTACCGGCACGGTCCATGGGCAGTCGAGCTTGGAGTGCGGCCGCGCTCGGAGATCCATTGCGCCATTCAAATCACCCTTGTCACGTTTCGCCGGCGCGCCTCGCGACCGGCGGCCGACTGCACCGATCGGAAGGCGTACGCCGACAGCGTCTGCTGCTGGCTGATGGAGCAAGTGGATCAAGAGCAACAAGACACCCAACGCCAGGGCATCGAGGCCAAGCGTGGTGCAGCCCTTGGCGTCGAGACCGTCATCAAGGCTGCGTTTGACCAGAGGCCCAACGCACCCAAGCGCTCACCAAGGCCGTACTGTTTTGGCAGCCAGCAGGCGAAGCGCGAACACTACGAAATGACGCCACTCGTCTACCAGGCACACGAAGTCGCCTCCGATGCCTACCGTGCGGGCGACCGCACCGTGAACTTTCCGATCGGTACGTACCCGCCACCGATCATGTCTGCTGCGGCGTAGTCACTCCGATGCCTACCGCACGGGCGACCGCACCGTGAACTTTCCGATCGGTACGTACCCGCCACCGATCATGTC
>JAPPOR010000206.1 GCA_028817905.1 Myxococcales bacterium
CACCCAAGGCGCGACAATTCGTGTAGCCTGGACCGCGTCAGTGTTGCCCTCTTGGCAAGCTGCTGCCAAGAACTCTCGCATCGACCATCCTGAGATCATGTTCCGTCGACAGGGCGCCATCGAGCGCGAGGAAGTCGCCAGGCGCCTGACCCTTCCCTGCTCGTGCCTGGCAGTGTTTGCCGTGGCCGTCTCACATGCCTTCGTGGCCGAAGACGCCTTCATTACGATGCGGACCGTCGACAACCTCCTGGCCGGATATGGCTTGCGCTGGAATGTCGACGAACGGGTACAGACCTTCACCCATCCGCTCTGGCTCCTCGCAGTCACCCCAGTCTACGCGGTCACCCGGTCCGTCTTTGCCTCCCTGGTCTCACTCGGACTGCTGTTCTCAACGGCCGCCTACTGGCTCGTCGCGTCCCGGTACCAGGAGCGGCCTGCAATCCTCCTGATGTTCGTCTTCGGCCCCTGGATCTCCTCGCATGCCGTCGTCAAGTATTCGACCTCGGGCCTGGAAAACTCCCTTACCTTCCTGTTGGTCGCCGCGTTTGCCGCGCAGCTCCTGCGCGATGATGAGCCACGCTGGGGACGACTGGGCCTGATCGCCGCATTGTGCGCGGTCAACCGGCTGGATACCAGTCTGCTGTTTGCACCGGCGCTGCTCTGGCTGCTTGTCGTGCACCGCAAGACCGTCAACTGGCACCGCTTCCTGTCGGGCTTCCTGCCATTGGTTGCCTGGCTCCTGTTCAGCCTCGTCTATTTCGGCTTTCTCTTTCCCAATACTGCCCATGCCAAGTTGCCACCCGAGATCCCGGCGGAACTGTACTTGCGACAGGGGCTGCGATACCTGGCCGACCTCCTATGGAATGATCCAGTAGCTGCGGTGTTTCTCGCTGCCGACATCGTCGCCATCGCGGTTCTAGCACGAACCGCCGGCTCGCATCGCAGGGTATCGAGGCGAATGGCTGCCTTCGGAACAGGGGCAGTCGGGTATGTGATCTACGTGATCGTAATCGGGGGTGACTTCCTGTCCGGCCGCTTCTGGGCTGCTCCGGTGGTCGCGTCGATCGCGGTGTGTGCGTTCGCGGCGGCCCCATTCGCAAGACAATACGACAAGCTGAGCACTGCAGCGCGCGCTCTTAGAATCGTCGCCAGCCTCGCAGCCATGGTTGGCGTGCACTGGGTAACCGCTGGGAGGGATGCGATCGCCCAAGACCACGTCGTCGCGTACCCGCGCGGGCGTTGGACGCTTTCCAGTGGGGGCCTGGGGTGGGAAGCAAATCGGCAGGCGAAGCTCTTCGCACTCGTGGGGCACAGAGCCAGGCAACATGCACGGGTCGCTGACAACCCGGTGAGCTGCCTGAGCGTAATCGGAATGAGCGGATTTGCGGCAGGGCCTTCCGTGGTGATCGTGGGTCGCTTTGGAATCGTGGATCCGCTCATCGCGCGACTTCCACCCGCCTGTTCGCAGCGGTTCAAACCCGGCCATGTCGTCCGGACCATTCCGAATGGCTACCTCGCTGCCCGCTCAACAGGCCAACACGCAGGGCTGGAACCAGGTCTTGCCGAGTACGACTCTCTTCTGAGCCTCGTTGTCAGCGGAACACTGTTCGACAAAGAGCGGTTGACGACCATTCTTGGATTTCTCTGGGGAGCGTACGATCACCACCTGGCCCGCTATGCCAACAGTCAACAGGAACGCTGCGGTCCGGGACCGTCTCCAGGACAGCCCAACAAACACCGGGGCAAGCACCTGCCATAGGTCGCACGCCTTACGCACAGGTGTCGACGGGTCCCCAGCTGCCGCCCTCGCACCTTGGAGGACCTTTGCTATGACTCGGCCAGGAGCCTGCTTGCCAGAAGCCTAGGGCAGGTTCTCCGCTATGGTGGCCAAATACACGAGTGATCGGTGGCGCGCGAGCATTTGCCGCATGCTCTTTCTTGTCACAGCCGCGGGTGGATCGGTCGCGCTCGTCGCTTGGCTGCACGACCGCGGCGGGTTTGAGCTCTTGCTGCAGGTGCTCGGGACGCTATGTGTGCCTCGTGGTCCTCGGAGCGTTCATCTTCCCGAACGAAGTTCAATTTTCACAGATGGCAGATCTGGCTACTGTAGTTGCCTTTCTGCCACTCGGCCGCAACCTTGCGCGCAGTGATGCTCGCGAGATGAGCGCTACGGCGCAAGATCCGCGCCCTCCCCTCAGCGACGCATGCCTTCGCGCTCCATCATTTCGAGCACGGCAGCGGCGATTCGATCGTTCGCGGCGCGCGCGGGATGGATGCCGTCCGCCAGGTCCCCCATCACGAGGTCGGTCGTCGCAAGCCTGTGACAGCGGATCGGCCCCTTTTCACAGATCTCGATCACGGGACGCATTGTGGGAGCCGCACCTTCGGCAGGAGGCCGCCCGGCATCTCTCGAGTAGCCGATGTAGATGACGTCGCGCACTCCGTCGTTGGACATCCTTGTCCATAGCTCACCGAGACCCACCGACAGATCGTTGACATAGCGTTCACACGCCTCGGCGGTATCGCAGCTGTACGCCCCCTGGAGGATATCGTTGCCCCCACCCGTCATGATGACGGTCAGGATGTTCGGGTCACTAGCCTTGGCCCTGTCGTACTGACGTGGAATCACCCCGTTCAGAAAGCGCGTTCCCGAACGGCTGTAGTTCCGGTAGGACTTGCCCGCCCGGCGCAGCCCCCCCTCGATGCCACCACCGCTTAGCGCGTAGTCCATCCAGGAGTCGCCGATCGTCACGACGTCACTTCCGTCGCCCACGCCAAGGTCCATGGGAGGCATCGGTGCGTCCTCGGTGGGGGCCTCAGCCATCTCCCCTGACGCATCCGCCGGGGGGTCAGCCGGGTCATTCGTCCCGGCGGCACCGTCTGCCCCCGTGGGACCGTCTGTCCCCGCTGCGCCTTCGGCACCTTCCGTACCTTCCGTACCTTCCGTACCCCCAGGACCTTCCGCATCCGCGGCGCCGGCCATCCCTGCCGCCCGTGCCGCCCCAGCTGGCTGATTCCCACCTTCACCGTCAGGCGGCGTGCTTCCGGGGGCCAGGTCAGGCTCGGTCCGTTCTACCTCCGCCGGCTGCCCAGGGTCCAGCATCGCGCCGACCGCTGGCGGGTCCACGGATGCGGGAGCAGCCGAGCCCGCGCTTGCAGAACTGGTGTTCTGTATCCCGGCGGCGCTGTTCTGCGATGCTTCGCTACCTTCGCCACAGGCCACCGACGTGCATGCCACCAACATGAGCAGGGTCAGCCATGCTGCCCAAAGCCGGTTGGACGGCTCTCTTGAAGTCCTTTTCGACATCACTTTCCTCCCGATCACAAACCCTCGATGTTGTTGCTGGACTCGTCCCTGAGGTCCCCGAGCTGGGCCTCACTGCATCATGGAAGTCTCGTAGCGTGTGACCTCATCCTGCGAGCGCATCGCCCCATAGAGGTAGGGCCGATAGCGTTCGTCGCTCTCTAGAAACAGCTTGTAGAACGGGATCATGTAGGCCGCCTGGGCGTCGTAGTTGTCATTCGCGACGGCGGGCGTGCCGGCGGGGATACCGCTGAGCCCTGTTTGAAGGCACGCCGAACGTCGGCACACACCATCACCACCACCGCTTCCACCAACGAGATGGCAACTCAAGTCGCTAGTGGGTGAACGGCCCCTGCGACTGCGTTCCATCACACCTGGGTCCTATGTATAGACGCAGTTTGCCCGCCAGTCCCTACCCGGCCTGTTCCAACGGTTAGCCTTGTAGACCAACCTGTTAGCGCCGAACGTTGTTTGCTTCCCGTGGCAAGAGGACGGTGCCAAGGGCGGAGGGCAAGACAACGAAATGAATCCCGCCTATCGCCAATCCGATCATGGTCTCAGCAAGTCATTCGGGTTGAGACCCGGCGGAGGGCGATGGCCCCCGGCCGACCATACCCCAGACCCATGCGTCTGGGCTGACTGCGGGCTGGGTGTTCCCCTTGCCCGCTGAACGTGGCTGAACGTGGTGTCGCCGCCCGACAGGGGCCTGCGCTCAAGCACTCCGAAGAACCGCGATGATGACCAGTGCTATCCCACCGTAGGCAACGTTCCATACGAGTGAGCGGAGCAACCAGACACCAGCGGCGTACAAGCCGACGTAGAGAACTCGTGAGCCCAGAAAGAGCGCAGTCCCCCACTCCGTCTGCCAACTGTGGACTCCCAGCGCCTGCGCAGTCAAAGTCACGGCGACGAAGTACGGGTACGTCTCGAGGTAGTTGCGATACGCACGCTCAATCCGTGCCGCAACTCGGGGCAGGGGTTCCGGGGGTTCATCGCGAGCCCCAGCTGCCCATTTCACATAGCCCCGATGGTAGTTCGAAAGCTGTGCAACTAGCACGATGTGCAGCAGGCCGAGCATGGCGCTGCCCACCAATATCGTCAACTCAAAGGTCATCTGCCCTCCGTCTTGCGGCGCCCACCCCACGACCGTAGAATCCTGTTCGCATGAGCAAAGCCTACTTACCTTCGCCTGCAACGCGTACTCGGGTTCGGAGGCCTGGTCGCTCCCGCAGAAGTCCTGTCCAGGATCGCTCCCGCCAGAAGGTTGCTTGGATTCTTGAAGGCGCAACTCGGGTTTTCGAGCGCGATGGACTGCGTGGAACCACCAATGACATCGCGAAGGAAGCCGGTGTATCGGTCGGCACGCTCTACGAGTACTTCCCAGACAAGTTTGCCCTGCTCGAGGCCTTGGCGAACCAACACTTGGATCGGGCAACCGAGATGGCGAACTCTCTGCTGAGCCGCTGGAATCAGAATCCGCCTAGAACAACAGGGGCGATCGTTTCCGACGTTGTGGGGCTGATCTTACGAGCAAACGACGACCACCCTGCTTGCCACCGCCTCCTGTCTTCCCTCTCATCGAGCTTCCCTGAAGTCACGCAGCGCGCTCGCTCGCTCCAAGACTCTGTGGTCCGCCACCTTGCAACCCACCTGAAGCGCCTGCAGCCGAGCTTGGATTCCCCTGATCAGCGGGCCGCGATGCTTGTCACGGTACTCGCGTCCACTGTTCATTCGACGATTCCCCCCGTCGAGCTGCGGTGCGGCCCAAGCCCTCGCCTCTCGACTCATCTGGAAGCACTCGCTAGCGCCTACCTCGCTGCTCCACTGGGCTCACCCACGCCAAAGCCGCGTACGCCCTTGGCTTCGGACCGCTGATCGCCCGCCCAACCCCTTACAACGGAGGCCCGCTCGACCATTGTCGGTCTCCACATGAGGCGATCCCGCTGGGTCGCCTTTTTCGCACCCGCTGCTGACCGTGGCTGCTCTCAGCATCGGGACAGCGCCGCAGGGAGGTTCCGTGCTGGACCAACGTGCCAAGGACGATTTCAAGAGCACCTGGGAAACAGGAAGAAGTGCTGGAAGCGGTGCTTGGCTGCGGTTGCTTTTCGAAAAAAGTGCTGGAAGCGGTGCCTGGAAGCTGAAAGAAGTGCTGGAAGCTGCGCCTGCCTGGAAGTTGTCTCCTGTGCCTGGGGGCGTGTCGAGGAGACACGATATCCTGTCGCGCCCAGTCGGCCTGAATCCATACCCGTGAGGACTCCCGATGAAAGTTCAGTACCTTGAAATCGTGACGCCGGAAGTAGATGCCGTGTGTGAAACATACGCGCTGCTGCATGGCGTAGCTTTCGGCGAATGTGATCCAGGCCTGGGCGGCGCCCGTACAGCAATGTTGGCAAGTGGTGGAGTCTTGGGCGTCCGGGCGCCGCTGCGCGAAACGGAAGTCCCTGTGGTCAGGCCCTACGTGTTGGTGGACGACATTCAGCGTGCGGTCGACACGGCAGCGCAGTCCGGTGCGGAGGTCGCCTTGCCTCCAATGGAACTCCCTGGTCATGGAACCTGTGCGATCGTGATTCAGGGTGGGATCGAATCTGGATTTTGGCAGCTGTAAATCAAGCTGCTCGAACGAACGAGGGTTTTTCGGCCAGCATCGGGTTGCCACCGAGGAATCAGGAGAAGCCCCCACTGGGCGAACGAAGGTCCCCGAATCCCCGACACCTGCTGGCTCCTGCTCGTGCTCTGAAAGCGCATTGCGCGCGGCACCGCGATCCTGCGCGGACTGGATTATCCCAATATTCCGAAGGTGTTTGCCTTCGAGAAAGATGAGGGCCGCTTCTATCAGGTGCGGGAGCACTATGCAGGCGGAAGCCTGCAAGCACTGGTCGAAGGCGGAGCGTCCGCCGATCGACGGCAGGTCCACCTCCTACTGCGGGATCTGCTACAGCTGCTGTCCTATCTGCACGAGCGCGTGCCTCCGGTGCTGCATCGCGATATCAAGCCGAGCAACATTCTGTTCGCAGGCTCGCAGTTGGAGCGACCGTGCCTTGTGGACTTCGACGCTTCCGCCGCGCACCGGGCCGAAGGCAGCGGCACGACGATTGTGGTCAGTCCAGGCTACTCGGCTCCCGAGCAGCTAGCGGGCGCGGAAGAACCAGCGTCCGACCTGTACAGCCTCGGCATGACGATGCTCTATCTGATAAACGGCCGCCATCCCGGCGAGCTGCCGCGCGAACAGGGAGCTTTGGATGTCGATGGCGTGCTTGCTTCCCTAGAGCCGGCGACGCGCATCGTGATCAAGCGGCTGATCGCCGTAGACGTCAGTGCCCGCTGCAAGTCCGCAGGTGAAGCGCTCCGCCTGCTTGCGGGCAAACCTTCCGATCGCCCGAAAAACTCCAACCCCGGTCGAGCAAAGCTCGATCGCGCGCATGCTGACAACCGAGATCAAGATTGCTGGGGTCAGTCTCTTCCGGATAGGCGTCGGCGTTCTACTGGGCCTGCTGGTCGGCTACTATTTCCTGATCATGCGCGGAGGCCGCTGAGCCCCACGGGCCGCGGCCACCAGTGAATCGCAAAGGGTACGTAGGATTGAGGCTCAATCCCGAGCACAGCTCGAAGCGGGTGAGCCCGAACATCGGGCGCGGTGCGCGGGAAGGACTACCGCACACGTGGCTTACGACCAAGCCGCCCACACGGAAGCCGTCGACAGCATTGACGATCTAAAACGCGTCCGCCCGCGTGCGCATGCGCACGCCAAAACGGTCGATGGAATGGTCGATGGCCGGCGGGTCCGCGGGACCTCCCGCTCTGGTGGTGCCCAGTTCCCGAAGGTCCGCTATCCTGACCCCATGGAACGCACGCACCCCAAGCTCGACCGGCTCACATTCGACCCCGAGAAGTGCGCCGGCAAGGCCTGCATCCGTGGGATGCGGATCACGGCCGAGAGCCTAGTGCGCTACCTCGCCGCCGGCATGACCACCGCCGAGATCCTGGCCGAGTGGCCCGACCTCGAAGAGGAAGACATCCGGCAGAGCCTCCAGTACGCCGCCTGGCTGGCCAGTGACCGCGTGCTCGATGTCGCCTAACACACCGGCCCTGCTCCTGGACCAGAACCTGCCCCCGTCGTTGACGAGGCGCCTGGGCGAGGCGGGTATCGCCGCGACGCATGTGTCGGCCCGGGGCTTGCGACCGCAACCGACGAGCAGCTTGTCGACCACGCGCGCGACAGAGACGAGGTCGGAAACCTACCATCGGTGAGCGCGAACCAGCTCAGCGACAGGTTTCCGGGCTCACCCCAGGGATGGATTTGCTCCACCGGTGCCAGTTCGAGCTCAAAGAGCGTCATTTTTGCTACCTCCTGTCCCTGCGTGTCTTGTACGTGAGAAGCGGTGATGTCTCTGCGATCACGGTAGCCATTCCCGCCTCGACCAGGGCGGCGATGACATCCGCCGCAGGCTTGTAGGCTTGAGGAGCTTCCTCGAAGAGCAGGGCCTTGTCGTCGCAGATGACACGGCTTCCGAAGCGCGTCCGACGGAGTGCCTTGGGATCGGCTTTGCCGCCGAGCTTGCCCTTGGCCTCGCTTCGCGCCCACTTGCGGCCTGCACCGTGGGCCAGGGAGCTGAGATTTCGGTCACCGCTGCCCGCTGGGGTGACCAGGAAGCTGAGGTCCCCGCGGGAGCCGGGGATGACGACGGGGCCGCTGTCCGTTGGGGCGGCGCCCTTACGATTGAGCCAGTGGCCCTGGGCACCGGCGTCTGGCTGGACGCTATTGTGGGCGATGTCGAGGATCCGCCGGCCCTGCGAGCCGAGGGCGGCCAGAAAGCGTTCTGCGATGACCGCACGGTTGGCGCTAGCCCATCGAACCGCATTGTCGTGTGCCTCGAGATAGGAGCGCCCGACATCGCTGTCTGGTTCGACGCCTTCGGCGTGCCACTTGGCGACGTGTCGGCGGTTGATCGCGTGGCCGACTCCGCGCGAGCCGCTGTGGACGAGCAGCCATGCGTTGCCAGGGTCCGCGCCCATCGAGCGAAGCGTGCTCTGTTCCAGTACCCGCTCGACCTTCACGAGCTCCGCGAAATGATTGCCGCCTCCGATCGTCCCGAGGCTATCCTCATGTCCGGTTGGCGACGCGCCCTCGGCGGGCAGGTGAATCGAAGCTGCGCCCGGCGTGCCCGCTTCGAGGTCGAGCCGTCGCTCCAGCCGATCGAGCTTCACCTTGCGGAGCGGCAGGCCGGTGTCCCATAGAGCCATGCCGCAGCCGATGTCGCTGCCGACGAGGTGCGGATAAATCAGGCCGTCCGAGAGGAATGCCGCACCAACCGGGGAACCCGCGCCGGGATGCAGGTCCGGCATGCCGACCACCCGGACCATGCCGGGCAGCCCGGCGACCTGACGGAGCTGTTCCAGGGCGGCGGACTCGATCCATGTCTTCCCGGTCGCGACTACGTCTGGTGAGGTGGGCAACTCCATCGTCATGCTCCGCGTGCGCCCAGGAGCCTGTCCTGCACGCGTTGGGCCAAAGTCAACCACACCTTCACCTCTTCGGGCGTCAGCCGGTGCGACTGCCTGTAGTGTACGTGACTCCCGTGCTCGTGGCGGCCCTCGACGACCGGGCAGCAGCACGGTGTGCGCTTGCGTCGGACGCAGCCGTCGCACCGGCCGGACTCGATGAGCCAGTAGAGCGCAGGGGCCACCCCGCCAACGCGTCGCCCATCTTCCCACCGGCGGATTTGCTCGGGGATGTCAACGGGACCGTAGCCGTAGCGGAACCGGATGCCCGGTCGCTTCTGCGGCTTCTCGGATCGGAGAATTCCGTGGCGGTCCACATACAGGTTGGCGCGCCAGGCGTGCCAGCGGTCATGCACGCCGTGAATCACCACCTCCTGGAGCAGGTGATCGAAGATGATGTGCTGCCCGGCCAAGCTGCGCGGGTTGAAGCGCGTGAAGATCTCCGAGCGGACCTTATCCCACGGGCGACCGACCTGGCTGCGAAGCCACCGCCGCGGTGCGCCGAGCTTGTCGCTGAAGCCCTTGTAGACCTTCGGCCGCCGCCCGATACTGAGCGCCTCGAAACCGTCCTCGACCTCGCGGGTGCGGGCGAAGTACTCCCGCGTCAGCGCCCGTTCTTCCTTGTGGGAGTAGTTCCTGTCCCACTTGTTGTAGCGGGCCCGGCCGCCCTCAATGATCGTGCGGGCAAGATTCTTCGTTGCCATGGCACACCTCGACTCCCCTCGCAGCCGCCCAAACCCGGGCTGCGGACACAAAAAAACCACCCGGCGATGTGCGCGAGTGGCTCCTTTCGGAATCGAGCTGCGATGCTCAGTTCGAGCGGCGCGCCACGCGTACAATCGACGGAAGAGACAGCTCTGTCGTGTTGCGATTCAGCATTGGGTGGTGTGTATGAGGCGAGCGCGCTGGGCTGTCAAGCGACGCTGAATCATTTTTTCGAGTAGCGCACGACCGTCACCCGTATGTCCACGACGGTGCGCTCGATCTCCTCGAGGATCAGCTCGATGGCCCGAGCTTCGTCGAAGCCTCCTGACCCGGCGCCGATCACAGGCAGTGCAATCTCAGCAAAGCCGTGCTCGCAAGCGAGGGCCAGGGCGTTTCGTGTCGAGTCCTGGATGGAGGTACGGGACGCACGCCAGCGCATGTTGATGCCGGCAACGTGGATGATCGCTGCGAATGGAAGCGTTCCCGCACCGGTGAGAACCGCACCGCCGAGCGGAATGGGACCGCGCTTGGCAAGCTCACGGAAGGGCGCCGTGCCACCCCTGCGCCTGATCGCTCCAGATACGCCCTGGGGAAGTAGCAGCCACCACGGGATAACATTGCGATTCCAGGAGTTGACGATGACCTCGCACTCCTGGTCCAGCAGATCTCCGTCGATCACGCAGGCGTCCACACCAGGTCGAACGCGCCTCGCCCTTACCCGTATTCCCGCGTAGTGCGGCCAGCCGTACTGTCGGTATTGCGGGGTCGGACAAGGTGTCCTCCACGATCGTTTGAGCCTGTGCTGGCTTGACAGCGTTGTCCGTTGCCTTCACCTTGCAGTCTTCGGAGATTCGTCATGCGGTTCGACCTCACAACACAGCGCACATCCCTTGTCGCAGCCTTCGCAGCGACAACAGGGGATTCGTGCACGTCGCTACCGGAGGAATCGCACTCACCATCCACACGTTAGTGGGCCCACACTGAGTCTCTCGCGAAGCCCCCTCCGGCGTGCCGGTGGGGGCTTTTTTCATGTCTTCCCCGGCGTTTCGGAGCCTTTGCGGGTGCAAAAACGGGCCGCGCTGACATGTCTACCCACGCGGGGTGGGCGCTCGGCGCGGTCAGGAGGAAAGACAGGAAAGACCATGACCATCAAGACGCACATCAATGTCGGCACCATCGGGCACGTGGACCACGGCAAGACGACGCTCACGGCGGCGCTCACCAAGGTCTCGTCGGCGCTCTACGGTGGCAAGGCCCGGAACTTCGAGGACATCGACAACGCACCCGAGGAGCGCGAGCGTGGCATCACGATCAACGCCTCGCACGTGCTGTACGAGTCGCAGTCGCGCAGCTACGCGCACATCGATTGCCCGGGGCACGCCGACTACGTCAAGAACATGATCACGGGTGCGTCCCAGATGGACGGCGCGATCCTGCTCGTCGACGGCTCCCAGGGGCCGCAGAAGCAGACCCGTGAGCACGTGCTGTTGGCACGTCAGGTGGGCGTCGATCACATCGTGGTGTTCGTGAACAAGGTCGACATCGCCGATGCTGAGCTCTTGGAGCTCGTCACCATGGAAGTGGGCGAGGTCCTCGCGGAGTACGGCTTCGGTGAGCCGGTCTGCGTGCAGGGCTCTGCGCTGCTCGCCTTGCGGGCGGCCACCGAAGGGCAGCTCGAGGGCGCGGCGGTGCAGCCGATCGTCGCGCTGCTGGAGGCCATGGACGCGAACATTCCGGAGCCTGCGCGCGACCTCGATGGGCCGTTTATGATGCCCATCGAGGGCGTGTGCACCATCCCCGGGCGCGGGACCGTGGTGACCGGTCGCGTCGACCGGGGGCGGCTCGCGATGGGCGCAACCGTCGGCGTCGTCGGCGGTGCGGACGAGAAGGCACGCGAGGTCGTCGTCACCGGCATCCAGGAGTTCCACCAGAATGTCCCAGAGGCCGTGGCGGGGCACAACGTGGGCCT
>JAPPOR010000263.1:0-1864 GCA_028817905.1 Myxococcales bacterium
CGGATCGCGCAGGGATTCGGCTTCACAGGGCTTTCGACAACCGACGGGAATACTCCCTGTATTGCCTAGGGTGGCGAAAGTCCTGTGGAGTCGAAGGACAAGCGAGGCTGCGTCGATGTCGTGAATGATCCGGGCTAGTGCGACTTGCTCACATCCGACGCGCGCCTCGCTTGTCCCCGGTTTCCACAGCATCCGCGGCCTCTTCGAAAGGGATCCACCCTTCCTTCATGGGACCGCGGACCCCGTGAAAACCGCGCCCTGCGCGATCCATCACGGCGGATGTGACCAAGTCGTAGCAGTTCGTGTCCATCCAGGAGAGCGCGCGCGCCCGTTCCCCGAGCCAATTTCGGCATTCAGGACGCGCTACTGCTCTCGGCGGAAGGGCCCGTGCTCGGCGAGCTCTGCGATCTCCTGTTCGACCGACATGGCCTCGCGCGGCAGAAACTCGGCCACCGCATCCGCCAGAACCGGATTCCGGACCCAGTGAACGCTGTGGACTCGGGCCGGAAGCAGTCCCCGGCGAAGTTTGTGAATCCCTTGGGCGCCCGCCTCGAAGTGCTCGAGGCGGTTGTCGATCGCGTACTCGATCAGCCGATGGTAGCAGCACTCGAAATGCAGTGAGTCGTGCTCCTGCACGCACCCCCAGTAGCGACCGTAGAGCCGCTTTCCGCGACGAAAGTTGAGCGCCCCCGCCACCACTCGATCGTCGTCGGAAGCCAACACGGCCAGCACGCGACCCGCGGACTCGCCCAGGAAGCGATCGAAGAAGTCCTCGGTCAGATACGGACCAGAGCCACGCTTGTAGCAGGTATCAAAGTAGAACGCACGCAGCGCTGCCCAGTCGCCGGGAGTTAGGTCGGGACCCTCGACAACACGAATATCAAGGCCACTACCAGCAGCTCTCCGTCGCTCCTTTCGGGCTTGCTTTCGCAGCGGCGCTCGGAATCGCCCTAGGTAGTCGTCGTACGAGTTATAGCCCTGGTTGGTCCAGTGGTACTGCATACTCAGGCGGGGTAACAGGCGCGAGTCAGGCGCAAGCGCATCCCGCTCGGCCTGGGATAGGAACAGGATGTGCAGTGAGGAGACGCCGGTTTGCTCCGCGGCGGCAAACGCGCCGGCGAGTAGACGAGGCGCCATGGTCGAAAGATCCTGATCGGACCGAAGCAGGAGCCGTTGCCCGGTCGCCGGGGTCAGGGGAACCATGCTCACGAGCTTGGGGTAGTAGTCGATGCCCAGGCGATGAGCGGCAGACGCCCAGCTCCAGTCAAAGATGTATTCGCCGTAGCTATGGCCCTTCAGGTAGAGGGGCAACGCCCCCACGAGATCCGAGCCGTCCCAGACGGTGACGTGCATGGGGTGCCAGCCTGTCCCGGGGCCCACGCTCCCGCTGTCCTCCAGAGCACGCAGGAACCGATACTCCGCGAACGGATCATCACTCTGGACCAGGGCATCCCAGGCGGGCTCGGGGATCTCGGATAGGCCGGTGATTAGCTCAACACGCATGACCATCGGGCGTTCATCCCGCCCGCTATAGCGCACGGACTGTACTACCCTCCCCTCCCGAAAGCACCCATGACGGAGGGATCGCGACCGTCCCCCGGCGGCGCGCGCCGCTCGCCCAGCTGCCCCAGCGCCAGTCCGTCGGGGGCAAGGTCTTGGTTTGTCCATCCCGAAAACCGACTTGTCAACGCTGCGGACTGCTGCTGGAACGAAGCCAAGCGGCGCGACCCGCGGAAAGGGGGACGGGTGGGTGTCCATGGGGCGGCTTCGCTGCGACGGGTGAAGGGCGCGTGCCCTTCCTGGATGAGCAGGGCTAGCCCGGATGATTCATGAACTCTGCGTCGGATCGCGCAGGGATTCGGCT
>JAPPOR010000263.1:1874-11450 GCA_028817905.1 Myxococcales bacterium
GACCCACATACTGCCTGTATTTGCGAGGGCGACGAAAGGCGTGTGAAGTCGAAAATCAAGCGACGCGATGCAGAGTTCATGAATCATCCGGGCTAGCCCGTCCCCGAAGGATCCTCGCTGCTCGGTGCAGCCCCGGCCTGGGTTGACTGGGGGGAAGGGTCCCATGAAACTCCCCCCACAAGGGCGCGCAGATCCTTGCCCTTCGCAACCCTCTAGATCAGATCAGTCCGCTGATGTGGGACGTCCGCGGCGTGAACTCAAGATGCACCCGGCGCGATAGGCCCTCGTCGCTCTTGAGGTCCTGGCCCGGGCGTGGCGGATCCGCCTTGGCGGACTTGTCAAGTCCTTCGAAGTCCTTCGGATGGGCGACCAGCACCGGCACGTGCGCTGTACGGGTCAGCTCTTCGGCAACCGAACCGAGGATCCACTTCTCGACACCCTTGCGGCCGTGCGTCCCGACCACGATGATGTCCGCGTCCACGTCCACGGCAACTTGGTGGATCGCCGGGGCGGGCTTACCCAAGCGAACATGGAATACCGCCTCGGCTGAAAACGCTGCCTCGTTGCTGCCAGGCTTGCACACCTCTGCGACGTGGTCGCGCAGCTTCTCGACGGTCTCGGTTAGCTGTGCATCCAGCGCATCGAGCTTTTTGGCGTCGGGGTTCCGGTCCGTAGCGATCACGAACGTGACATGTAGCTCGCCGTCATCCAGCGCACGCGACAGGCGCATGGCTTCGCGTATCGCGTGGTCACCGGTCTGGGACATGTCGACCCCTACGACGATCCGGCGCTTGGAACTGGTTTGCTGAGTTGCCACGCTTGACTTCGACATTTCCACCTCGCAATCGGTTATGCCGTTGATCTACTCACCGCTTGCGGCATGGCAAATCGCCGGGCCCTTCGCGGTCGCCATCCAGCACCACCTGCAAGCCGCCAACGAGCGGCCCAATCGAGGGTGCCGGGGGGCCCAAGGCGATCGCCCGAACCCGCTCAAATGCCAAGCACTCCACTCGAAACGCGCTTCGCGGCCCACGACGCCACGACGCCGGACAGGCCACGAAGACGTTTCCGAGCCGAAGACTTTCGCAAACACACTGAGTTGTAGGAACATCGACGGACTTAGCCTCAGCGAGGGACTTTTCATGGCACAAGATGTCGCACCCGCCAGCGCCAACGGACCGGGCTTGTTCACCAGGCTGGCCCGCTTCGCCTTCCCCAGGTTGGGGCTCGTGGTCGCCCTGTGGGCAGGCCTGACCTCGGCTCCGGCCCACGGTCAGAGCGCCCGCGAGTTGCTGGAACGTGGCCTTCAAGCACTCAAGGAGAATCGTTTCAAGGAGGCGGCCGCCGACCTGGACGCATCCTACCGGCTCGAACAAACGCCGGTCGCACTCTACAATCTGGGCCTGGCCTACAGCGGGCTGGGCTATCCCGCCAAGGCCATCGAGGCGCTCGAAGCGTACACCCAGTTTGCCGACGCAGACAAAGACACAGCGACAATCGCCGCCGTCAAGGAAGAAGTCGAGCGCTTGCGCAACGGCCATGCCCGGTTCGTGCTCTCGCTGCAACCACCAAATGCCCGCATCACGATCGATGGTAGTGTCGCCCGCGCCGACAAGGGGGAGCTTTGGGTCAAACCGGGCGAGCGCCAGATCGCTGTCAGCTCCCCCGGCTACGAGGACTTCGAGCAGACCCTGAAGGTCCAGCCGGGACGCTTCGAGCTCGACATCAATCTGCGCCGGCCCAGCGGCCCGCCGGAAGAGCGGGCCGCCAAACTGCTGGACGAGGGAGATGCCTTGCTGGCAGAGGGCGACGTGCTCAATGCCGAAACGCGCTACAGCGCAGCACAGCGGATCCTCCACACTGCGCGCGGAGCCGGATCGGCAGGGCTCGCGCAGGAACAGCTCGGACGACTCGCCGAAGCGGAAGCCAATGTCCTGGCCGCCCTTGCCCAGCGGCGTGACAAGTGGGTCCGCAAGCACCGACGCCGGCTGCGGCAGGCCAAGCGTCGCCTCGCTGGTGCGCTCGCCACCATCACGGTGCTGGGGAATCACCCGGGCGCCGAACTGTCTATCGGCGAGCGCAAGGTCGGCACCCTACCGCTACCTGGAAAATCCGAGGTCCGCGTCCAGGCGGGCATCCGCACACTAAGGGCTACGCTAGACGGCTATGAAGACTTCCTCTTCGAGTTCGAGCTGCCCGCACGCGGCCGCAGAACGATCCAGGTCGAGATGAGCAAGGCGAAGCCCGCGCCGGCGGCTGCCGCCGTGCCAGCGGTCGCCGGCGCAACCGTGGCCGCGCCCGAAGCGGGCGCTGCGGCACTACCCGCCTCCGAGGGCCCAGCATCTGCAGCACCGGCAAGCGACCCCGCGGTCGAACCATCCGGGCCCACGCAGGCCGAACTGGAAGCGGCGGTCGATCCCTATGATGAGGGCGAACCCCTGCCGGAATACCCGGCAGTACAGGGCTTTGAAATGGCCGTGGGAATCGGCTACCAAGCCTGGCTCGATGACCCGACGAGCAATGCTGGCGGCGCGTTCGCCACACGGCTGTTCTCGCTTGGCTTCCGCCCGTTTTGGCCGATCTCCTTTGGTGTTCAGCTTCTCAACGCCTACTACGACCTGGGCGGCGACGCGGAGGCGAGCTTTGGGGTGGCGCCCGCCCTATACGTTCGCGGGCACATCCAGCGCGACCGTCGGCCGCTAACCTTCGACGCGTGGGCGGGCATCGGGATCCAGCCACTTTCAATGAGCGCCGCCTTCTTCAAGAGCAAGGATGGCCGGAGAACCGCGGTCGACCTGACCTCGCTCGACGAGAGCGACAGCGCACAGGTCGTGCAATCCGAACTCGGTATCGAGGACGCGAAGACGCTCCAGAGCGTGAACATACCGCTCGAGATCGGCGGTGCCTTCTACGTGACCGAAGGCATCGCCGTAGAACTGACGTTGGCGTTGACCTTCTGGTTGCCCACCCAGGCATGCATCCACGGATCCGAGGACCGCGTCTGCTACAACGACGACCTCGATACGCTCAAGACGTTCTACGTAGGCGGCGGCCTGTCCTTCCTGCCCTAGCTAGCTAGTTCCTGTTCAAGCATCGAGGGTGGAACGGATCCGGTGTAACAGTTCGCCCTTGCGAAACGGCTTCTGGAGCACATCAGCATCGGGCGGCAGTCGTTCAAGGTTGCTGGTGTCTGCGTAGCCGCTCATGAAGAGCACCCTGAGACCCGGGCGCAGGTCCCTGATCCGCTCCCATGCCTGCGGGCCACCGAGTTTTGGCATCACCACGTCCAGCAACGCCAGATGGATCGGCTCGGGGTACTCGGACAGCCTTCGAATCGCCTCAAGACCGTCACCGGCCGCGATCGTGCGATAACCGGCGCTCTCGAGCATCTTGACCATCGGTTGCCGGACCAGTTCTTCGTCCTCGGCGACTAGAATCGTCTCGCGGCCGCCCTCCGAAGAGCCAGCGACCTGCTCACCATCAGCCGCGGCGAAACCGGCAACCGCTGGCAAAAATACCTCAAAGGTCGTCCCGCGGTCCGGCTCGCTGTGCACCCGAACCATGCCCTCATGCTGCTGCACGATGCCATAGACCGTGGAGAGCCCGAGCCCCGCGCCCCTCTGCGCTCCCTTGGTCGTGAAGAAGGGCTCGAACGCGTGCTCGCGCACCTCATCCGACATGCCGACGCCGGTGTCGGACACGCTCATGCGCACATAGGGGCCGGGCCGCGCCCACGGAGGGAGATTGGCGTCGGACGCTTCAACGGCAACGTTGTCGGTCCTGATTGTCAGCTGTCCCCCGACCTCCATCGCGTCGCGCGCATTGACGCATAGGTTGAGGATGACTTGTTCGAGTTGGGTCGGGTCGGCACGCACCGGCGCCAGGTCGTCACCAGGCAGAAGCTCGATGCCAATGTTCGCCGGAAGCAAACGCCTCAACATGTTCATGAGGCTGTCGATCTGCGCGTTGAGGTCGGCGACCGTGGCGTGGAGCGTCTGTTGCCGACTGAAGGCAAGCAGCTGCTTGGTCAGGTCGGCCGCACGCCGGCCGGCACGCTCGATCTCGCGGAGGTGCCGGGTAACTTCGGGCTCGCCCTCGGCTGCCCCTGCCGCAAGCTCCGCGTTGGCGAGAATCGCGAGCAAGAGGTTGTTGAAGTCGTGCGCGACGCCGCCTGCGAGCTGTCCGACGGCTTCGAGCTTCTGTGCGCGACGGAGCTGGGCCTCCGCGGCCCGCTGCTGGGTAATATCACGCCCCACGGCGTATCCATCGCCGGTCACCGGGTCTACCTGGGCACGCCACGAAAGAACCCGGTATTCGCCATCGGACCGCCGATAGCGGTTTTCAAAGTCCGAAACGGGCTCGCCTTGTATGACCGTGCGGAATGCCTCCAGGGTCCGCTCGTGGTCATCCGGATGGACGAAATCGATGAACGGCTTACCGACGACCGCATCGACGTCATAACCGAGTGCCTCTCCGAAGGCCGGGTTGGCCCGCTTGAAACGGCCATCGGGGGTCGCTGCAACCAGCACATCGAGCGAGAGCGCAAAAAAGCGGTCCCGGTCCACGCTAGCGCGGCGCTGTTCCGTCACATTGGTTGTGAGCCCTACGAGGCCGATGATCTCTCCTTCGCAGCGGATCGGACCGACCCGAACCTCCCAGATGCGTGTCTCACGGCCGTCGCTGTACATCGTCTCAAAGCACAGACCGATCCCCGTCGTTAGCACCTTGGTGTAGGCCGCCCGAGCGGTGCCGCGGTAGCGAGGAGGAACCAGCTCAACCACGCTCTTGCCAAGCGCTTCGGCCCTCGTCATCGCCGGGCCCGTCCGATTCAGGTAACGAATCCTCAGGTCCCGATCCATGACCCCCAAAATGTCCGGCGCCTCGGCTGTGATCGCCTCTAGGGTCTCGAGCCCCTTGCCCGAAAGCCAGTTCGACAGTGGATCTTCCTCATGGGGTCCCCGGGACATGGCCCAAGTATGCCCCGGCGACGGCCAAGACCGAAGCACTCCAGGATGGCCACGGGCGCCCACAGTGAGGCCAGTTACAAATTGCCCGAGGCCCAGCGACGCCAGCTGGCGCGAGCTCTCCTACCCAAGAACGCCCGTCCCGGCCTGTGCCCCAAGCGGCTCAAGGCAGAAGAGCGTCCAGCAAACGCCCGGCATCCGTCTCGAGCAACAGTAGGCTTCGCGTTTGTCGGCCGACGAAGCCTTCGTCCACGAGTCGGTCCAGGCAGCCCAGCAACGGGGCATAGAAGCCTTCGACTTCCAGGATCCCGACCCGCTTGTGATGGAAACCCAGTTGGGCCCAGCTATAGACCTCGAACAGCTCCTCCAGGGTCCCAATCCCGCCTGGCAACGCGACGAAAGCATCTGCGAGTTGGTTCATAAGCGCCTTGCGCTCGTGCATGTCGCCCACCGTCTGCATCTTCGTGACCCGCGGGTGGGCCCACTCGCGTTCGACCATCGATCGAGGGATCACGCCGATGACGTCCCCTCCCCCCTCCAGCACCGCATCCGCCAACGCGCCCATCAGCCCGCGCGCACCGCCACCGTACACCAGGCCAAGACCGCGCCGAGCAAGTTCCGAGCCGAAGCGCGCAGCCCCGTGCAGGTAGGCCGGCTTGGCGCCAGCGCTCGAGCCGGCGAAGACACAAATCCGCTGCATACCCAGCCGGTGTACCCAGTTCCCTGCCGCGGTGCAATCGCATACGAGGACGCTGGCGTCACACGATGGACACAGGCGTGCGGACCGATAGGCACCTCAGTCGGAGACACCCGCGTCGCGCCTTGGCTCCGTGTCCAACCGATAGGGGGCGAAGGCTTCCGCCTGGGAACGCGCGCCGTTGAGCTCGCTAAGTTCGATGGCGGAATAAGCGTCCCCACTGCCCGGAGGCAAGTTGCGGCGAATGAAGTCGATCGCTGCGGCCCGCGCCTGGGCGCCTATCTCGTCAGCGCTCGTCTGGTCCCACAGGCGGAAGATCGCACGCCGGCGGCTCTTGGCATCCTGCGTCGTATCACACCACAGGCGCTCGAACCGACGCTCGAGCCGCACTCGGGCGCGGGCCAGCTCCCGATCGCGCGCACGGTCGGAAAGCGTCTCCCGCAACGCCCGGGTCTCCCGCAGAAACCAATCACGCTCCGCCTCCCAGCCCGCACCCGACAGCGACCCTCTCACGATCAAGTGATCGGGCGCTTCTGCCTCCTCGGGGGTCGCAGGACGCGGCCCCGGCTCCTCGGCTCCAAACGCCGCGCGCTCGCCAGCGGGCCGCAGCTCCACGCCGCCATCGGGCCGGATCGTGGCATTCAGTGTGGTGCCCTCGAAATGGCAGGTTCCGTCCGCGTCGCGCCGCAACTCGGGGGGGCCGCGCCCCGCGGCGGGCCCTGCAATGGCAGCACGCAGATACGCGTCCAGCTCCCTCTGACGCACCTGCGCCGGGTCGGGCACATCGCCCGGTTCATCACGGCCCTGCGAACTCGACGACGTGTCGCCGGGATTCGACGGCGTGTCGCGGTGAACAGCGGATGAAGCTGCGGGAGTCGACCGGAAGATCCAGGCACTGGCGACCGCCGATGGGCTGAGAGCCGCTTGGACGTTGGGCAACCGCCTTGAAGGGGGCGGCGTGGATGCCACCGATGAAGGCACGGACATCGGACCCAGGTCTGGGTGGCCAGACGTTTCCCCCGGCAACTGGACCGGAGGTTCGCCCTTCGGTTGGAGGCCGTATGGGCCCATTCTTTTGGCCCTTGAGACGCGCCCTTGGACCTCGCGGAGCGCCCTGCTTGGGTGAACTTGCTTGCGCGCCGCAACCGCCGTCTCAGAAGGGGCAGAGGTGGGTGTCACGGCATCCGTTGAGCTCCGGCCGCGGCCAGCCTCGTGGACATCTTCATGCGCCCTTTCCACGGTGCCCCGGACGGGGGTCGCATGTGCTGTCGGGTCCGCGACAGGCGCGCTTGGCCGGAAACCTCCGCGGCGGGCCTCCGGCGCCGCGGACGATGGCTCCAGCCACTCCATGGCTACGACCGTCCGCGACTCGGGTGGCGCCGGAAACGATGGAATCGGCAGGCGCGCCGCGGGCAAGCTAGTGAGCACTGCCGCGTGCAGCAGAAGCGAACAGGCGACGATCGCCGCCAGCGGCCGCGCGGCCTTCCCTCGAAGGGTGCCACGGCTCGTGACCGATTCGAACCTACGTTGTGCTCGCTTCATGGGCGGCAGCATAGCCCGCGCTCGGCTCGTGAGGAAACCAACACCGGGCCTTGCACCGTGGCCATCCCGATCCACGCGCGCGAGCCGGCGCGCGAGCCGGCGCACGCACGTGTAGGCGCGATGCTCTCAGGGGGGCCGACCCGGGCAGCATCACCGTCAAAGGCGGGCCGTCCCCGCCGCAAAGCTAACGGGAGCGACGATCAAAGGCCTTGCGATAGCCCTGTGGACTCCGACCAACTGTCCGCCGAAAGTGCTCGCGCAAGATCGCGGCAGAGGAGAATCCGACGGCCCCGGCGACCTGCTCCACAGAAAGCGACGTCGTCTCGAGCAACTCCTGTGCGCGGCGAACGCGCGCCTGTGCGATCCAAGCGGCTGGCGTTGACCCCGTGTGCTCGCTGAACCGTCGGCTCAAGGTCCTTGGGCTCATGTTGGCCTGCCGCGCAACCACAGGAAGCGTCAACGGCTGCTCGAGATGCTCGGCAAGCCACTGAAGCAGCCCACCCATCGAGCTGCCATCCTGCACCGGGGCCTCGTGCGCAATGAACTGGGATTGGCCCCCCGAGCGCTCGAGCGGCATCACGGCTTCGCGCGCCAAGCGCACCGCCACCTCCGCACCGTGGTCTGTGCGGACCATATGCAGGCACAGATCAAAGGCGGCCGCCGCCCCAGCCGACGTCAAGACGCGGCCATTGTCGACGTACAGAACGCGAGGGTCAAGGCGAACCTCGGGATACCGTCGTGCAAACTCGGGGCTCGCCAGCCAATGCGTGGTCGCCTCGAGTCCATCGAGTATCCCCGTCGACGCGAGCACGAACGCACCGGTACAGATCGAGGCAACTCGGGCACCGCGCTCGAACGCCGCGCGGATCGCAGCGAGCGTTGCCCGCGGCACAGGCCGGTCGAGATCGTCGATACCGGGTACAATCACCGTGCCAGCCTTCCGCAACCATGCGAGTCGACCCGGCACGGAGAGCCCCATGTGCTCTGCCTCGACGAGCGGCCCATGTGCGCACACGCGGACCTGATACGCCGGCCGACCGTCTTTCGTGCGTGCGCGCGAGAAGAGCTCGCACGGCGTGGACATGTCACCTTGGATGACGCCATCAAAGGCCACTACGGCGACCCGCGGCAAGCCCGACGACCCGCGAACCGTCGGTCGTTTCGACAATGGCGCAAATCCTACGAACAATGCCTTTTTCGCCATTGTGAGAGCTTCGCATCTGCGTAGCGTCAACGCCACCAACAACCGATGGTCGCGCATCCCGACACCTCCGCCCCAACAGGCACTGGGCATGCGGGGGCGCGCAGCACCCGACCAAGGAGCCATGCCATGCCGCTACGAATGCCCCACCGCTGCACCCGACGCCACGTACTGACGCGGGGCGCCGCGGCGGTCACCGCCGTCGCCGCCTCGCCGCTACTCACCTCCTGTCAGCAGCAACAGGGCGAAGACCTCACAACCCTCCTCGCTCCAGCGGCCAGGCCGGACGCGGGCGCGCCAAGTGCCCGCGCTCTCACGCTGCCGCCCTCGGTCGCCGGGGTCGCCTTTCCCGACACCGCCCTGGCGGAGGCGGCGTTTCAGCTGGCCGGCGCGGAGTCACCACCAGAGCTATTCAACCACGTCATGCGTACCTACGTGTTTGGCGCCCTTGCAATGCAAGCACGCGGCGTGACCTTCGACGAGGAGCTGGCCTTCCTGGGGGCCGTGCTGCACGACCTCGGCCTTACAGAGCGATTTACCTCCGCCGAACAGACATTTGAGCTGGACGGCGCCGACAACGCCAAGGCGTTTCTGCTCGAGCACAACGCACCACCGGATCGGGCAGAGGTGATTTGGGATGCGATTGCCATGCACACCACCGGCTGGCTCGCGGCGCGCAAGCGCCCGGAGGTGGCCATTGTGTCACAGGGCGCCTTGTTGGACGTCGCCGGTGTCGGACTCGAGGCACTCGACGCAGCCATCGTAGAGGAGATACTCGAGGCGTTCCCGCGGCTCGCTTTCAAGCGAAGCATTGTGAATACCATGATTGAGCACTGCAAACGCAAGCCACAGGCGGTCCTGCTGACCCAGTTCGCCGAAACGGGTCGGCGCCACCTGCCGAGCTTCAACCCCCCGATCCTCGAGGACCTGGTCCTGGCAGCCCCTTTTGAGAGCTAGCCCGCATCCATCACCAAGGCACGTGATGATCGTGCAAGAGATCGGCTTCGCAGGGCTTTCGGTGAAGGAGGGAATACTCGCCGTATTTTCGACTGAGGCGAAAGCGCTGCGGAGTCGAGCAGTTGTGCGAGGGCGCGTGATTTGGTGATGGATGCGGGCTAGCCCGGATCATTCACGACTTCGGCGTCGGATCGCGCAGCGATTCGGCTTCGCAG
>JAPPOR010000824.1 GCA_028817905.1 Myxococcales bacterium
GCGAGGAGTGACCAGGGACGGTTTTCGGAAGTTCGGAAACGTTCTCCCATGCCGCAAACGCACGCCGACGTCAACCGCTTCGCCCTGCAACGTCTCGACCGCGCTACCCGCCGCACCGCGCACATCACCAGAGCGCAGCTCGCCGTCTATGACATGGTACAGGAGGATCTCCGGGGTCAAGTCCCTATTGCCTTCACTCAGCAGGTCGGCAGCGGTCAACCCGCGACCCGCTAGCGTACGCTCGAAGGCGCGGTTGTCCGGCGCCAGCAGCGCGAGGTGCGCGTCGGGGTCGTCGAGTGCCTCGTCGCCTGGTCGAGACCGGTGTACTCCACCGCTGCAACCAGCGTCGAATAGCGCTCGCCGTACAGCGAGACCACCGCGAGCCGCTGCGCGACCAGCGGTCGACCATTGACCAGGCCCTCCAGCACGCGGGTGCGCGACAACTCGCTGTGTTTTCGACAGAAACCCTGTGAAGCAGAAACCCGCGGTAGCGTAGCTGACGCCTCGAAGGGGGGCGTCCGCATCGAGCGTCAAGCCCGCTGGAATCGCAATACTGTGACGCGACGCTTGCGGTTAGCGGGGAGAGACCCACAGGGCTCGCGGTGACAAGGAAGGGTTCGGATATCCGGCCACGACAAAACCCGGCTGGCCGCCAACCGGTCCAGCCGCCAGACTCAGGGTGCCGGCCCACAAGCGCAATTGGATCCGGAACGTCTCGTTACCGTCGGCGTCGAGTTTGATCAGATGGTGGTCGCACAGCGCCAGGATCGAACCGTCCTCCGCCAGCGCAATTTGGGAGAGCCCGCAACCTTCGGGTCCCGCCGAGGTGGTCCACAGGACCTCGCCGCGGTTGCCGAGCTTCAGGACGTGGCTTTCGGAAGGGAAACCGGAAGCGAGGACCACGTCGCCGCTCGTGTTGGCGCGAACCCATACCAAGTTGCCTTCTAGGTTCCAGGTCCGGCTCCAAACGGGCTCCCCATCGCTACCACGTAGCTTGTATACCGCCTTGCCGTCGGGTCCCGTCATCGCGGCATAGACGCTTGGTCCGTCAGTGGCAACGCTGATCCTTCCGCCATCTGGCCAGGCTCTCGACCAGAGCAGGCGGCCATCGTCTCGATGCAAGCGCGCGACGACGGAAGCGCCGACCCCGACGGTAGAAGTCCTGAAGCCCCCACTGATGAACATGCCACCATCCGCACCGAACACGACTTCATCTCCGTCCGAGTCGCGGGGGGTTTCGATGACCTCGTCTTGGCGCCACGCCGGGCGGGTGCCAACCTCCGAGTTCGGCCACAGTGCTGCAAGAGCCCACCCGCGCCGGTCCATGTCATCGAATACGTCGCCAATGATAGCCACCTCGTTCGCGCTCGACACCGCGATACCGCTGGCTCGCGGCGAGACACCCGGCGTACCGACGCAGCGGATCCACTCCTTCCGACCGCCAGCAGTCACCCTTGCTGTGCAGAGCTCATTCGCGCGCCCGGTGAAGAGAAGATGAAGATGGCCTCCTGAGTCGATGGCCACGGTTCGAATTGGCTCGCTCACTTCGGGTTGTATCGCTACGATCGATGCACATCGGTCCGCATCCCAACACGCCCCACGGTCGCAGCGAAGCGTCTCTATGCGGAAACACCCGTCGTGGTCCGCGACGCAGCGTCGCTGTGTGCCGGCTTCGCAGCCAAGGTTGGCGCCCTCCTGGTGGCAGGGTTCGTCGGGGCAGCGAGGCACTATCTCGTGATCCGAATCGGCCACACACTGAGGGTCTGCGAGGTCGCAATCGTCGTCTCTCCCTGGGCATTCGCCATCCGCGGCTTCGCAGGTTGCGCTGCAGGCAGCCACTGCCAACATGACCGGGCAACCACGTGCGTCCATTTCGCACTGAAGCATCATGCCTGCCTGGCAGCGCATCTCTCCCAACATGCAGAGGGCCCCATCACAGCCCGCGTCGGCCAGACGCGGGGCTGGAGTCGAGCTAGCCAGGCGGCCTGAGGTGGTGCCTGCGTCTTGCGCCTCGGCGGAAGACGAGGCCCGCTCGGGCGCACCGCTGTCCATCGGTCGCAGGATGGGTGTTGTTTCGCAGCCGACGAGCGACAACGCACCGGACAGGCAAGAGACGCCGAAGAAGGCCCGATGCGTGGTGCTAGGTCGGATCGATCTTGGTCGGGGCGTGGCTCCCCCTCGCCTTCGCTCCAGCATTGCCCCTCAGCTAGCAAGCCGAGGGCCGCGGCGCAAGCCAATCGCGGCACGCGACGACGGCCTATTCAACATGGATTGGGCCGATGCCATGACCCAAGTCGGCGGCGTCAACGCTCATCACTCGTTGGCTTTCGCTTGGCCCATTCGGCAGGGCTCGGGTAGTAGTAGAATGACTTGATGACCTCTGCGTAGGCCTTCCCACCCTCGCGCGCCAGGTGATAGCCGTCCCCGGCGAACCAGCCGACCCTATCGCGACTGAGCCGTTCCCAATCCAGCAGCACCGTGTTTGGGTAGCGCGCGACCCCCTCTGCCATGACCTGGTTGTTGGGTGCCTGCCAGCGGCGCGGCACTTGCGCCGTGACGAAGACTACCGTTTGAACGGGCTTGAGTAGGTACATCATGCGGTCGAACTGCCGCTGCCGAAACGTTCCATTGTTGCCCAGGTGGACGATCACAACGGGCGCCAAGCCGCCCGTCTTCCGCCGCTTCAAAAGGCGCTTGAGCGCGTGGGACGTCTGGCGCCCGGGTACCGCATCGATTTCGACGCCAATGCCTTTCTCATACAGACGTGACCGCGCGCCGAGCATCACCGAGTCGCCAAAGGCCAGCACACGCCTCGGTTTGCGAAAGCGCTCATCCCAATCGCGCGGCTTGACGTCACGCCCGTCTGGTTCACCCAAATCTGGCTGGGATGGCTCCGGCGGCTCCACCGTCTTCAGCGGATCGGTGGCGAGGGCTGCCAAAACGGGCGCGGCCGCCGAGTTCGCGAAGGGGGCGAGCGGCTGCGGCGCCGGACCGCTCGATGCAACTGCCTTGGCCGATGAGTGCGCGTCCGGCGGCGGTTCGGCCGCGAGGTCGATCGCCGACCCATAGCCTTCTAGCGCCTGGGGCTTGAGAAACAGCCGCGGGGCCGCCACCGCGAGCACGGCGATCCCGGCGAGCACGAACACGGAAGCCGCGACCGGTCGCGGAACGGCCGGCACCGGTCCCGAGAGCCCTTGGCCCAGACGCGCGCGGCCGAGCTTGCTCCGGATCGGGGTCTCCACGCACCGGTAGGAAAGCTCGGCAAGCCCCAAGACGAGCAACAGCCGCACCGGTAGCAGCGGCGTCTCAGCGATCGGGACGTCGATGCCGGGCCGCGTGATCATGAAGATCGGCCAGTGCCAGAGATAGAGGCTGTAGGATCGGCGCCCGAGCGCCGCCAGCGGCGATGCGCCCAAAAGGCGCGCGACCTGGGTTTGCCCAACAGCGCTGGCAGGCACGATCACGGCGATGCTCGCGAGCGCGACCAGCACAAACATGCCGTGGTACAGCCACTCGTTGTATTCGTTGACGACCACGCACGCGGCCACGAGCATCGCAAGCGCGATCCCGCCACCCCAATCCCATCGCCGAAGCACTCTGGCTTCAAAGGGTGCATTGAAGGGGGCACCTGAGGCGACCCGATCGGACGACACGGGGGAGACCAGAAAGGCGAAGGCGCAACCCAACAAGAGTCCACACGCGCGGGTGTCTGTGCCGTAGTACAAGCGCGATGGATCGACATCGGGGTCGTATATCCAGGCCGCCCACGCTGCCGACAAGAGCGACAGGCCGATCAGTACCTCAGCGGCGCGACGGGGCCGCAAGCGGGCCAACGCGAAGGCGAACAGCGGTGGCCATAGCAGGTAGAACTGCTCCTCGATCGCAAGCGACCACAGGTGCGTCAGGAGCGAGGGACGGCCGGCCTGGGCGAAGTAGCTCTTCTCCTCCACAACGAGCCACCAGTTCGTGACGTAGGCCATGCCCGCCCCAACGTCAGGAGCCAGGGACGGCCACTCACCCGGCAATAGCGCCACAACCAGCAGGCACACGGAAGCCATCAGAAACCAGACACCCGGCAACAGTCGGCGCGCCCGCCGACCCCAGAAAGCCACCAGGCTGACACGCCCGGTCTTTTGGTATTCGGCACGCAGGAGGGAGGTGATCAGGAAGCCGCTGATGACGAAGAAGACTTCGACGCCGAAGAAACCTCCGGGGAGCCAGCTCACCCCCGCGTGGTAGAGAATCACCGCGGTGACACTCAGCGCCCGCAGGCCATCGACCGCCGGCATGTACGGCAGGGCGGCAGCCGGACGGTCTCGCTGGGGGCCCGCAGCCCGGCTGTCGGGGGCACCCGGTCGGCCGCTTCCAAGGCGCATCCGGAGCGCCCGTCTGACGGCCTTCGCATGGAACCTGGGGAGGGAACGCGTCCCGCCCGCATCGGCGCCTGCGAACCGCGCGCCGGATCTAGCACCCATCTGTGCACGCCCGATCACGTGAAACACTCGGGCGGCGCGCGAACGCAGCCAGGCAACGGTCGAGGCAACGGTCGAGGCAACTGTCGACGCAAGTACCCACCCCAGAACCTCGCTGGCGGTCCGCACCGACCACCGGACGGCCCCCACAGCGACTCTCAAGCCCTGCAGGCCATGGACCCGGCAAGCCGCCAGGAAGCGACGACCGTTGTGCCGGACACGGGCCAACATGGGACGTCTGGAACCCAACCGAAATACCTTTGACCCGGCCGCCTACGCTGGCGAGACCGCCGCTCGCACTGCCCTCATGCGCCCGCCTCGCAGCCCGCAAACGCAAGGTAGATACCTCTAGCCCGGACGGCGCCCGGTCGTCAAGCTGGCAACCCGCCGCTTTTCCCAACGAATTCGCAGACCTCGCAGAGTTACCAAGGGCGAAAAACAGCGGCTTGGGATGGCACGCTTTATCTACGGGGCATGAGCGCCAGCCGCAGCTGATTGTTCACCTGCCCCAGCCACCGGTGATAGGGGTGCTCCTGGAAGTCCGAAAGGAACTGGAGGAGCGCCGTCAGTTGCTGTTCGGCCACGCGCGGCTGGCCGCGGTCGAGCGCGACCCGCAGCCGCAATCGATGGGCCGCGTAGCGCTCGCTCAGCCGCGTCCGCCAGACCTCATGTGACTTCTCGGTCCGAACCGCCGAAGCCCGATCGCCTGACTGCACATAGCAGGCTGTAGAAGCCAGAAAGAGCTGCGCCGCATCCATCCCGTCGGTCAGGTCAAACGCGTAGCGCTCAGCGCTGGCGAGCGCCTGCTCCTCCAATTCCTCGGCACGCACCCGGGCAGCGACCCCCGTCTCGAAGCACTCCTGCGGACTGAAGGCCAAGGCGGGCGCCTCAGGCATGGAGTCGCTCAGAGAGCCCCCTCCCCTGTTCTGGGTGAGCAGGAATACCACCATGGCGACGATCACCGCCGGCCCCAGGATGAGTACCAGGCTGGGCCCCTTGCCTCCCTGGGTAAACCGCACCTGCACCTGGCCGATCAGGAGCGTGTCGCCCCACGCCACGAGCCCGTCGGTGAATTCGCGACCCTTCAAGGTCGCGTCGTGGTTGGCTCCGGGCAGGATCATCACATGGCATCCGCGCGCACGCGGTTCCACGATGAAGTGCTCACGCTCGAACTGCCGCGCGTCCGGTACAGCCAGTCCGCCCGATGCGCTCCGGCCCACGGTGACCGGCTGGTCGGTGGCCAGCTTCTTGCTGATCAACTCCCTGTCCGGTATCTGAATCTCGATATTTGCGCCCATTAGAAGAACCCCGATCCGTAGCTCTCGAGCATCATGGAACCAAGCAAGATGATGAGAATGGAGCCGAGCAGCATCATCATGGGGATCATCATCAGGACCCCCGCACGCGAGGCTGCCTCCTCCGCCAGCACGCTGCGCCGCATCCGGAGCATGCCCGCCTGAATCCTCATGGTTTCGGCCGGAGGCGTACCCTTTTCCTCGGCCAAGACCACCGCCCCCACGAACTCCTGAACAGCCTCTGTGGGCACACGGTCGGCGAAGTTGCGCAGGGCAGCGGCGCGGGTGCGGCCGAGTTCAAGCTCCTGAAGCACCAATCCGAGCTCCTCGACGATCACGTCCTCGTCATGGCCTTGCGCAACCAACATGGAAAGCGCTCCGGGCATGTCCATCCCGGCGTTCATGCACAGGGCGGCCAGGTCGATCTCGCCCGGCAACTGCCGTCCCACTTCACGAAAGCGCCGCTGGCGCTCCCCCTTGATCGAACTCACGACCATCCAGGGGCCCATGAGCAAGCCGAACGCCATGATGGCAAACGGCATATCGATCATCAGCCCTACTCCAAAGCCGATGGCGCTGGCCGCTACACCGGCGAGCGTGGCCATCCCCAGAACCTCGTTGCCATCGATGCCCAGAAAGTATCCAGCCTGTTGCAGGTCGCGCTCGATGGCCGCACGCCAATCGTGCGCGGGAAGTTGCGCCCAGATGCCGCCAGCAGTCCGGATCGCCGGCTCGAAGAAGGCAAACGTGGAGTTGTGAATGCGAGCCCGGGAACGCTTTCGACCCCGCAAACCGCGGCTCTCCGGTTCGGTTGGCTTCACCGTCAGCAAGACCGTCACCACAAGGATGATCGCAGCCATCATGGCCCCGACCGCAGCAAGCTTCAGCAGGTCCGTCGTCATGTCAGATATCCACGTCCAGAATCTTGATGGCGGCGGCAATCGCCCCGATCCACAGGGCGATCGCGAGACCCAAGAGCAGATTGCCCGCCAGCGTCTCGACCAGGGGGTCGAGAATGTGAGGCGCGGTTTGCTTGACGCCGATCAGCACCACCAACGGCAGGGTACCGAGCACCCAGGCCTGATTCTTCCCGTCCGCGGTCTTCGTCCGCACAACCCCCTCGAGGCGCTGCATCTCGCGAAGACTAGCGGCCGAGGTCTCCAGCGTAGAAGGTAGGTCACCGCCGGTGTTGCGGGCGATGCGCAGGATCGACAGGGCCGAGCGTACCACCCGGCTATCCATACGCTCGGCCATGTTGTCGAGGGCAGCGTCCAGGGGCGCCCCAAGGCGATACTCTTTAATGGCCAGGTCCAGTTCCTGCGATAGGGGCGCGTGCACGAGATTCTGGCTGGACTCGAGCGCGTCGCCCAGGGATGGCACGGCCTTCAGTGCGTTGGCCAGCACGAGCAGCCAGCCATCCAACTGCTCTTCTATTCGCTCGAGGCGCTCCTGACATTTCTTCTTCACATAAATGGAGGGCAGCACCGCGACCAGGGGGATCAACACCAGCCACAGGGGCCGGGTCGTGGCCGCCAGGCCAACGATGATCCCGATCACCAACAGCTGCACGGTGAACATCTCCTTGCCCTTCGCCGGCAGCCGCAGCGTCTCGTAGCGCCGATTGAGACCTCGGATGTATCGCCGCGCTGCCACACGCACGGGGCTCTGCTCTAGGATCATCAGGGTGGTCACGGAAGCCGCAAACCCCACAGATAGGCCGATCAGACCTAGCCAGCGAAGCGTCTCAGTGCCCAGTGTGCTCATATGAAATCTCCATCGTTCGCGAGACCGTGACTGATGAAGTCGTCGATGAAGGTCGGCATGATGCCGGTGGGCATGAACTCACCTACGATCTTTCCGTCGTGCCCGGTCCCGCTGCGCTCGAAGCGGAAGATGTCGTTTACGATGATCTCTCCGTGGTCATCCACCTCGCCGACCTCGGCGACCGCCGTCACGCGCCGGGATCCGTCGCTGAAGCGGGTCTGCTGAACGATCAAGTGCACGCTGGAAGCGATCTGCTGGCGAATGGCACGTATCGGCAGGTCGAGCCCAGCCATCAGGCATAGCGTTTCCAGCCTGGCCAGAGCCTCCCTTGGACTGTTCGCGTGGGTCGTGGTCATCGAACCCTCGTGACCGGTGTTCATCGCCTGCAGCATGTCGATCGCTTCGCCCCCCCGGCACTCGCCGACCACAATGCGGTCCGGACGCATGCGCAGCGCGTTGCGGACCAGGTCGCGAATTGTGTACGCCCCCTTGCCTTCCATGTTCGGTGGTCGCGATTCCAGGCCAACGACGTGGTTCTGCGCCAGGGAGAGCTCCGCCGCGTCCTCGACGGTGACGATGCGCTCGGTATCGGGTATGGACGCGGATAGCACGTTGAGCAGCGTGGTCTTTCCGCTACCCGTGCCGCCAGAGATCACCACGTTCTTGCGCACGCGCACACAGCGGTCGAGAAACCGTCCCATCTGCTGCGTGAACGCACCAAACTGGATCAGCTGGTCCATGGTCAGGCGGTTCTTGGGGAACTTGCGGATGGTGATGCAGGGACCGCGCAGCGCCAGCGGGGGTATCACCGCATTCACGCGCGACCCGTCGGGCAAGCGAGCATCCACCAGGGGGCTTGACTCATCGATGCGGCGTCCCAGGGGCGTAACGATCCGCTCGATGACAGCGCGCACGGAGTCGTTGTCGGTGAAGCGCGCTTCCGACTCCTTCAGCCTACCGCTCTGTTCGTAGAAGATGGTGTAGGGATCCACCACCATGACCTCGCTGACCGAGTCGTCCTCGAGCAACGGCTCCAGGGGCCCGAATCCGACCGCCTCGTCGGTCAGCTCCTTGATCAACTGGGCGCGCCCGGCACCATGGGGCACCGACTTCTGCGGCATTTCGGCGATGATCCGCTCGAGTGCCTCCTCGACCCTCGGACGCATGATCTTCGGATCCATCGTGGACCGATCCATCTGCGCCAAGTCGAGATGGTCGAGCAGTCGCCGATGGATCGCACGCCGCATCGCCACCGTAACGCCCCCGAGGAGGCTCGCCGAGTGCCAAGCAGATGCCTTGCTGCCCGCACCCTTCCTGCTTTCCTCAGCCGCAGGACTCGACTTTCCCGACCGCGACTCGCGCGCATCAGAACGCTCAGAACGATGGGATCCTGACCGCTTCCGCTCTCGCGAGGAGGCACCCGCGATCGTCGCGCGGATCGAAAACGGACCGACTTGAATCGCCACCCCAGGCTTGGCCCGCAGCTGAGAACGGTGCAAGCGTTGCCCGTTGACGAGGATGCCGTTGCTCGATTCGTCGCCCACGGTCAGCCCGCTGGATGACAGCGCGACCCATCCGTGCCGGCGGGAAACGGTACTGTCGCCCAATACCAGCTGGCAGGAGCCGTCGCGGCCAAACCAGATGCGCCCGTCCGCCGGCACAAGCTTACGCGAGGTGGTGCCGTCGACCGCCCGAACATCGAACGCGAGCTGCGGCATCCCGCTCATCGCCGTCGTCCACCTCCAAGCGACTTGAAACGCGCGGGGCGCGTAACATCATCAAAATCCCCCGAAAACTCCTCATAGGCCTGGAGAGCTTCCTGGATGTGGCGTCGGGCGTCAGTCGATACCGTATCCATCACGGTGGGCACGATGAAGACCACGTTCTCGGTCTCCGTAGTCGTCCTGGCATGACTGCCAAACAGCACGCCGAGCACCGGTATCTGGCTGAGCCCCGGCAAGCCAGCTTGGCCAGCTGTCTCGCTGGTGGCGCTCAAGCCCGCCAGCACGATCGACTGCCCGAGCTCGAGGTTCACGACCGTCTTGAGCTGGGAGGTGGTACGGCCAGGAACGTCGCCCACTGCGGGCGTGAGGTCGGATACGTCGGCGTTGATCTGCAGCTCGATGCGCCCGCTTTCCCGATCATAGAGCGGGAGCACGCCGATCTGGCTGCCGAAGCTCACCCGCTGAATGCTGCCGCCAAACCCGCCGGAAACGATGACGTTCACCTCGCCCCCGCCCGAAAACGACGCCTGGGTACCGTTCGCGGTAATGACCGAGGCCTTCCGTTGGAGCTTCGCCCAGCCATCCGCTTGAGCCAGGTCGAGCCGGGGAAGGGCCTGGCTCACGACCGCCGATGCGCTGGTTAGGGTCCCCGTCTGCAGGTCCATCGCAAAACTGGCGCTCCCGTCCGCGCCGAACGTGCCCGGCCACCCCAGGCCGATGTTGTGCGAATAGTTGTTCGACAGTTGGACGAAATAGAAGTCGAGACGAATATTGTCGCGCACTTCGACCAGACCGCGTTTCTCAAGGGGCTGGGCATTCGGGTCGACAACCGCGATCTCGTGGTTGATCTTGCTGCCATCGTCCATGATGAACAGCAGCGTTGTCTCCCCGGCCCTAAGACCCAGCACGACGAACTTGGTGTTGTCCTTGGTCAAGCGGACGTCGATAATCCCCTTGAGGCCCTCGGAGAAGCTCTTGACGCCATCTGCGCTGAGCACGAGTTGGTCCCCGAGGTTCAGCGTGAGCTCCCGGGTCAGCATCTGCTCGCCGACATTCTGGGCCTGCACGGCGGCCGTCGGCATCCCGATGACGAGGCCGAGTCCGAGCGTCCAAACAGCTACGCCAATAGCAAACCGAGGGACAGACCCGGCGACACACCCGGCGACACACCCGGCGACACACCTGGGCCGAATAGGCGCTTCAGCGAACACGGTCGATCTCACGTCGTGGCTCCTGTACCGCGGACGGCCTCTTGACACTGTTGGCGATGGCGGCGGCCCGGCGGACCCGCTGCGAGAGTCGCAGGCGCGTGTCGGCCTGGCGCAGGGCCTGGGTTCCGGTCTCCGGCAACCCCTCGAGCACCAGCGTATCGTCCGGGTTGCGCAGCGCGACATCCAGTTTACCGCTCATGCGCGCGTGAATGATCGCCTGCGCCTGCTCGGGTGACACGCTCACGCTCACGGCGCGACTTCGGCTTCGCGTTTTGGAAGAGCCCCCCGTATCGGAGCCCACCGCCAGTACAAGCACATTCTGCAGCAACGTAACCGTCTTGTTTGGGTTACTCATGCTGCCCCCCGAGCTATACACGACGTCCACGCGGTCACCGGGCCGCAATAGGCCCGCGAACTGGCCGGTGTCGCCGGTATGAATGGCGAGCGCACGCATGCCCGGCTCAATCAAGCCAGACAGATCGCGCCGGGTGTTCTGCATGCTGGCCAGGTCCGACCACAACACCGACTCGCCGGCATTGACGGACATGCTCATGCGCGCTCCCAGTACAGACTCCAGCTCTTCTACCGCGATGTGGCGCGGTTCGAGATAGGCCTGGGGCACCTGTCTCACCCCCAGCATCCCGCGGTCGAGTCGCGCGCCCATCCCGATGTCGCGCGTTGCGATGAGTACACCGGACTTGGGACCGCCAGACGTTTCCGCCTCAAACCGCTGGGTATAGAACAGGAGACTTCCGCCGCTGGCCACGGCCAGCAGAAGGGAAATGAGGAATGCTTTGGCAATGGTCATGAAGGGTCCTTGCTTCGCCTCATGCGGAATCTAGATGCCACCTCAGGGCACGGGTTCGGGTCTGGATACAAGTTCGTTGCCACGCTGATGGGAAGCGATCGCCATGCCCTGGCCGTCGGCCTCGAACAGCCCCACGGAGACCGTGACGTTCCCCTGGCCGGCGATGATGAAACCC
>JAPPOR010000717.1:0-9343 GCA_028817905.1 Myxococcales bacterium
CGGGCTAGGTACAGGACCCGAGCAGGATCCGGCGCTCGACGAAGTCGGAGAGTACCGTGCACAGACCATCGAGAAACGGCTCGTCCACCACGACCTGCAGCTTGCGCGACACGGCCTGCACCGCTTCGGTTAGCGTGTGGTCTGGATTGGCCTGAAGGTCGCGGATCAGCTCGTAGGTGCTGCGGTTCAGCGTCCACTGGCGGACCGGCAGCTCATCCGATGCCCGGTGGACCGCGAGAAAGAAGCGACCACTCCGATACGCGCCGTCCCTCGGCTTGAAATGCACCGCGTGCCGCAGCGACAGCACACGCAAAGCCGGAGACAATATCGGTCGACCGTCGAAATTGAGTTCCCCCACGGAAATGGACGAATCCAGGCGCCCATCCAGGTCGGAAACCTCCCAACGGGTGGCCTCAAACCGCGCCAGATCAGCGAGGTGCGGCGCCGCGGCCTCCGTTTGAGCGAAATGGGCGATAGCAGTCTTGGCGAAGCAGCCGACGATGCCATAGAAGCGACGATCGTGGGGAGGGTCCTCGGCCAGGTGTTGAGCAAAGGCATCCGAGAACAGGGCCTCACCAGCTTCCGCGCAGGTGCGCTTGAGGGCGTTCTTGAGCTCACCGTAGAGGCGGCGGCGCACCATCTCACGGTAGAGCAGCCAAATCCGTTCGTCGCCGAGGCGTGCGAGCGCTGTCGAAGGCGGCGCGGTCGCAAGGCAGACCTGTTGCACATCCTGCTGCAACGCGACGAGCCCGTCTGCCGGCAAGGTGACCGCGCGATCGTGATGGTCTGTGCCCTGAGTCACCGTTTTGCCCATCGCCGCCTCACACCAGTGCCCGTTCCACATCCCTGGCTGGGCCTTCAGCCACATTGCGAGCACACCGAGCAGCATGGACAGCGATCGCCCGCTGGTAGATCGCGTCTAGCTGGCGAATCTCCGACACGAGCTCCGCGAACGGCGGAAAGTTCTGATCCCTCTCGAGCAGCACCGGAACCGGGCCGAGCCGCTCCAGTACGTGTTCGAGCAGCTCATAGCATTCCGACCGTACCGCCTCACCGTGGGTGTCAATGATCAGACCATCCGGTCGTACCGTGGGACCCGCCACGTGAATCTGCACGACGCGCTCTGCCGGTATGCGGTCCAGGAAGGCTCGAGCATCGAAGCCGTGATTCTGGCTGTTGACCCACACATTGTTGACGTCCAGGAGCAGTTTGGCATCGGCGGCTTCAAGCACCTGGAGTAGGAAGTCGACCTCTTCCATCTGCGGCGGCCCCCCCGGATGCGCGTAGTAGCTGACATTCTCGATCGCCAGAGGTCGCTCGATGCGGTCGCGCAACTCCCCAATCCTGCACGCTGCCGTTGCGATCGACTGGGGCGAGAAAGGTAGCGGCAAGAGGTCGTGCAGCATGACGCCCCCGGTGCCGGAAAAGCACAGATGTTCGCTGTGCCATGGCGTGCCGATGTCTGCCAGGAATGCAGCCAACGGGGCCACATAGTCGTCCTCCGCTGGCATCACGGCACCCACGCCCAACGTGAGCCCGTGGGTCGCCAAGGGGTAGCGCTCGCGCGCCTGATCAAGCCGGTAGCGGAAACGCCCGCCTCGACCGACATAGTTCTCAGGGTGGATTTCCAGCCAGCGCAGTTCGGGCACATCAGCCGCAAGCAGCGCATCCGCGAACCCATACCGAAAACCGATCCCAATCCCCTCGACCCGTGATGTCATGCGTACCCCATACTGGCCGTCGTGCTACTACGACTATCACCCAGCCAGAAAACGGAACAGCGCGCCGCCCCCAGGGAGCGGCGCGCTGTCGTGTTCGACGTTGGGTCGTTCACGCGGTCCCCGGTCAGCTGCAGGAACCCTCGCCACAGGAACCCTCACCGCCCTCTTCGGCAGCGCCCTCCTCGGCGGGAGCCTCGCCCTCTTCACCGGCAGACTCTTCAGTCGCTTCCCCTCCGCAGGAGCCCTCGCCGCTGCAAGAGGCCTCACCACCGGTCGTCTCTTCAGCCGCGCCCTCTTCAGCCGCAGGGGCCTCGCCGCCGCCACAAGCGGCACCGAAACCAGCAAGGCCCGCGGCAGTGGCCATCACAAGCAGCTTGTTCTTGAGTCCAGTGTTCATCTTGTCCTTTTCCTCCAGATGAGTTGTTGCGTGCGTTCAAACAAACCCGCCTGGTCATTGGCAACCGGACGGCATCGCTTGGGCGCGATCACACTACTCGGTCAGCACGACTCGTAACGCGGCCGCTGCGCGGTGCGATCGGAGGCGTATCAGCTGGCGTGTACTCTGCCACAGTCGTTCTGGGATTGGGAGTTCCTTGTGATGTGCGCTCAGGGACAGCGCGTCGACCGCGCGGCAGAGCCAAGCACCCTCCCCGGGATACCTCACCAACTTGGTGGCGCCTCCCGCGGGTGGGCGAAATATCCGGACTCGCCGAACGAAGCTTACGTGGGCCGATGGACAACGTTACGTTGCTCCAGAACGCCTTCAGGAGAATTTTCTAGTAGATAGCTGTCAATCCTGCCAGCGAATGGCTCGCCATACATCGGAGTGGAGCAGGGCGAGCACGGCGACGATCTCGAGCCTCCCTATCCACATAGCGAACACGAGCACCGATTTCGCCAGATCGCTGAAGTGGGCGAAGCTGCCCATCGGCCCCGCCGGACCGAAGGCCGGTCCGATGTTGCCGAGGCACGCAAGCGCTGCAGAAAACCCGGTAACCAGGTCGCTCCCTAGAAGCACGAGCACGACGCCCAGTAGGAAGTAGCCGGCCAGGTAAAGGACGACCAGCGAGTAGACCGCGCGAACGATCTCATCGGGAATCGGACGCTTCTTGTAGCGCAGCGGCAAGACCGCACGCGGGTGGAGTACCCGGGTGATCTCCCGCTGCATGCGCTTGAGAACCAGCACAAAGCGAATCGCCTTCGGTCCACCCGCCGCCGAGCCGGCGCAGCCGCCCAGGACCATCAGGGTGATCAGGATGGCGCGCGCGGAGTCGCTCCAGCGATCGTAGTCCACGCTGGCAAAGCCCGTGCTCGACACCAGGCTAGTGGCCTGAAATGCCGCCACTCGCAAATGCGAGAGCTCAGGCGTCCCCCGGGCCAACACGCACGCCACACCGAGCGCACCAACCAACGTAACCGAAAGGTAGAAGACGAATTCCCCGTCGCGAAAGAAGCCAAACGGGCGGCCCGTGAAGACCTTGTATTGGAGCGTGAAACTCGTACCAGACAGCAACATGAAAACAACTAGGACCCACTCCGCCGCAGCGTTGTGGTAGCCGGAAATCGACTGCGGGTTTGGTGAAAACCCACCGGCCGACATGGTGGTCAAAGCATGCAACACACTCTCGTAGGGAGGCATGCCGGTCAGCAGCAAGAGCCCCGCCAGCAGGGTTGTCAGTGCGGTGTACAGGATCCACAGACGATTGGCGCTATCGCGTACCTGGGGACTAATCGCCTCGGACGGCGCCCCCGAAGCCTCAGCGAAGAAGAGTTGACGGCCAGCGATCCCCAAGCGTGGAAGCACGACGACGAACAACGCGATCACGCCCAGGCCACCAAACCACTGAGACATGGCGCGCCACAGGAACAGGGCACGCCCGTAGCGCTCAAAGCGCGTAAACACGGTGGCGCCAGTGGTGGTTAGTCCGCTCATGCTCTCGAACACGGCATCCACGAAAGAGAGACCCTGGAGGGCGTAAGGAATCGCCCCAAAGACAGCCACGGACAGCCATGTGAAGGCAACCACAGCCAGCGCCTCAGCGCGATGAAAGACCGGAGCGGTCGAAAACCGCAAACCCGCGAGCGTTCCGATAATGTAAGTCGCCAGAGCGGCAACCACGAAATGACCCGCCAGGTCCCACTGCTCATCGACCACCCCCAATAGCAGCGGTGGAATGAACGCCACCGAAAAGCGCCGCAGGAGCTGCCCGACAACACCGAACACGAGAGTCACACGCATCGCTACTTGCTCTGTTGTGATTCGTCGGCGAACGCCTGTGGATCGAGGAAGAACTGGCGGGTCTGTTGCTCGTCGGCTCGGGTGCAGAATATGAGTACGCGGTCCCCCGCCCGCAGCACGTCCCCGCCGCTGGGCACGAACAGGCGACGCTGGCGCTGAACGGATCCGACACGCGCAAACGTGGGGGGGCGCAGGTCACTGAGCCGCGTTGTCGGAAACCCCTTTGGCAAGTCGAGCTCGATCACGCATGCATCGCCGTGCTCGAGCTCAGCACGGATCTCAAGGGTCGATGGGTCGACGTTGCGCACCACCGATCGGATCGCCGCCCCCTTGGCGGAGCGGACAACGTCAACGCCAACCTTCTCGAACATCAGCTCGTTGGCCAGATGGACCGCGCGCGTCACAGTTCTGCGCACCCCGAGCTGCTTCGCTAGCAGGGAGACCAGTAGGTTCTTCTCGTCGTTGTCGGCGACCGCCACGAGCACCGAAGAATCGCCGATTCGCTCCTGCTCTAGCAAGTCCAGGTCCGCCCCGTCCCCATGAAGCACAAGGGAGTCGAGCAGGCCAGCGATCTCCTCACAGCGCTGCTTCTTGACCTCCAGGACCTTGACGCGAAAGCCAGCATCTTCGAGTCCCCGGACGACCGCAAACCCCACCGTCCCGGCTCCAACAACAGCAGCGGTTCGCTTCTCTGAACCGGCAGCCGGGTCCCGCAGCCAGTGCATCAGCAAGCGACGTACAGCATGCTCACGCCCCATCGCAACGACCTTGTCACCGGCCTGCACATGGGTCGCCCCGCGGGGGACCGTCATCTCGTCGTTCCTTCGCAGCATCACAAGATTGACCTGCTGGGGAAGCTTCAGTTCAGAAAGCGGCGCAGCTGTGATCGGCGCGCCATCCTCGACCGCGCAGCGCATCAAGCGAATCCGCCCCCCCGCGAACTCCTCCACATCCAGCGCGCCAGGCACGGTGACGATCCGTATGATCTCATCGGCGAGTTGCTCGGCAGGCCGGACGACGGAATCTATCCCCAGCGACTCGGCCAGCGCCATGTCATCGCCGGTAACGCTAAGAAAGCCGGGGCGGGTGAGCATGCAGGTCGTGCGTTTGGCCCCGAGCCTCTGAGCCGCGATGCATGCAACGATATTCTGTTCGTCGTTGTTGGTACAGGCAACGAACAGGTCGGCCGTATCCACGGAGGCGCGCTTAAGGACTTCCGGCGAAGTGGGCGAGCCATATACCGCGTGGACGTCGAGCCGCTCGAGGCGCTCGACTTCCTCGGGCGCAATGTATACAACCTTGTGCTCGACCATGAGCTCTTCGGCGATGCTCATGCCAACCACGTCTTCACCTGCGATGACAACGTTCATGGATCTCGCGCCGTCTTCGGCCACAACCACGGTAGCTGTCGTAGCCACCCGCGGTGGGCGCCTGCGTTGATACGACCAATGCAGCGGCTTGTAAACTCGGTACTCGTCTCGAAGTACCCGTGCCCCCGCAACCTACATACGGCCACCCGGCGACTTGGTTAGACGCAACAGCGCACTCTCCGCCATACTACAACCGTGAGCGAGATCGTCCCCCACCCACACACAGGCGCGCGACGGTGGATTGCGGCAGCGACCCTCCTGTTCGCGTGCAATCAGGTCGGGGTCGCCATGACCGCGCCCCTCGTCACGCACGCACCCCTCGCGCTCATCGCCTTGAGCCCCCTGGCAAGAAACCTCCTGCTGGCGTCGCAGGCTGCCCCACTGCTGCCGCTGATGCTGGTAGCCGCAAGCCGACGAGCGATCGGAAGCCTGGTCGGCTACAAGCTCGGCGCAGCCTACGGCCAGAGAGCCATCGGAATGATGGAAGTGCGGGCACCACGCGCAACTCGGCTGATACGTATGTTCGAGAGGCTGTTTCGGCGCGCCGACGTGCTCGTATCATTCCTCGTACCGCGCGGCTCGGCTGTAGTGGCGGGCGTCGCGGGCATGGACCCCAAGGCCTACATGTTGGCATCGACAGCCGGCCACGCGTTCTGGTCAGTGATCACCTATCTGGTGGGCGACTGGTTGAGCGAACACATCAAGCTGCTGCTCGTGCTGATCCGGCAATACATGCTCGAGATCACATTCGGCTTCATCGCCTTGGCCGCGTTGCAGGTGCTGATCCACCGCATGCGGACCAAGGGCCGCGCACTTCCTTGGTGAACCCCGAGCATGAAACTCCGAAGCTGAAGCCTCTGTCCTAGCGACAGAATGGACGCGGGGGCGATGTCTTCTTCGCCCAAGACTTGCGCCGTTCCAGGAATGCGCGCACCTCGCGGTGGAACTTGCCGTAGCGCCTCGTTGCCCTGTTTTTCGCCTGCTCGGCCGTCGTTGTGCGCGCGGCGCGGGCCCGGCGCTGCTTGGCACTCGGTCGACCCCGGTAGAGCGCAGGCTTGAGGTCGAGCGCCGAAAGTGCAGCCCTTCGCCACGGGTATGTCGGGGGCTTGTCGAGGCAACCTGCAGCCATGTCCTGCGGCGTACAGTAGAACCGCACATGCATGTGGTCATCGTGAGGTGTCCCAGGCTGGCATGTGATCTGTCCGAAGCGCTGAACGATCCGGGCCGGCGCCCCCAAGCGCTTGGCGGCCTTCAGTAAGCGGTCGCGAACGTGCTCGACGATGAAGATTCGCTGGATGTGGTCGTACGCGACCTCCAGCAACGCCTGGCAGAAACGCCACGTGCGCTCGGCATCGAAGCGCAGCGGCACGTCGTCACTAGGATCACTCAGGTCGCGATAGTCGACCCCCGTGCCATCCGGCTCGACCGGAACCCCTATCGAAGGATACGGGCTTCCCTTCCGATCGCGGTAGAAGAACAAGATGTCCACGTCCCTGCCCGCCTGATGGGAGCCGTGCTGCGCGATCGGACCGCCTTCGGACAGCCCAAGGTCGTTGATCATCAGTGGCAGCCCATCGGCCTCTGCCGCCTTGGCCGCCCGGATCAGCGCCTGTACCAGCTCCACTGTCCCATAGCGAGCCTGGTCTGGCCTCCGGTCGTTGTGCCGAAAGCCCGGCCCCGCCTTGGGCAGTTGCACCCCGCCCTCCAAAGAGCCGTCATCGGCCGCACCAACCGATGTCGAGCTGCCGGGAGCGAGCGCGAGCGCTGCCGCCACACCGGTCGACCTGGCGCCACTCGGATCCGGTGGATGTGGATTGCCACCTCGAGCGGGCATCGGAGCAACTGCGGCGTTCTTCCCATCCCGGTTTAGTGCCCTCGCCGGTGCCGTCGATGGATGCCGGGTGTCATCGGCCACGGTCGCGAGCGGCCCCGCACCTTGCTGGGAGTGCGCGCGTTCACCACACGAGGCGGCGACAGCCCCAAGCGCGCAGAACGCAAACGTCCACCTACTGCCCCAACCCCGGGGCGCGGCGCGGCCAGGCAGGAAGGAGAGGCCCGTCATATCTACTATCATGCGCCGAACAGCGCTCATTTGCACTAGTCAAGGCGCGTCAACTCCCTACGAAAACGCTCTCCATTCCGGACATATACGGCAGCGGATCCCTTCAGCAGCGTCCGCTCCTGATCGTTCAGGGCGCGCACCACCTTTCCGGGGCTACCCATTACGACCGAACCGTCAGGAATCGTCTTTCCTTCGGTGATCAGGGTGTTGGCGCCGATCAAGCAATACTTTCCGACGCGCGCGCGATTCAGAATGACAGCGTTCATTCCCACCAACGAGTAGTCCCCCACCTCGCATCCATGAAGCATCACCTTATGGCCGACCGTAACGCCGGACCCGAGGCGCAACTGGATGCCATCGTCCGTGTGTAGGACGGAACCATCCTGGACATTGGTCTCCTCACCAATGTGAAGCAAGTCGTTGTCACCGCGCAGTACCGTATTAAACCAGATGCTGCTGCGGGCCTCGGCCACCACGTGGCCCATGACCTGCGCCGAAGGGGCGACATAGCAGGTCTCATGCAACGACGGCGCGTGTTGTCCCAGGCGATAGATCATGTTCGCTTGGTACCCTTTGCCTAGCTCCCCCGCAACGGCTTTGTCGACGGGCAGGGACCATGGTCTGCCGGTTTTTTGGCACGTAGATCGGCCTGGCGTACACACAGAACTGGACATGACGCACCTGTTTCTGATCGCCACCGCGCTGGTGGTTGGCGTAGCGATGGTGTCTCCGGCGGCGGCGGACCGCACCTGGACGGTGCAGCCCGGGGATACACTCAGCGCGGTCGCTACCCGCTTCGCGGTGACCGTACGTGACACGATGGAACGCAACAGGCTGACGAGCGACAAGTTGCGCGTGGGCCAGCAGCTGACTATCGGTCCTCCGACGCAGACGCCTCAGGGACGCAAACGAAGCGAGCGCAGCAGCGAACTGCCCTTCGACGGGCCATCCTACACCGTAGCCCGAGGCGACACCCTCAGTGGGATCGCGAACAAGCTTGGAATATCGCTGCCAGACCTCCAAAGCTGGAATCCGGGACTGCGCCTCGACCACATCCGAGATGGGCGACGCCTGCGTTTGGGCTACCCGGGGCGGCGCGTCCGCTACCGGGTCCGCCGTGGCGACACGCTCACAGCAATCGCCCGGAAGTACCGCGTGTCCCCCAAACAGGTCTGCCAATGGAACAGGAGGCTCGTGCCCGATCGCCTCCAGGCGGGGCAAGTCTTGACGCTGTACACGAAGATCCCCGCGAGCGAGTCGGAGTCGGTGGGAACACCCAATCGGGGAAAGCTGCTACACGCCCGCCCGCTCAAGCCCCATCGGGCCTACCGAATTCGCGACCGTAAGCGGGCCTGGGGCACGGCCGAAGCCGTCTATCACATTCGCACCGCGTTCGACCGCGTACTCGCTCGCTTCCCGGCCACTCCCAAGGTCGAGGTACACGACCTGAGCTTTCAGCGCGGCGGACCGATCTCCCACCACCGCAGCCACCAGAGCGGGCGCGATGCGGACATCGCCTACTTTCAGAAGAACTGCGGCCGCAAGGGCTGCGCGTTTCGCCCGGTCGGGATCAAGAACCTCGACGTGAAGCGCCAATGGGCGCTGCTCGAGCACTGGCTGCGTCGGGACCTCGTAGAAGCCATCTTCATCGACTATCAGCTGCAACCCGCCCTCTACAGGCACGCCAAGAAGCGTGGCGCCAGTAGCAAGCAGCTCAAGCGTTGGTTCCAGTACCCGCGCGGGCGCGGCTTTCCCATCGGGGTGGTCCGTCACTTTCCCAAGCACGGGGACCATATGCACGTCCGCTTTGCCTGCCACAAGTCGGACAAGCGGTGCAAGACGTTCCGGCCCTTTGTGACGCGCCAGCGGCACGCGTCCCGCTAGCGACCTTGCGTCAGCGTTCTGTGGGCGTTTGCGTCAGGTTTGGTCGCGTTACCTTGATTGGAAGCGT
>JAPPOR010000717.1:9516-11441 GCA_028817905.1 Myxococcales bacterium
GCCGGCGGTGTGGCACGCCGCGTCGACCGTGCACTCGTTGCCGGCGCGATCACCCCCAATCGAAGGGCACGGGCGAGCGACGCCGCAGAGCGACTCGATCATACAGGGCGCATGCGGGGGCTGGCCCTAATGGGCGCGTTCTACGGCGATCCGGCATGGCTGGCACCCGACTCGGGCTTCTTTCCGAAGCCCGCTCCGATCTCTCCCCACATACGACGCATCAGACGCTTGGGTCGAACAGGGGAAGTCCTGGAGCTATGTTGGCCGAGCGCGTTTCAGCCCCTGTGGTGCGCGTCGGAAGTGCGGTTGCGCGTGAGCAGAGCCGACGCGCCGTGGGAGCCACCGCTAACGATACCCGAGCGGGAGGAAGTGCTCACAGCGATCGAGCGAACCGCCCGACGCGGCCACGACTTTCGTACTCGTTACGCGTCCCTGAGCAACAATCGCACCGCCCACGCACGCCTGTACCGACACCACGACGGGCCTCGTCCCACCGTCGTCTTGCTGCACGGCTTTCTGGGAGGATTCTCCAGCCTGGACGCGACCATGCTGCAGGCAAAACACTTCTACCTCGGGGGCATGGACGTGGTGATGACGGTTCTACCCTTGCACGGCCCTCGGCGCGAAAGTCGAGGTCTCAAACCACCGCGTTTCCCGGGCAGCGACCCACGCTACACCGTCGAAGGGTTCCGACAACTGGTCTTCGATCACCAGGCGCTCTTCGATTATTTGCTCTGTGGCCAGGTGGCGTCACTTGGCATCGGTGGCATGAGCCTCGGTGGCTACGGGGCTGCCCTACTCGCCACGCTTGATCCCCGGCTGCGCTTCGCTCTATTGCACATCCCCCTATGCTCGATCTCCGAATTTGCCCTTCGCACAGGACGGATGGTGGGCACGCAGCGCGAACAGCGCGAACAGGCCCGAGCACTGGGGCGCGTCCACCGGCCGATCAGCCCCTCCAGCAGGCCCCCCGCCTTGCCGGGCACGCGAGTACACATCGTGACCGGACGCGCAGACGAGGTCACCGGACCCCAACAAGCGACAACACTCGTGACCCACTTCAACGCCCAGCACCATACGTTCTCGGGTGGGCATGTCGTGCAGTTCGAACGGACGCGGGCGCTGCAGCCTTTCTTCGACATGCTGCGCGCGGACGGCCTCTGGAACCCGAAATCAACACCACGACCGGCTGCCACCAATAGCACTACCACCTGAGGAATGCACCGCCGCCTCATCCACGCAGCGCGCGACCCCTCGAAGATCTGTTGCGGTTTTTGCGGCGACCGCGTGCAGCACTCCTACCGCAAGCGCGCAAAGCGACGGCGCTGCTCCGCATCTGCGTAGCGCAGAGCGATGTCTTCGACGCGGTCGACCAGCTCGCGGGTGTAGACACGACCGATCATCCGCTCGCGCAATTTGTGGCCATTGGTCCACCAGGCGTCAGCGTCTTCAGGGGTCGCCTGAATACCAACGTATCCCCGTTTGAGAAGCTTTCGAAACGATAGCTCGTCATCACGGCGAATATCGATCTGGTTTTCTCGGCGCTCTTCGTTCGCCAGTTCGATCATGGATTGACGCGCCGCCTCCGGAAGGGCATCCCAGGCGGCCCGCCGGATTGCGAAAGCTCCACTAATGAACCCCATGCCGCGAGCTGAGATGTACTTGGCGGTTCGATGCCACTGCAACGCACTCGCGATTACGGCGGTTCCCCAAAAAGTATCGATCATTCCGGTCTGCATCCCGGAGTACACTTCGGCGATGCCAAGCGGCACGCCTGTCGCGCCGAGCATCTTGTAGAACTCTTTGAGCATTTGACTCTCGGGGTACAGCCACGGTCGCAGCGTGCGGAACTCCTCAGGCCCGGAAAAGCGACGCTTGGAGAACAGCCGCAAGCGCCCGACATCCCCCCAGCCCATGACCTTGAA
>JAPPOR010000904.1 GCA_028817905.1 Myxococcales bacterium
CTCGCACGGGAGCACCCGGACGACTTCTCGCTGTCTGCGATCAACCGCCTGCGCGGAAAAGAAGCCGTGTGCTTGAACCTCAAGCATCCACGGGGTCCCGAGGTGTTCGCAGACTTGGTGCGCAAGGCAGACGTGGTCGTGGAGAACTTCAGCCCCGGGACGCTGGATCGGCTAGGTGTGGGCTACACCCAGGCGCGCACGATGAACGCGCGGATCGTGTACTGCTCCATCTCCGGCTTCGGAACCGATAGTCCAGGGCCCAACAAGGCGATGGATGCGATCATCCAGGCACTGAGCGGGGTCATGCAGGTGTCGGGCAGCGAGCAGGATGCGCCCACTCGGATCGGCCTCCCGGTCGCCGACTTGATCGCGCCGCTGTTCGGCGTCATCGGTGTCCTCTCGGCCTTGCACATGGCGCGCACCACCGGTACCGGCCAGCACGTGGACGTTTCGATGCTAGGCGCGCTGACCTCCCTGATGGCGGGCGAGGGTTTCGACTTGCTCGAAAGCCTCGGCGTGCCGCTGCGGACCGGGCCCACCGTCGCACGCCTTTCGCCCTTTGGCGTGTACCCGGCGGCCACCGGCCATGTCGCGATCTGTGGCCCGACCGATGAGTTCGCGGCGGCGCTGTTTCGGGCGATGGAGGCCCCTGAGCTCTCCGCCGACCCGCGCTTCGCGACCCGCGATGCCCGGGTTTCACACTGGTCGGAACTGGACAGGCGCATCGAGACCTGGACACGCCGCCACAGCGCCGAGGCGGCGGTGAGCACGCTTCTGGCCCACGGCGTTCCCGCCGCGGAGGTGCGCAGCCCTGGTCAAGCCGTGCGCGACTCACGCGTCCTTTCGCGTCGAGAGTGCGTGCCGCTGGAGCATCCTGTCCATGGGCCCACGTCCGAGGTCTACGGCATGGGACTGCCCATCCGGTTCTCGGAAGCCCGCGTCGGCTTCGACCGTCCCCCGCCGCATCCGGCCGAGCACAATCAGGCTGTGTACGGCGACTGGCTTGGCTACTCCTCGGAGCGCCTGCGCGAACTTGCACAGCAGGGCGTCATATGAAGCTCACCACCGTCGCGTCACGCATCGCCTTCGCCCTGGGCGCTCTGGGTCTGTTCGGCGTCATGGCGGTCGACTTCATCGCGGTGGTCGGACGGCACGCGGGCGTGCCCTTGCTCGGCTCGATCGAGCTGAGCGAAGCGTGCATCGTGTGCATGGCCTCAGCCTCCTTGCTGGGAACGACGCTCGCGCATGGTCACGCCAGTGCCCAGGTCCTTACCCAGCGCCTCGGCGCGCCTGGCCGGCGGACCCTCGCCCGCCTTTCGGATGCACTCGGCTCCCTTTTCTTCGCGTTCGTAGCCCTTGGCTCGATGCTACTACTCGTTGAACTGCGGCACGGCGATGAGCGCAGCGAGCTCTTGGCCATTCCGATCGTCGCGCTGCGAGCGATCTGGTGCGCGGCAGTCACCGCCATGGTGTTCTGTTTCGCCGCGCGCGTGGTCGCCAGCGACCCCAAGGCATGACCCAGGAGTCCATCGGCCTGATCGGGCTCGTCGCGATGCTCGCTATGCTCGCGCTGGGCGTCCCGATCGCTGTGGCCATGGGCTTGACCGGCGCCGTGGGTATGTGCGTACTCCTGTCGCCCGAGGCGGCGCTGGTCAAAACGGGTGTGATCGCTTTTCACTCCGTGAGCAACCACGAGCTCGGCGTGCTTCCACTGTTTGTGTTCATGGCCCACGTATGCTTCGCCGCAGGGGCCACGCAGCAGTTCTTCGGCGCGGCCGCGACCCTGGTCGGTCACCGGTCCGGAGGACTGGCGCTAGCCTCGATCGCCGGCTGTGCCGGCTTCGGCGCCATCAGCGGCTCGAGTCTCGCGACCGCCGCCACGGTGGGCCTGGTGGCCTTGCCGGAGATGCGACGACGGCACTACTCGCCTGCGCTCGCAAGCGGAGCGCTGGCGGCGGGCGGAACCCTGGGGGTCCTGATCCCACCGAGCGGTGCGCTGATCGTATTCGGGATTCTGGCGGAGCAATCGGTAGGCAAGTTGTTCATGGCCGCGCTGTTGCCCGGACTGAGCCAGGCGCTGTTGTACATGTTGGCGATCGTGCTCCTGTGCTTGCGCCGGCCCGAGCTCGGGCCGGCTACTGCGCGTGCCAGCCTTCGTGAGCGTGCGCGCGCGCTATACGGGCTGGCAGATGTGTTGATCCTGGCCGCAGCAGTACTG
>JAPPOR010000826.1 GCA_028817905.1 Myxococcales bacterium
ACGAAGGCGGCGTACTCGGAAGTCTTTCGGCTTCCCCGGCTTCAGAGTACATTTCCGAGTAGTGGACCTGACCAGAACGCTCGGACAGCCGGAGGGCAAGACCCTGGAGTTCAAGCGCGACCTCTCCTCCCCGGCCGGGGTGATGCGGGCGGTCGTTGCGTTCGCCAACACGGCGGGAGGAACCGTCATCATCGGCGTCGACGATGGAAGCCGCCACGTGCGGGGGGTCTCGAATCCGGTGGAGCTGGAGGAGCGCCTGTCGAACATGGTCAGCGACACCATTCGGCCGCGCCTCGTGCCCGACATCGAGGTCTTACCGTGGCGGCGCACGCACTTGGTGGCAGTACACGTGTATCCGAGCCCTGGCCGGCCGTACTTCCTGGAGCGTGAAGGCGTCGAGCGTGGCACCTACGTGCGGGTAGGCTCGACCAACCGCCGTGCCGACCGGGACCTGATCGAGGAGCTTCGACGCTTCTCCCGGGGCGAGTCCTTTGACGAGCAGGCAATGCCTGACCTGGACTCGGAAGCAATCGACTTCCGAGCTGCTTCCGAGTCGTTTTCCGAGCTAAGGAAGCTGAAGCGATCCGATCTCACGACGCTGAACCTGGTCACGACGCATCAGAGACGCAAAGTGCCGACCGTCGGCGGCATCCTGCTATTCGGTGTGGACCGGGCCCGTCACTTCCCCGATGCCTATATCCAAGCGGGCCGCTTTGCAGGCACCGACAAGGCGAAGATCGCCGACCACATCGAAATCCGATCTTACCCCGTTGTAGCGATCGAAGAAGCGATCGGTTTCGTGCAAAAGCACGTGTTGCGCGCGGCGGAGATCGGGGCCCTGCGCCGGAAGGACCGCTTCACAGTTCCCCCCGTCGCAGTACGTGAAGCGGTCGTCAACGCAGTGGTGCACGCAGACTACGCCCAGCGAGGCGCACCGATCCGTATCTCGATCTTCGACGATCGCCTGGAGGTCGAAAGCCCGGGGCTGTTGCCCTTCGGGCTCACCGTCGAAGACCTGCGACAGGGGGTTTCCAAATTGCGCAACCGGGTGGTCGGCCGAGTCTTCCACGAACTCGGTCTGATCGAGCATTGGGGCAGCGGAATCCAGCGCATGACCGCAGCGTGCCGGGACGCTGGCCAGCCCCCGCCGCTGCTCGAGGAGATCGGCACGCGGTTCCGCGTCACCCTGAGCACGGCACGCGAACTTGCCCCCGTGCTCGACCCCATCGACGCCGCGATCCTCGACAGCTTGAACGAAGACGAAGGACGCTCCACCCAGCAGATCGCCAACGCGATCAAGCGCACCGCTCGCACGACCCGCACACGGCTCCAGCGGCTGGTCGACCGCGGCTTGGTGCGCGAGGTCGGCAGTAGCCCCCAAGACCCCAGACGCCGCTACTATCGAGCGACCTGACAGATCAATCGGTCAGGTCGGATTGCGCCCACCTGCGACTATTCGAGCGGGAGCCGGTGCTCTACGTAGAACTGCGCCTGCCCGTGCTGGTCGTTACCGGTATGGTACACGCGGAGGAAGCGCACGTGGCTGAGGGACTCATGCAACGCCCTCAAGCGAGACGGGATGACAAGAGTCGCCGTCACGCCACCTATTGCTCCAACTAGCGCCAGGGACCAAATGCCGAGTCCATATCCAACTGGAATGCTCCAGCCGACCAGGTCATTGGCCCATTGCGGAAGCACGAAGACGATGAGAAAGCTGAGTGCGATGCAGAACAGGATACAGCCAAACACGACGTTGTTCGCCTCTCTCTCAGTGGGCCCGTAGACCGCCCGGGCCTCACATCCAGTGCAGAGATCCGCCCCGTGCGGCAGTGCTGTTCCGCAGAAGCCACAGACCAAACCACGTGCCTCCGACACCGTCCCGAACTCCTCGCCAGCTCGCCTTATCGCAAGCTCACGGATTTCTCGGAGCGCCTCTACCGAGAAGGTGTCCGTATCCCCGTCGACCAACGCATGGCAGGTCTTGCAGAGCCAGACGCCATTCTCGATAGCGCGTCGCTCCGCAGCTGGACCGCCGAAGTCCCCTCTCGGCCCCTCTGGGCTCGCACCGACGATATGGGCCGCTTCCCCGAGGTTGACGGAGGCCTCGAGAGAGTAGCCAGGACCACTGGTCTTGCTTCCGCAAAGGGCACACCGGTGGCCATGGAGCCGCTCGATGCACACACGCGTCGGTCCGGAGAAATCACAGCGAACCTTGCGA
>JAPPOR010000022.1 GCA_028817905.1 Myxococcales bacterium
TGCTGCCTGGTTCGCAGCGCGTCGGCGACGCAGGGGCGCCTAGCCCGGATCATTCGCCGAGGTCGCGACCGGATCGGGCAGAGCTTCACAGGTGTACGGCGACCGACGCATGCTGCCTGCGTGTCGAGGGATACGAAGGCTTCGTGCCGTCACGGCAGAGGGGGGCGCGGGACCGCGGCCGTCCTTGTCCGATTCTGATGCAATTGAATTTATGCCCCAAGCACCCGGGACGCTGGACCACAAACTTGTGAATCAGGTCACAGCAGGGAATCTCGGGTCGCATACATTTGCGTCGCACATCCCCCCAGGCAGTGGGATGGCTACGGCAGAAAGGGCGAGATGGGATCGACGTTGGAAGGGACGCCCTGCGGGACCCAGCGGGCGCGTCTGCTCAGCTACGGCGGGCAAGCCGTGAGCACGTCTGTGGCGCGACCCAACGACCTGGAGGAACTACGGGCGTGCATAGAGGCGGCCACCCGCGCCGGCAAGCGGGTCACGTTCCACGGTGGCGGCCGCTCCTTCGACACGCAGGCCCTGAACCGGACCTTGGTCATCTCCCTCAAGGGCCTAGACCGGATAGCCGAACCCGACGTGTGGAACCGGACGATCACGGTCGGACCGGGCGCGACCTGGGGGGCCATTCTCGAGCAGACCCTTGCAGTCGGCATGGTGCCATTCGTGATGGTCACGTCGCGGGCCACCACAGCTGGCGGGACCGCGTCCGCGGACTGTCTCTCGCGCTTCTCGCCTAGCTGCGGCAAGGAGGGCGCTCACGTGCGTTCCCTTCGTCTCGTCCAGCTAGACGGCCAGGTGCTCAACTGCTCGCGAAGCGAACACAGAGATGTCTTTTATGCGGTGATTTCGGGCTTCGGGTATCTCGGAGCGATAGCCGAGGTCACCTACGAGTTGTTGGCGCTCGACTACACGCCCGGCGAGATCGCCGTCGAGACAGACATTGTGCCCTTCGTGGGGACTGCCGAGCTAGCAGAGCGATTGGTCGGGGAGGCCCTACGTTGTCACGGCGCGCTCTGCCAAGAGGAATCAGAGCTCCACGTTTGCGCAGCGCAGGCGATCGCAGCAACGCGCCAACACCCCAGAAGGGCCTACGGACTCTCGGCGGCGCTGTACATGAACGCCAAGCGGCAGGGCCTGCTGATGCGCTCCAACTACACGGCGCGGACGCCCGCGGAGCGCAACCCGACGTTTCTCCACCAACCCAACTCCTTCATTCACCTGCTCTTGCAGGTCCTAGCCCTGTTCTCGTGGACGCGACGACTTGGGTGGTGGATCTCGCTCAATTTCGTTTTCAGCAAGCCTCGAACCTATACCGACGAAATCTTCGGCTACACCTTCTTCCAGGATGGAAACGAGCGAATCAAGCAGGCGGGGCGGGCCCTCGGGTTGCCCATGGGCGTGCGCCAGCAGACGTACATCATCCCGTGGGACCCCGACGCACCCGAGGCCTCTGCCGAAGTCCTAGCGGCCTTCTTGGATCGCCTGGACAGGCATCTGGACGAAAGGGGGCTGCTGCCTGCGATCATCGATGTGCTCTACCTTCCGGATGATGGGGACGACGAGTTTCTGCTGTCATCGAGCCACGAGATGTCTGGCTTCGCGGTCAGCCTTGCGTTCGAAAGAGTGTTCACGTCGGATTTTGCAGACGTTGAGAAAGCACTCCGTGAAATCTCTCGCTACTGCGCCGAAGCGGGAGGCCGCGTGCACTTGGTCAAGCACGTCTTCGTCGACCCCGAACTACTGACGACCATGTACCCCAAGCTGGACGAGTGGATTGCCATCAAGGAGCGACTGGACCCTGAACGCACCCTGCAAAACGAGTTTCTAGGCCGTACGTTCCCGGATGCTGTGGGAGACACGCTGCCATGACCATGGGCCCGGTGCTAGCCGCGCGCGGCGAGCTTGGCGTCGCCCACTTCGAGCTCCTCAGGCCACTCGGCGCGGGAGGCGCGGGTCTGGTGTTCGAAGCCCGCGCCCGCGAGACGGGTGTACGTCTGGCCCTCAAGATCCTGCGCCAGCGTGAGGGCGCGCACGTTCGACGCTTCAAGCAAGAGTTCCGTGTGCTCGCCGACCTCTGGCACCCAAACCTGGTGCGGCTCGGGGAACTCTTCGAGGACGCGGGCCGCTTCTACCTCACGATGGAGCTGGTCGAAGGCGAAAACCTCTTCGAATGGGTGCACCCCGGCGCGGGCAAGCAGCGCGATGACCGAACCGCAAAGGACACCCTTAGCCAGCCGAGCGGGGTTGCCCCCTTGGGCTCAACGGCCCTGGTGGCGGAAAGGCGACGTCTGCAGGCCCAGTCGACGGCCGCCTACCGAAAGACCCTCGACCTCGAGCTGCTGCGTCGTGGACTGCGACAGGTCTGCAGCGGACTTCTGACCCTACACGCGGCCGGCCTTCTCCATCGCGACATCAAACCGGACAACATCCTTGTAACCAGCTCTGGCCGGGTGGTGCTACTCGACTTCGGGCTCGCACAGGGCAGTGGGCGGACTGGTCGCGAAATCGTCGGGACCGCCGCATACATGGCTCCGGAGCAACGGCGTGGAGACCCCGTTGGACCCGAGTGCGACTGGTACTCCGTTGGTGTCCTATTGTTCGAGGCTCTCACCGGCTGCCTGCCGCGGGTTGATGGCACAGCATCCGCCTTGCGCGGGCACTATTGTGGCCGCGACCCGCGTGCACTCGTCCCCGACCTTCCGGAAGATCTCGCCAGCTTGTGTGCCGACCTGCTCCACCACGATCCGCGCAAGCGGCCCGAGGGCGCACAGATCGCTGCTCGTCTCGGTCTAGACCCCCAAATAGAGCGCGGCCGGGCGAGCTTTCGGGCGCGGACCCACTACGCGCGGGATGTGTTTATCGGGCGCGAGGCCGAGCTGTCCGTACTGGAAGATGCACTCGTGCGATCGCGGCGTACAGGTGGCGCGATCGCGCGAATTCGGGGGGAGTCCGGCGTCGGCAAGTCCGTACTAATGGCGCAGTTCGCCGACCGCGCACAAAAGGCCATTGCGGGCCTCCGGACACTGCATGGCCGCTGCTATGAGCGGGACAACGTGCCATACGGCGGGCTCGACCGGGTGGTGGACGCCCTGAGCGAGCTGTTGCACGACCAGCCCGAACACGCGGAAGCATTGACTCCTTCCGACGCGCGCCTACTCGGCCAGGTCTTTCCCGTGTTGCGCAGCCTGCCCGCCTTTGCACGCTTCGGCAGTCGGGCGAGTACCGAGATAGATCCCTACGAGGCACGCAGACTCGCTTTCATCGCATTGCGAACGTTGCTTGTCGCACTGGCACGCCATCAACCACTTGTCGTTTTGATCGACGACGTCCAATGGATGAAGTCAGAGGCCGTCTCACTGCTGACAGACCTTGTGATCGCAGACGAGCCACCGCACCTACTGCTCGTCCTGGCCCAACGCACGTGGGCGAGTAGCGCAAGCGACCCACTCGCACCGCTTCTGAGGCGATCGGTCGATGCCATCGACCTGCCGCTCTCGCCACTTCCACCACACGAAGGTGAACAGCTGGCCGCCGTCTTGCTCGAACGGGCAGGCAGCACGGGAACACCAGCTACTGTCGCGCACCACTCCGGAGGCCACCCCCTATTCATTCACGAGCTGGTGATGCGGCACGCATCGGGGTCGCCCGAGTCGATCAGTTTGGAAGACGCGATGTCAGCGCGCATTGGTGCTCTGGACAGCACCGCCCGCTGCCTGCTCGAGACGGTTGCTGTGGCCGAAGGGCCGCTAGACCACGACGTCGTGCGCACAGCAGCGAAACTGGACGCGGAGACGTACTATTGGGCTGTCTCTGCACTGCGGTCTGAAAACCTGGTCATGTTTTCCGCGTTTGGCCGCGGATCCAATGTTCAAATCTACCACGATCGGATTCGCGAACTGTTGACCGCGCGCATGCCCGAAGGCGCGCTGCGCGCGACACATGGGGCGGTGGCCGAAGCCCTCGAGCAGATCGGCGCGGACGCGCTCGACGCACTTGCGTACCATCACTATCACGCGAACCACAGGCAGCGGGCCGCGCGCTACGCGCGCGCAGCGGCCGCACGGGCCATGGACCTGCTGGCGTTCCAACGCGCTGCCCAGCTGCTCGAACTAGCCTTGGCGGCAGAGTCTGATACGAGCCGCAAGGCGGGACTCGAGGCAGAGCTCGGCCAAGCGTTGGCCAACGCAGGCTGTGGGCGCGCAGCCGCCAAGGCTTTTTTTCGTGCGGTCAAGCTGTCGACGGGGCTGCGCCGCAGCGAACTTCAGCATCGGGCGGGAGAGCAGTTGCTGCGGTCCGGGCACCTGGAGCAGGGACTAGCGGTCCTTTCCTCGGTACTCAGGGACATCGACCCCAGCCTGTCCGCAAGGCTACCCCACGGAGCCGCCCTGCTACCGAGCATGCTACGGCTCTATTTGAGCCCGCTGTACGTGTGCCGACGAGTGTCCACGGAGCCGGCCGAGCGCCTGCGACTGGACCTGTACTGGACGCTCGCTACGGGCATGAGCCTCGTGGATCCACGGGCCACCCTCCGCTTCGGTGTGCGCGCGTTGCGTCTGGCCCTCGCAGCAGGGAATCGCAGCAGGGCCCTGGCCACCATGTCAACCCTTGCCATGGTGCTCTACCAAGGAGGTGGGCCTGAGCGGGCCCTTGCTGAACGACTGCTGACCCGCGCTCGGCGTCTGGCCGTCGAGGAGTCATCGCAGGAAGCAGATGCGTGGATCGACTTCGCGGAAGGTATGGTCGCGCTCGCCCACTGTGATTTCCGCGGAAATGAAGTCATGTGCCGCCGGGCCGAAGCCGTGTTTCGAGACCACTGTACTGGACGCTCGTTCGAGGTGGTCACCTCGCAGGCTTTCGCGCTGTGGTCGATGGCGTACCAAGGCAAGCTTCGCGTGCTTGTCCGCCTGGTGCCACCTGCGATCGAGCAGGCACGGGCACGTGGAGACCATCATGCGCTCAGCACGCTGCTCCTGGGCCCTCTGCATGTCCTGGGTCTGTGCCAGGACCAGCCTGACCGAGTCCGACGCGAATGCGAAGAGATCATTCGCGACCGGCCGCCCCAGGTGGCGCGCTTTCAACACCTATGCGGAGTCTTCGTTCGAGCCCAGGTGGACCTCTACGAGGGCCGCATCCACGAAGCCCACGCGCGCGTCCGCGACAACTGGCGCTTGCTTGTAGACTCGCTCGCGCTCCGTGCAACACTAAACCGCATCGACCTGCTGAGCTTGCGGGCCCGCTGTCAGCTTGCGTGCGCATGCGCAGCAGAGTCAGACAAGGAAGCCTGGCTTCTACGAGCCGAGGCCGACTCAAGGCGCTTGCGCGCAGAGACTGCGGTGTTCGCCCGAGCCTTGGCTGCACTGCTCGACGGTGCCATCGCCGCGCAGCGCGCTGACCGCACGCGCGCCGTTGCCGCGCTGGCCCACGCGCGTTCGCTCTGCCAGGCTGCCGGACTCGCCCTGCATGACCGTATCGCCGAGCTTGGGGCGGCCTGGCTGTGCGACGACGAATCGCGCATCAAGCTGGCGCGTCAAGCGCTCGCCGAACTGGGCGTCCACAATTGCGGTAGGATGTTGCAGGTCTGGTTGCCGGGCATAGAGGTGGTCGCTCGCGACGGTGCGGCAGCCCGCACACCGCCGGCGTCGCCGCGTTGACGCCCCCGCGAGGACCGAGTACACGATGTGGATGCTGCATATTGCGCGTCCATGGGCCCCGTTTGCCACGTGTGGAGTGCTCCTGTGGTCTGGCCTGGGGTTGTCGGCTTGCCTAGACGCAGGCAGCGGCGCGGACGCGCCGTCCCTCAAGGAGCTGCCAAGACCAACGCCGACTCCACAGACGGGAGCCAAGCAGGCGCCCAGCGACGGCAGCGAGAACTCCCCACCTGCGACGAAGCGGCCTGCAACTCCAGACGGGGCGGGCGCAGAGCCGACACGCGCGGAAGTAGTCGACCTCATTCTGCGACCCGGGCTTTCCGAACTCACGGTCGAAGGAGCGCGCGAGCGCTTCTCGGCCCTACGTCTGGAAAAGGAAGACGACTCGGCGGCGGCTTGGCTAGTGCTTCACTCGACTTCGCCAGGTCACGCACTCAACGTGGGCTTCAGTCGCGGCGACAAGGGCGGCCCCTGGCATTTTGCGGATCTCAAGCTCGACATTCCCCTGCGGACCGGAAGCGAAGCGCAGGCGGTCTTCGATGAACTCACGACCAAGGTCCAGGAAAGGCTCGGGGGAGCCAAATGGGAACGCGACCAGGCTCCCTACACGTCGCGCGGCTACGAGCTCGACGCCAAGTTCGACGTCAACGTGGGCGCCGTCATGAATAGCCAGGAAGGCGAGCCCTACGTGGCCATCGCGATCATCCCCAAACCGCGCGACTAGCTAGCTAGCCCCCTGGGGCCTCCTCAGAATCGGTCGATGCCTCGGCGCATGCCTTTACATAGTCCTTCTGGGCGCAGCACGGATCGGTGCGAGCGCCGGCCGCGAGGGGGTCGAAGTCCTTGGGAAACTCCGTCATGGGGCCCACGCGCGCACCCTTCAGGACGGCGTCGGTGAAGTCAGCGCCCGGAAAGCTCGCCCGGCATAGCAGGGCGCCGGACAGGTCAGCCCCGCGCAAGTGGGCCCGTCCGAAGTTGGCGCGGGTCAGGTTGGCGCCGGACAGGTTGGCATGGTCCAGGTCGGCATCGAACAGCTCTACGGCCGACAGCTCCGCATCCGATAGATCCGCGTTGCGAAGGACCGCCATCCCGCACGCAGCTTCGCGCAGGGAAACGCTGTTGAGGCGGGCACCGGAAAGGTCGGCGTTCTGGAGATTGGCCCGGTCGAGGCGGGCCCGGTCGAGGCGGGCGCTGGACAGGTCGGCCGCCGACAGGACCGTCTCCCGAAGGTCCGCCCCGCGCAGATCGGCCTCGTGCAAGGTGGCCTCGGCCAGATAGGCATACGCGAGTCGCGCTTTCTTCATATCGGCCTGTGAGAGATCACTTCCAGTAAGCTCAGCGCCCTGCAAATCGGCTTCCCGCAGCTGGGCGCCGCGCAAACTGGTCGCGATCAGCTTGATGCGCCGCAGGGCGGCACTTGCCAGGGAGATGCCGTCGAAGTTCCGTTCCCCCCTAGCATAGCGGGTCGACAGCTCGCCGGCGGTCTGTGGCGGCCGCGCATCCGCAGTGGAGGCCTCCTCACTGGTCGTTCCCGCATAGAGCGACGCCGGCGGCGACGAGGCGCAGGACACTCCGGCAGCGCTCACGAATGCTGTCCCCATGCACACAAAGCGCCAGGAGCCCCGCCACGCAGCACGCGAGGCGCCGCGAAGTTGGTGAACCATCCTGATGACTCCTGCGTCACGCATACGACCCTCCTCGTCCATAGCTCGTCGGGACCCGGCGTGTAGCAGCCGCTCAGCCACGCGCTGACGTTCGCAAGGCCCAGGAAAGCTCCTCCAGCAGCTTCAACACCCCGTCCCCGGTCACCACCGTGCGCAGCCGGGTCGATACCCCTGAGCCAACGGGCGCGGCGGTGGTCAGCCAACCCGCAAGAGTAGCGAGCGGATCGGCGCCGCGCGCATGCCGAAGAACGCAGGCCGATGCTTCACGCGCAAGGGCAGGCGTTCTATAGTGCGCCGTGAGGGACATGCGGCTTGCAGCCCCCCCCCGGGCACCCGCGACCGACACACGCAGCGCCTGGAGCCCGCAGGCGGCCAGACCGGGCAGGTAGCGGGGTGCGTCCTCGAGCGTCAACAGCAGCATCACACGGCGCCGCAGGCGCGAAAGGGAATGGACGCGAGAAGCCGGGCGCTTGCCCAGCAACCGGGGCATTTGGCCGCGAGCCCCGATCAAGAACGCTCCCGCATCGACCGCAAGGCCACGTTCTACCCCCGTGCCATCGACCCAAGCCGTCGCCCGCAAGTCACCGTGCGAGCGCCACTTCGGCACCCGTCTGCGCATCGCAGCCACCCGCTGGGCCGCCAACTCGAGCGCATCGGCGCCCCCGACGTGCACGCCGGCAACCGCGAGCCCGTGGGCGGACAGCCCTGGAAGACGCAGTCGCAGCCGCGACAGGTGCGTGAACGGTTGGATACCCGAGCCACGCAGCACGTCGCGAAACCCGGGCACCGACATCAACAAGGCCGTCGCAGGATGGACCAGCGCGCGCCGCACCAACTGCTGCGGACTGAGAAACAGGGAAAAGGAGGGGGGCCCGGCCTCACGGACGGGCCCATGGCCCGAGCCCGACCCGGAATCCGCACCCTCGCCCTGGCCTGGACCCGCGCCGGGCGTGCCCTCCTGAACTCCAAGTGTCCCATCGTCAGGCCCGACCTCCACGCCCGCGCCGCCACTCGGCCCGTCAGCCCGGGGAACAGCTGGCGGCGCATGCGAAGGCTCTCGCGAGGGACGGGGGGCCGGCTTGGGCGGAGGATCGGGAAACCGCCTCCGCTCCGGCTCGGGTTCCGGCTCGGGTTCGGGTTCGGGCAACGCTTCGACCTCTACCCAGTGCGACGAGGAGACCTCTTCAGCGTGGCGCGCCAACAACGGGCTACGCGGAAACAACACCAGTCCGAGTACGTGCACGGAACACGACAGCAGTGGCCACAGCCAGGCCTGGCGAACGCCCCTAGCCCGCATCATTCAGCAACCCCCGCCTCGCTTGCCCTTCGACTCCATGGAGTCCGAGCATTCCCCGAGCTCGCCAAAAGCTTCGCAAAGCCATGCACTTGGGAAACTCGAGCTGGTGATCCGGGTTGGCCCAAGCCATCCACCAACCCCACAGCGCGAGGTTCGCTGACCCCGACCTTCCAGCCACTCGTTGCTGCTCCCATTGCACATCACGTCGGACGGCCGGCCCGTGCCGTTCTCCTACCGGATCGGACTGGCGGCGCCAACCGCTTGGGGCCGTTATTATTCCCCCGTTGGAGAAGAACAGAGGGTCTCGGTCTGCAGGCTCGCCCCCGCCCCCAACTCCTCGCACACGGCCGGGCAGACGTGAATGCGCGTGGGCGCCCGGGGACGGTCGAAGTAGAAGCCTTCGCCCCCGGCGCAGGCGTCGCGGTCCGACACACCCAACACCGAGCGAACCTCGCCGTTCGCTTCGGAAAGGGTCAGACGCATGAGCGAGGCGTCGAAGCCACCAGCCATCTCGGGTAACCCGAAGGTGCAGTCGCGCTCCTCCCGACGAATCGTTCGCATGGCGTCCGCTAGCGCGCCTGCCTCGAGCGCCACCTGCAGCGCCAGGTTCGTCCCCCCCGCCGCCGCCACCTCGTCGTAGCTTGCTGCATAGTCGCCGAAGGCGATCACGTAGGTCCGCACCGGCCGATCGCCGGCGTTCGCCTGGGCCGCGAGGGCGGCAAGCTCGGCGCCAGAGCCCTCGCACATCGTCGGCTCTGCGTCGGTGAGCAGGACCACCGTACTTTGCCGACCGGCCTGCAGCCCTTGGCGAGCGCGTGCCTGGGCAAGCACGTCGGCAATCGCTTCACGACCGCCCGCGACGCCCGTCGCCGCCAGCAACGACAGGTCAAGCGTGACCGCTGCCTGCGGCAATTCCGCGTAGGGTGCAAGCAAGCGGGAAGTGCTCGGGCACATACCCAGCCCAGCGCCAGCCGAACTGTACAGCCCAACTGAGAGGCCCGCCGACTCGGGCTCCGCGAAGAAAGCCGAAAGACCACTACGAAGCGGGCCCCACTGATCGGCGAGTGCGGAAGACGGCCCCGCGAGAACCGGCAAAAGGGCCATCTCGACCGCCAGGGGCACGGCTTCAGCACTGTCACAGACCGGCAGGTCTGCACCCGGATCCGGGTCCATCGCTTCGGCCGGATCCGCCGAGGCCCCAGGGTCTGACATGTCCGCTGGGCCGGCGGCCATCCCAGCAGGTACGGCGGGCTGGGCCGGTTCGGGCGCGTTCACGTCCGGTCCAGTGTCTGGCTCAGCAGGAGCCGGTGCGTCTGTGGGCATCGCGCCCGGCATGGGTCGACCGCCCGTGGGGTTCATGACGGCTGGTGGCGGTGCCGTAACATTGCCGGCAGAAGCTGGGGTGAACGCGCCCGAGCCCGCGGTGGCTGACTGGGAGATTCCGGCGGCCGGCGCGGAGGCCATTTGGCTGCCAGCGGGTAGAACCGGTGGCTCCAAACCCGGCCCTACTATGGGACCATCGCCGCACCCCCCTAGCGATGACGCCAGCAGCGCCGCCAGAAGTGTGGCGAACTCGAAATCGCTGGTATTCCCGTTCCGCACCCGTACGTACCCGTTGCCGAAGTGTCGACAAGTGCGAAGATCGGCTCGCCGCCGATTCCCCGCCGCCAACGGCGCACCCAGTGTACCCAAAATTGGGAAAGCGCGCACGCGCCCCCCTCACTTCGCCTCTTTCCCCAGTCTTCTCATGATGTAAGCGCGTCGGGCGCACACGCGCCAGGCGCACCACAAGACGACTGGATGCCCACAGCGACGGTCCCCCAACGCCCCGCTACACTTGCCCTTGTGTGATGCTGGTCAAGCGCTGCCCGCACTGCGACTCGAGATTCCGCCGGGACCTCTCGTACTGCCCGATCGACGGTACTCCGCTAGCGACGCCGGAAGACCCCTTCCTCGGTCTCACAATCGCGGGCCGCTACCACGTCGAAGAGAAGCTCGGAGAAGGCGGCATGGGAGTCGTCTACCGCGCACGTCACCAGGTGATCGGGCGCGACGTAGCACTCAAGTTCCTATACCCGGACCTGTGCAAGAACGAGCGGCAGCGCAAACGCTTCCTCGGTGAGGCTCGAGCAGCCAACCAAATCGATCACGATCACATCATCGATATCAGCGACTACGGCGAGACCGAGGACGGCCTCGTCTACATGGTGATGGAGTACCTCCAGGGGCAACCACTCTCTAGCGAGATCGAAAGCGGCCCCTTGTCGGTCGCACGCTCGCTTCGAATCGCACAGCAGATTGCCCTCGGGCTGGCGCGCGCCCACGAGCTCGGTGTGGTGCACCGCGACGTCAAGCCCGCCAACATATATCTGGTCGATCGGGGGGATCGGGACTTCGTCAAGCTCCTCGACTTTGGTGTGGCTCGCATCGAGCAGGACCTTCGAATCACCGTTCAGGGCACCATCATCGGCACGCCCGAATACATCGCTCCAGAACAGATCCGCTCGGCGGAGGCAACGCCCGCGACCGATATGTATGCACTCGGTTGCGTGCTATTCGAGATGCTCACCGGCGAGCTGCCGTTTGACGGCAACCCGACGATTCTGCTGGTCAAGCACGTCAACGAGCCGCCGCCGCAGCCCTCCGATGTGAAGCCAGGGATTCCAGAAGAGGTGGATGAGCTCGTCCTCAAGATGATCGCCAAGTCCCCCGAGCATCGGCACCGGGATGCCTATCACCTGGCGGAGGACCTGCAGCAGTTGCTGGCCCAGCTCCCCGCCCAAGAAC
>JAPPOR010000685.1 GCA_028817905.1 Myxococcales bacterium
AGCAGCGCGAATACGAAAACGCCCTCGTGCAGGACGGGCTGCATCGCGCGCACTAGCGCGTCTAGCTCTGCGCGGCTGGCTGGCACAGTCAGCCACCCTATGACAGTTCCGTGCACCGCGACAGGGGGTCCGGCAGTCAGAGCGGTGAACGCCGGGCCCACCACCGAGGCGCCGGACTCTGAGTTGCAGCCCCCCCCCGGGTCAGGTTCGCCCGTGCTGGTAGGGGTTCGACAACGGTGCTACCACCCGGCCAATGCGACACAAAGCGCATGGAGCCACGTGGCCCTCGCGGAGGTGGCAGGCGCTTGCCTGGCTCATCTGGTTCCTCGTTCTGGGTTCCGGCGCCGGTCTCCTTCTTACCTACGAAGGGCTCCCGCAAGATATTCCACTGTCGCGCCACCCGCTGACGGGGCGTTGGGAGACCTGGGCGCCCAAGTCCATCTGGACCGTCCTCCGCATTCCGGCGATGGGCATCGGCCAACTCGGTGCTGCTGCCACGATGGCCCACTCTTCGCAGCGCAATGGCTCACAGCCCTGGGCTGCGTTCTGGAACACCCTGTTCGCGGTGGCGGGCGGCAAGACGCTCCTGGAAGCGACGCAGATCGGCCTGCTAGGGGCCGGCTCGTCGCACCTGGTCGAGGGGCTGTTCTACTTGGGCACGCTGGCTGTCGTGGTGGTGGGCATCGGGCTTGCTTGCAGGAAGCTTTGGCGTCATCGGCATGCGTGGGGAACGCCTCGTCTCAGCGGCACAGAGCGAGCCGCGTTGGGGCTATCGCTCATGACCTGGCTGACCGCTGCCTTGGCCTCCGCGCGGCCATGAGTCTCACCCGGGTGGCATGCCCGCATCCGCTGAGCGATACGGGTCGAACGAGCGCACGGAGGTGCGGCGCGTGTTGAGGGCGGCGAGCTCGACTTCGCTGAAGCCGAGCTCTGAGTGTTGGGGCATGCGCTGGCGAATCAGGGCCTCGATGACGCGCTGGCCACGGGTCCCGATCTCGTCCTGGGAACAGGTATCCCAGGTCGCGAAGACCGCGCTGCGCTTGTCCGAGGGGGAGCGCGCCGGGTCTTCGATGATCGCGATGAGCCGGCCGCGCAGGGCGCGCTGACCGCCCCTGAGGCGGTCCGTGCGCGCGGCATGCGCGAGGCGCGCGCGCAAGGCGGCAGTCTCGTCCAGGAACCAGGCCTTCTCCGCGGCGAAGATCGTCTTGCCCAAAATGTGCTTCTCCACGAAGAACGTGATGTCGAAGGAGCCACCCAGTGGGATGGGGGCAACGCCACCTATCTTGTCCTCGAAAGCGAAGGTGCCATCGTGGTGGATCACTGCGCGGATGGCGGCGCTCTCGAAATGATAGTCGCCGCGGATGTCGCGGCGCAGCTCCGGGGGCGGCCTGTCAGAGACGTGGGGCACCGTGCCGGCGACTTCATCCAGATGTGCCTGCAGGCGCACCTGAGGAGTATCCGAGTCGGCCTCGTCATCGACCTGACAGACGGCATCGGCCGGCGGCTCGCAGGCGGCCCGTTGCGCCGCCAACCAACCGGCCGCCGCCGCGCGGGGGGACAGGCCGATGCCACCGGTCGCGACTGCCGACCCCGTGTCACCAGAAGGCGCTTCCGGCGGGCGGGCTCCCCCGCCCTGCTGGTCCACGGTCTCGTCCGCCTTGGCCCGGTCCCCGGCGGGCAGCGGCCCCGCCTCCTCAGTACCGGCCGGTTGTCGCGGCCTTACTCCAGCAGAACCGCCCTCGGCGCGCGCAGGCTTCAACGACGCGGTGCGCGGGCCCGACCCATCCAGCGGCGCGACTGCCCTGGACTTCGACCCGGCTCGCTTCGCCGGGCGGCGTCCGATCACCGGCGCGCTCCCGGTGACCGCTTCCGGCGCCGCGCCCTGTTGCCGGTGTGCGTCCGCCGGATGGTCCGCTTGCGCCGGGGCAGGGGCCAGCGGCGGGGGCTTGCCCTGTGGGGCGCGGGCAGATGCTGTCCGATACTCCACCTCGATGACATGGCTGTCATCGAACCAAACCGTCGGAGGTGGGCTCGGCACCTTCCACAGGAACAGGAACGCCAAGCCATGGGCGATCAAGGATGCCCACAGCCCAACGACCGCCCGTCGTCCCCCATATTCCACGCCCCGAGCCTAGCCCGCATCCATCACCAAATCACGCGATGATCGTGCAAGTGATCGGCTTCGCAGGGCTTTCGGTGAAGGAGGGAATACTC
>JAPPOR010000653.1 GCA_028817905.1 Myxococcales bacterium
CTAGGGGGCGTCTTTGAACTCGGCGTACAGCTCGGGCAAGAAGGCGGCGAGGTGGTTCATCTCACTTCCGCAATGCTCAAGCAGATCGCGGCCCATTTGGTCGCGGATAGCCAGGCGTACACTCATCGAGACCAGCGGTGACAGGGCGGCGCCGCCGATCTTGCTCGTGAGCATCCGCGCGCTCGTGGGATTGGACGAAGCGTGCGGGGGCAGGTCGAGTACTTGCGGTTTGCCGAGGAAGAAACGCGAGCGCATCTCGCAGCCGTCTTGGGTCGGTCGCACCTGGTGGACGACCCAGCCGCTGACGACGGGGACATCGCTGGCGCCCACGCGGGCACAAATGTGGGTGACTCCGAGTTGCTCGCTGAACCCGAGCCGCGCCGGATCGAAGAATCGGATCCCCAGACGATGAAGTCGTTTGCCGACGTACTCATCGACGTAGGACACGTTGTCGATGTAGCGCTGCCGGTCGGTCAACGTGCGGTCGGAACTTCGGTCCTCGCCGAGTGCGCAAAACAGGTGCGCTCCCGGGTGCCAGAGCTTGTAACGGGCGCTGTCGGTCGAATGCCAACCGAACCACCAGTCCCACATCGCGGCGCTGACCCGTGGCATATCGGTGTAGCACGCGACGAGCAGGGTCCCCTGCCTGCTCCACGCCCAGCCGTTCTCCATCGCTTCGTACCCGGGTGCTGACAACCGGCGAGCGACGTCGTCGATTTCATAGCCATGGTCCCGATGAGCTGCGCCGGCATCCAGCGCGCGTCGCACCGCCTGCTGGACTGGGCGCACCGATGGATTGAAGTAGTGTGCAAAGGGGCGTCTCTGCTCGCTGTCACTCAGCCCGAGCAGGCGCGCCTCGCTCCCGTAGGACGCCGGCATGGGCCGGCGGTCGGCGGCGGAAATCTGATATGAAATCAAGCTGTGGGCTCCCCAATCGCTACGTGCCTCTACACTTGTAGCGGGAGAGCAGGGCGGCAGCAAGCCCGGTCCCCTGCGGTCGCTTCGGTTCTGTCAGGGATGCTAGGAACAGCCCCTACAGCTAGTTCGTCTGGGGGGCGGCATCACGGACCGGCGGGAACCGGCCAGCCCTCGTCGTCGAAGGGCATCTCGACGATCCGCAGCTCGGCGGCCCCGGTCGGGCGTCGATACGCATGATAGAAGTGGTAGATCTTGTCGCCGCTGACGATCACGTCGCTGTGGCCGGCGGCGGCAAAGGTGGCGTCGCCCTGTACAACGATCGTTCCGCCGCCCTCGAGCATCGGCCTCCCATCGCGGTCGATGTAGGGACCCAGGATATCCTCGGACCGGCCTACCGCCACGCGATATGTCAAGTCCTGCACGCGGCGGTTCTCGCCGGGGCAGCAGATCCCCCAGGTCACGAACAGATAGTAGTACCCGCAGCGGTAGAATAGGACCGGCGCCTCGATCTCGCGCGCCCACGCCAGGCGGGTCAAGTCCGTGCCCACCCGATCCCCACGCTGATCCAGCTCGAAGGCCATGATGCCGTCCCAGAAGCTCCCAAACGCAAACCAGGGTGTTCCATCGCGATCCAGCGCGACGTCCGCGTCGATCGCGTTATAGCGCTCGCTGCCGTCGGTACAGATGACGGGCCCGTGATCGGTCCAGTCGCCGCTTCCGGGGTCGTCCGTGGTGAGATGGGTGATGCAGGAGATGTTGGCGCCGAACCTGGCCGAGAAGGACGAGTAGAGATGCACCTGCCCGCCGAACGCGGACACGTCCGGCGCCCAGGGGAAGTTGAACGTCTGTCTCGGGACCTCCTCCAGCCATGGACCGACCCAATCCGGATAGCCAGAGGTGAACACGGGCCGCGCGTTGCGCCAGCTACGAAGATCGGTCGAGGTGGCGACCGGGATGTCCCGACCCGTCCAGAACCGGTAGAACGTCCCGTTCACCTCGATCATCGTCGGGTCGTGGGCGAAGGTCGCGCCCGACAGGGGCAGCGGCGTGGGTTTCACGCCGTCGTACACGCCCACGTCGCAGAGCTCTTCTTCATCCAACATCTCTTCGACCGGCCCCGGGTCGGCGGTGCCCGGTTCGGGTTCCCCATCCCCGTTCGGCTCCTCCTCAGACGGGTCATCGCCAACCGGTTGTACGCCGGCTGGATCTTCCGTGGGCGAGCCATTGCCTGGCGGCTGCGCTGGGGTTGGCCCCTGGTCCCGGCCCGGTGCCGGCATGGGAGCCCCCCCCATACCC
>JAPPOR010000124.1 GCA_028817905.1 Myxococcales bacterium
TGTGGGCGTTTGCGTCAAGTTTGGTCGCGTTACCTTGATTGGAAGCGTCTGGACAAGGTCGCTAGCCCGCTTCCACCTTGGCCCAGTAGGCGTCGACGTGGGCCTGGATCTCTGCCACCGCCCCGTGGTTTTCCTGGGGCTCGAACAAATGGGCGAAGCGCCCCTGAGGCATTAGGTAGTCGCCTATAGGCCGTCGGGTCTTGGGAGGCTTGGTGTGCCTGACCTGCCCTTTGAGATACTCCTTCAAAGGCCACACGCCGGTCTCCTGGGCGAGCTGGCCGACCTGCATGCTGAGGCTCGGGTCGAAGTTCCAGCCGGTGGGACAGGGAGACAGGGCGATGAGCAGTCGTGGTCCCTGAAGCTGCTTGGCCCGCTGGAACTTCTGCACCAGATCCAGGGGTTCGGCAGGATTGACGGTGGCCACATAGGCTGGGTCGTGGGCCGCCCAGATGGCAAACAGGTCTTTCTTTTGGCCCTTGAAACCGGTCTCGCCCTTGCTGGTAGCCGTCTTGGCCCAGTGGGGCGTCGCGCCGGAGTATTGGTGGCCGGTGTTGCCATAGCCCTCGTTGTCGTAGCAGATGTAGAGAAAGTCCAGGTCGCGCTCGATGCAGCCACTGGTCGCCGATAGGCCCATGCCATAGGCGGAGCCGTCGCCCGTCAAGACCACCACCTGCAGGTCGTCCTGCTCGCCCACTCGCCCGGTCCGCTTGAGGATGTCCAAAGCATCCCGAACGCCCTGTGCACCGGCGGGCGCACTTGCCATGGCGGTGTAGAGCCACGAGCCTCGAAACGGCGTGAACGGATAAATGCTGAGCAGCGACATGCAGCCCGCAGCGTTCACGAACACTGTGTTGTCGCCCAGTACATCGTAGCCCTGATTGATCGCTTGCAGGCCCCCACAGCCGGCGCACATGGGTGTGCCGGAGGCCAGCAAGTGATTGTCCGGCATATCCTTGAGCTTCTTGATCACGGGTAGGTGCTTAGTCACCATCAGGCCGCTCCTGTTCGGGGTGCTGCTCGTGTTGCACGGCGGCGATGGCCTGGAGCTTGCGAAGTTCGCGCAGCTCGCCTTCGGTGTACAATAGCCGCGGGGGAGGCGGGGTGCCCCGGGCGACGGTACGTCGGGCCTCGTGCACCATCTCGACGAACTCGGCCTCCGTAATGTCGCGACCGCCCAATCCGCCCACAAAGCTGAGCAGGACAGGTCGCTGCGGCAGCGCGTAGAGGGCCGACGCGAGCTCCGTGTGTAGGACGCCGCCCTTGCCCATCGAGAGGTTCTGGTCCACGACGATGACCGCCTGCATGCCGGCAAGCGCACGCTGCATCAGTTCCTCTGGAAACGGGCGCAGCACGCGCGGGCGTAGCAGACCAACCCGCTGCCCTGCCCTGCGCAGCTCGTCGACCACCGCCTTGGCCTTGGTCGCGAAACTACCGAGCATTACGAAGGCGATTTCCGCACCATCCAGTCGATAGGCTTCGCAGACGGAATACTCGCGCCCGAAACACTGTCCGAAGCGGGAGCAAGCGTCCTGGAAGGCAGCCAGTCCGTTGTTGACCGCCATGTGGGCTTCGTAGCGGAAGTAGCTGTACGCGCTTCCGCCCAACACCGCAACGGCGTGGCTCATCGGCTGCTGCGCATGGAAGCGCAGGCTGCGTGGATCGAACGGTCCGACGAACTTGCGGGCCGCCTCGGCGTCGGGGATACGGACGGGCTCGCGCGTGAAAGAGAGATAGAATCCATCCTGATTGACAATGACAGGAAGGCGCACGCGAGCGTCCTCCGCCACGCGAAAGGCGATCAAGGTCAGATCCAGGACCTCCTGACAGGTAGCCGCATGCAACTGGAGGAAGCCGCTGTCGCGGGCCGCCAGCACGTCGCAATGGTCAGGCTCCAGGGTGATGGGGGCCGACACGCCCCGAGAAACGTTGACCATGACGAGGGGCACCCGCCAGCCGGCCACCGTGTAGATCATTTCCATCGCATACAACAGCCCCTGGCTCGAAGTTGCGGTGAAGACCCGTACACCTGTTGCAGCGGCGGCCCCGGCGGCTGTGACCATGGAGTGCTCGGACTCGAACGTCGTCAGCTTGGCAGCCAGCTCATCGGCATCTACCCACGCGGCAAGGTTTTCGATGATCTCGGTCTGTGGGGTAATCGGAAAGGCCGGAATGTACTCGACGTCCGAAAGACGCGCGCCCCAGGCTGCAGCGTTGTTGCCGGTCAGCAGCTGGGCGCTCACGACGGCTTCCTCGCAGGCGCAGGGGAGTCGTCACCCAGAGCGGATGCGGCGCGTTCGGGAATCGCTTCGATCACGTGGAACGGGCACTGGGCAACGCAGATCATGCATCCCTTGCAATGGTCCAGATCGATCTGCGGGTAGCCCTCGGAGTCCACGAACATGGCGCCGTCCGGGCATGGGAAGGCACACATCCAGTGACAGCGGTGGCACGCCTCGTGGTCGATCACGGGCCGCAGCGTGCGCCACAGCCCCGTGCGAACCTTGACGCTGGTAGCCCCCCCATGGATCGTGGGAGCCGACACATCCGCCGTCTCGAACGGCAACGAGATCCAATCCGGGGGCGACAGCTCGCCCGGTGTCCATACGCGGCGGGGCTCCACGGTTCCCGCTCGGTCCTGAAAGGTGTCGTAGCCCGCGAGTGCCGCAGCCAGCGCGCGAGCGGTCCGGCTCCGCCCCAGCTCCGAGAGCTCGGTGCGCAGCGCCGCTTCCAACGTCGCCCGCGGGATAGCGCCCAGCAGTGCCGCTGCCGCACCCACCGCATGAGAGCTGGCAAGGTAGGGATCTTCGCCCACGGCGGTTTCAGGGTTAGTGCCCGGCGTTCCGCTGTCGGTCGCAGGCGCTGCCCGGCCCAACACGGCGCTGGAGTCCGTCGTGAAGACCGGTCCCGCAAGCGCCAGTCGCTCCTGCCACACGCTAGCCGCCTCGTGGCTATCGATCAGCAGCACCGCATGGGCATCGAGGCCAAGCCGAACGCCCGCCGCCGGAACCTGCACCAGACTATCATCGGCCACCACCACAAGGTCCGGCTCTCGGATCACCCCGCGTTCGAGGATCGGCTTCCGATCGGCCCGGACGTAAGCGAAGATGGGAGCCCCACGACGCTCGGCACCATAGCGCGGCGCGTCTTGAACCTGATAGCCCTCCAGGAACAGAGCCCGGCCCAGCACGCGGCTGGCCGTCTTCATCCCGTGGCCACCCCGGCCATGCAAACGAATCCGCAACATCAGCGCATCCGATAGCGCATCGCTTCCTCGACCCGCAGGCGCGCAAGGTCCAGGGCCGCGGCGCGCAGGGAGATGCTGCCAGCGCGGCTGCGGTCGATCACCTCTCTGACATTGCGCTCGATCTTGTCGGCGATCGTCTGCATCGCCTGGGACTCGCTGCCCCCGTGATACTCGACCGCCGCGCAGATCACCCCACCCGCATTGGCAATGAAGTCGGGCACGTTGAGCACACCCCGCTCATGCAGGATGCGCTCGGCTTCCTCGGTCGCAGGAATGTTGGCGCCTTGCAGCACCAGACGGGCCTTGAGGGCCGGCGCGTTGCCGGCGGTCAGCACATCCGGGCGCGCCGCGGGGATCCAGATGTCGCACTCGACCCCGACGAGCGCATCGGAATCTATCGCGGCACCGCCTGCAAAACTTCCGACGCTCGGGCGCCCATCCCCCGTCTTGTGTGCGATCAGGGCGGCCAGATCGAGGCCATCGGGATTGTGGACTGCGCCGCCACTATCACTGGCGGCCACCAGACGCGCGCCCTGCTCTCGCAGGAAGCGCGCGGCGTGGATGCCAACCGCGCCGAAGCCCTGCACCGCAACGCGCGCACCCTCCAGGTCCAGGCCCGCCTCGGGTGCTGCGACCCGGGCGGCCGCTGCGAGCCCCCAACCGGTCGCACCGATCTCGTCCAACGGGATGCCTCCGAGCACCCGGGGCAGGCCCACCGCGCGCCCGATCTCATCTTGAACGTGGGCCATCGCTTCCTCGTCGGTGCCCATGTCCGGTCCCGGGATGTAGCCCGTCAATCCGGAAATCAAGCGCGCAAAGCTGCGTATCAGACGACGTTTTTCGGCTGCGGGCATGCGGGGATCGGCCACGATGCCACCCTTGCCGCCCCCGTGGGCCAGGCCGGCCGCGGCGTTCTTCAGGGTCATCGCACGGGCCAGCCGCGCCACCTCAGCGGTCGTGACGTCGGGCGCCATCCGCACGCCGCCGATCGACGGACCGGCGGCGACATTGTCCACCACGACCACGCCACGCAATCCGGCAGCGGAATCACACACATGCAACACCTGGGCCGGACCCATAGCGTCGCCGAGCCGACTCATCTCCATGTCCACAGAGCACCTCCCCAGCCCGCAGATCTCACTCACCCGCAAGCGGACCGCACGTATTTCCGGCTGGAAGTGACCTAAACACGGGCGCGTACCACGACCACCCCGCATATCACGGGCCGCGCTTGGCGCTTCGCCACCCTGGCGGCGCTGAGGCTGCCGATACGGCCGTTGACAATTGGCCCCGGGTTGACGATGGTCGGCCGGCTTTGGGTCGCCCCGCGGACAGCGGAGCGATGGGAGGCGCCGGGTTTCGGCCCCTCCCCTAGGGAAGCCGGTGCAAGGCCGGCGCGGACCCGCCACGGTATGCGGCCATTCCTGTACCACCAAGCCACTGGCGCACACGCTGGGAAGGCGGTGTAGGTAGCGACCGCGAGCCCGGAGACCTGCCCCGAGCGTATCACCCACACGCCTCGGGGACGGCGCCTGTGATCGACAAGAACCCATCCGCCCGAATCCACCGAGTCGTCGCCCTAGCCTGCATGGCAGCCATTCGGGCAAGTTTCGGCCCGACCCCAGCGGTGGCCCAGGAAACGTTGCCAGGTCCAGCATACGGCGCCAGCGCTGCGGTCGAGGGTCCGATCGCAGCCCGCAACCCGGAAGACCCAACGGCGGGCGGCACCCGCATCGACGTACGCGGTCGCGGACGAGCGCTGCAGGAGGTGGGCGAGGCCCTGATCGAAGCCCCGGGCACCCGCGTGCAGAACTTGGGAGGCCTGGGCGCGTTCTCCGCAGTGTCCCTGCGCGGCGCCGAGCTCGGCCACACGTCCATCTTGCTGGGCGCGATCCCGCTCACCACGGCCGACAACACCCCCTTCGACCTGAGCTACTTGGCCCTGTCGGCGTTCGATACGATCGATGTCTACCGCGGAGGCGCGCCCGCCTGGTACAGCGAGGGTGCGATCGGTGGCGTAGTGCGCTTCGTTCCTGCCAAAGCCGCCCAAGACCGCCTTGCCGTGACCGCGGGCACCGGCTCGTTCGGGCGGCGGGAGGCCCTGGCGACCGCCAGCGTGGCAGGTGCGGATGGCCCGCGTCCATCCGTCCTCACGCACGTACGACTTGCTGGTGCCGACAACGACTATCCCTACATCGCGGACGGTTCCACCGGCTTCACAGCAAGCGATGATGGGGAGCGACGCCAACGCAACGGCGCCATCGTCGCGGGCGATGGTCTCTTGCACGCTAGCATGGATGCTCTGGGCGGACGCGTCTCGTTGCTGATGCTGGGACACGGCCGCGTTCAGGGAGTCCCGGGACCGCTCGCCCGCGCCACGGGTTCCACCCAGCGCAAGCTGGTACGCGCGCTCGCTGGGCTCTCCTTTGAGCGCGAAGCCCATGACCCCGACGGCGCTCGGCGCTACCGCATACAGATCGTTGGTAGCGGCAGCCATCAGCACAACTCGCTCACTGACCTGGCTAACAACGGCGAACTCGGCACTGGCCAGCACGACACGGACGACCAATGGCAACGGGGCTATCTGCGCCTCGGTGGCGGCTATCGAGTGCTCTCCTTCCTGGAGGCGACCGCATTGGCCAGCCTGCAACGTGACGACTACCGACCCGAAGACAGCGGCGATGCCGCCGTTTCGCTTGCGGGCACAGCATCGGGGCGGACGACCGCGGCGGCAAGCCTGGAAGCGCGCCTGTTTGGACACGTGCTGCCAGACGTACGCGCTGAACTGCGCGCATCCATGCGACAAGCCTGGACGGAAACACATGTCGCCTTTCAGGACGGGCTATCCAAGATCGATCGGCGTCGGGATCGCATCGTGGCAACCTACCGGCTCGCCGGCGTGGTCGAGCCCATCCCTGGGCTGTCGATCTCGACCTCGGTTGCGGACGGACTCCGACTGCCCTCCGCTGGTGACCTGTTCGGCGACCGTACCTACCTCGAGCCCAACCCGGACCTTATGCCCGAACGGGCCCTATCGAGTGACCTCGGGGCTGTCCTACGGGGACGTGTGGGCGCCGTCGCGGCGACCTTGGAGGTGCGCGGCTTCGCCCTGTTCGTCGATGACTTGATCGTCTACGAGCAGAAGAGCGCTCGACTCGCGCAAGCGAAGAACGTCTCCTCCGCACGCATCCTGGGACTCGAAGCTGGACTCAACCTCCGCGCCGGCGGGCGCTTCACACTAGCATCTTCGCTAACCGCGATGGACACACAGAACCAACATGGCCGCGCCTTGCCGCTGCGCCCCCCTCTGCAAGCACTTCTGCGCCCACGACTCGCCCTGCTGGCCGCTGGCCCTGAGCAGCTCAGCCTGTTTGGCGAGCTTCACCATGTCGCATTCACCTATCTCGCAGACTTGGGCACCTCGACGTTCCCGGCCCGGACCCTCCTATCACTCGGCGCAACCCTGTCGCTGTGGTCCGATTGGCTTACCCTGGACGCACGGGTCAACAACCTGCTCGATGCACGCGTAAGTGACGCCCTGTCTCGCCCCCTACCGGGTCGAGATTTCCGCCTGTCGCTGACCTGGGCACTCGAGCGCTGAGCAGGTCCGAGCTGCCATCCGGGCCGTTTCGTGTGCTTTGTCAGCAGCGGCACGCACGGGGCCCGGGGAGCGGTGCTCCGGTTCACTCCACGGTAACGCTCTTGGCGAGGTTGCGCGGCTGGTCCACATCTCGACCGAGGGCGACCGCGCAATGATATGCCAGGAGTTGGAGCGGGATGCCGAGCAAGACGGGATCCAGTTCCGGCTCGCTGCGAGGTACCCCGATCGCATCTTCGCAGATGCCCTCAAGCCGGGGGTCGCCGTGACCCACGGCGACGATCGGACCCTTGCGGGCGCGAAGCTCGTGGAGGGTGGAGAGGTTCTTGTCGAACAGATGGTCACTCGGCACAATCGCCACGGTCGGTGTTTGCGACGACACCAGGGCGAGCGGTCCGTGCTTGAGCTCAGCGGCAGGATACGCCTCAGCATGAAGATAGCTAACCTCCTTGAGCTTCTGGGCGCCCTCCAGGGCCGCCGGGTATCCGTTGGCGCGACCGACAAAAAAGGCGTGCTCGTATTCACTGTAACGCCGGGCCAGGTCTGCGAGCTCCGCTTCCGCTTCCAGAATGCGTGCGATCTGCTCCGGCAAAGCTCGCATGGCATCGATCAGGCGCCGTCCATCGCGCGGCCCTAGGTCCCGGATGCGCCCAATGTGCAACGAAAGCAAGGCGAAGGTCACCAGCGTGCTGGTAAAGGTCTTGGTGGACGTGACGCTGACCTCTGGGCCCGCATGCACGTAGATACCTCCGTCGCAAGCGCGCGCGATCGTGGAACCCACCACGTTCACGATCCCCAGCACGCGCCCGCCCTTGCGCTTGATCTCGTGTACAGCAGCCAGCGTGTCGAAGGTTTCGCCGCTCTGGCTCACGGCGATGTACAGCGTATCGGGCTCGATCACGGGGTTGCGGTAGCGGAACTCGCTTGCCGGCTCCGCGTCTGCGGGCACGCGCGCAAGCGACTCGATCAGGTGCGCGCCCGAGAGCCCCGCGTAGTAGCCGGAGCCACAGCCCAGGATCTTGATCCGACGTGTGCCGAGCACATCCCGCGCGGAAAGGTCGATGCCGCCTAGCTGTACGGTGTCGAAGCGGGCGTCGATGCGACCGCGTAGGGCCCGCTCGACGGCCTGCGGTTGCTCGTGAATCTCCTTGTGCATGTAATGCTCGTAACTGCCGCGCTCGTAGGCGTCGCCGCCCCAATGCACCGCGAACGTTTCCTTTTCCGTCGGGTGAGCGTCTAGCGTATGGGTCTGAAAGCCGCGCGCCTGCACACTCGCCGTTTCCCCGTCGTCCAGGTAGACGACCCGCTGGGTGTAGCGCACCAGCGCCGCGACGTCGCTGGCCACGAACATCTCGCGGTCGCCCACGCCCAACACGACCGGACTGCCCATGCGGGCGACTACGATCCGGTCCGGTTGGTCTGCGCTTAGCACGAGCAGCCCGTAGGTGCCTTCCACGACGCCCAGCACCTCCCGCACGGCACCCTCCAGGTCGGATGCGTCCGAAGCCGCGATCAGGTGCGCCAACACCTCGCTGTCTGTCTGCGAGGCGAGCGTCGCGCCCGATGCCTGGAGGCGCTCGCGCAGGGCCGCAGCGTTTTCAATGATGCCGTTATGGACGATGGCGATGCGACCGCTCTCGTCCAGGTGCGGATGCGCGTTGTCGTCGTTGGGCTGGCCGTGGGTGGCCCAGCGTGTATGCCCAATAATCGGGCTGCCCTTGAAACGCGCCCCCAGCTTGCGCTCAAGGTCGACGAGCTTGCCGCGCGTTTTGATGACTTTGAGCCCACTGCGACCCGCCACGGCCAACCCAGCCGAGTCGTAGCCCCGATACGCAAGTCGCTGCAAGCCGCCGAGAGCGATCGGCACCCCGTCCCTGGGGCCAACATAACCAACGATTCCACACATGCCCGACGCTCCTTATTGGTTGTCATCCACGAAAGCGCGCGCGCCCTTCCCCCGTCGTGGAAGCCGCGCCAAGGCTAGCCATAGATCAGTCGGCGGAGCTGCCGCTCTGTCAGCTTGCCCGCAGCGAATCGCCGCGCGTCTAGCTCCTGCTGAAGCCGCTCAAAGATGGCTGCGTTGCGCAGGCCATCCGCCTGCAGTTCCCGGTGCCGACGCGCGACAAACTCCGGCGCGGTCTCCCCGAAGTAGGCCAGGGTCTCCCGCACCACCTGCCGTAGCCGTCCCGGATCGACACCCGAGACGCGCGACAGGTGTTCCAGCAGCTCCTCGGGCAGCTCCATGGCCCATTGATGAACCGAGATGAGGTCGAATGCAAAATCTTTGCCCGAGATCGGGCAAAAATTCGCGAATTATCTGCCTCGAAGATAGGCGACAAAGCGCCGAAAGGCACCCCGCCAGGGACCCACGTGCTGCAAGGCCCGCATCGCGTGCCGGTCGGAGGTGCGCGCGCGCCAGCGTTGCTCAACCAGGGCCAGAGGCCGGGCCTCAGAGCTGGGTGTAGCAGCCAGTGGTCCCGTCCAACTCGCGGCAGGACAGACCGGCAGGGCACAGGCCGAGCTGGCAGCGTAGGATGCAGCTGCCACCAAAGCCTCCGCAGAACGCCTGGCGAAAGCCGGGGACGGTCGGACAAAGGGCACCGCTTGTGCAGTTTCCGGCGAGGCTCGCGGGCACGCAGCCACCGATGTCGCACTGATAGCCGGGGTAGCAGTCGCTGGTTTGCTGGCACGCCACATAGCCGATGACTTCACAGTCCCGGCTGCACGTCTGGCTGCCCCACCCAAAGGCCGCCGGGTCACACTCCTCATTGCCGTTGACCACCCCGTCTCCACAGACGGGCCGCACGCACGAGCCGAGCTGGCACACATTCTGGCCGGGGCAGTCGAAGTCCGTGCGGCAGCTGCAACCACCACGGCCGTCGCAATAGCCCATGTCGCATCTCGTGGTGCTGCCCGCGTTGCTACTGCCGCATCGTCCCCCGGAGCAGCTGGCAACCACGCACGGGTTGCTGCGGTCGGGGTTCGGGCAGTCGGACGCAGTTCGGCACTCCACACAGGACCCATCGGCGCAATAGCCGCTCTGGCCGCCCAGGCGACATGTGCCGGCGTTGTCCGCCCTGGCCTGGCAGCGGTTCGAGCTGCACTCCCATCGGTTGCATGGCTCGGCCTCCCCGCAGTCGGAGGCGGTTCGGCACTGCACACAAGACCCATCGGCGCAATAGCCACTTCCAAACGAGCCAGAGCAGGTACCGGATGACAGCGGTCGCGAGACGCAGCTGCCAGCCATGCATTCCACTTCGTGACAAGCTTCCGGTCGGTCACAATCGTTCGCCTTGCCACACTCGAGGCACATACCTGCGCCACCGCAGGCAGGGGTCGAAGCCGGGCAGGGCATCTGTACTAGCTGGGTACCATCTTCGTTACAGATGAGGGCGGTGCTGGCGTCGGCGCATTCCGCGGCGCCCGGTACACACTGATCACAGGCCCCCGCTTGCGCATCACACAATCCAGGCTGGCAGGTCTCGAGCTGCTCAAGCGCGGTCTGGGCTGCGTTGCACTGCATCAGCACGTCCCCGTCACAAACTCTCTGACCCGGGCTACACGCTGCATCCGTGCAATCTCCCGCAACGGCGTTGCACAGGCTCTCGGTTGCGCAGGTCTTGGCTGGCTGATACCCGTCCCCCGCCTCGCTGCACTGCAGCAGTTCGGCCCCCTCACACTGGAACTCGTCATCGGTGCCCCGCAAGCAGCTCGGACACATGCCCAACTCGAGGCCCGCCTGGCAGTGGCGGGCACTCGCGCAAGTCACCATGTTTGCGACAACACCCTGTTCATCACAGGTGTACATGATGCCACTTCCGTCACAGACCCGTTGTCCGCCACTTCCCTGACATATTTCCGCCACGGCGATGCAGGTCAATGCGCCGTTTCCGTCAACGCTACAGACCTCTCCTTCCGCGCAGGGACCGGCAGCGTTCCAGGTGCCTCCGCTGCATATGTCGATGCGCCGGCCGCCGCCGGGTGAACAGCGCATGGCACCCTCCGAGGGACAGGTTTGCGCGCCGCCGGAGGCCGCGCCTTCTTTTCCTTGGCCGGGAGCTCCCGGTCCGGGGTCTGCCATGTTGGGCAGCTGGGCGTTCTGCACAGGGGTTTTGCGTTCGCCGGAAGGGCCGCTGGGTGGCACCCCCGGTTGTGTGGAAGTGGCCGGGTCGGTGGTCACCTGGGTTGTGATGAGCGTGCCCCCGTCGGCCACCACGTTCGGGACCTTCTCGCAGCCAGCTGTGATGACAGCCATCACCAGGGCGGCCATCACGACTACCGTCGTGGAGATGCGGGCCCGCCGCCCGCACCAGCTGGGGCGCACACTTCGCACGGAGCCGCAATGCGCTCCGCGATCCCCGGCACAACTCTTCATCGAATCGGTCCTCCCGCCTTGATGGCAGTCCATACCGCAGAGTCCGGGAGCCGTCCAGCCGGTGCGGCCGTTGGATCGCCCCGCGCTCCCGCAAGCGCCTAGCCAAAGTCATCAATGATCAGGGCCAGCAGTGACCAGTTATGGCCAGTGGAG
>JAPPOR010000888.1 GCA_028817905.1 Myxococcales bacterium
AGCCTGCCAGTCCTACATGGTGAGGCAGGCAAGCGCGGTGGCGATGGCGAGGTAGTGCACTAGGGTGGCCCGATCGCCCGAGGGTGGGGCGGCCTTGCGGGCGGACAGCGCGGCTCCTATCGCGAGGACAGCGGGGGTGATCTGCAGCGTGACCAGTGCCAGAGCGAGCAGGGCTGCGCTGGCCGCTGCACGTTGACGGGTTGTCAGGCTCAAGAAGGCCCGTGCGCCGTCGAGGGGTCCCAGGGGCAACAGGTTGAAGAGGTTCACCCAGGCGAGCACCACCCCGAGCGTGGCTAGGATCGGAGGACCGCCCGCGTACCAGCCCAGCAGGCACAGGGCGCAAAACCCAAGGCCCCAGCCAGGCCCGGCGAGGGCGATGGTCGCGTACTCACGAAGCCGCTCCGGGCGGCGGTCCATCCGCACCATGGCGCCGACGAAGGGGACGAAGATCGGTGGGGAAAATGGGAGCCGGAGCCGTCTCAAGGCGAGCGCATGCCCGAGCTCGTGCAGGTACATCCCGACGACGAAGCCTCCCGCAAACGCGGCGCCGTACACGAGCGCATACAGCCAGGCGGACAAGGCAGCGGTTGCAAGCGACAGGATGACCAGCGGCCAGTGGGAGGGGCGACAGCGAGCGAGCTCCACCTCGTCCGCCGCGTCCAGGCTTGCGCCCAACGCAGGGGACGACAGACGCGCGATGCGGGCACGGACGGGGCCGCGCAGGCGCTCGGGAAGCTCGCCCACCACCAGGCTCCAGGCGACGCGCTCCACGTCCGCATCGCCGCGCGCGGCGGCCGCGTAGGCCTGTTCGACGAGCTGCAAGGCGCGCTTGGGCGCTGGCTGCAGTGCCGACGGACCGGCCTGGAGCGGATGCGCACGCGGGGCCATGGGTCTTTGATGCCCCGCCGGGCCAAAAAGTTCCCGACCTCGGTCACTTTTTTCGCAGCTGCCCCTGAACCTGACAGGGACCTACGTTCGCAGCGTTGCGACCTGCGCAAGCAGTCCCAGCGCGCTATGGTCGCGACTATGCTCGACTTACTGCGACGGCGGCCCGACTTCCGCAAGTACTGGCTAGCCGACGCCGTCTCGCTGATCGGTGACTGGCTGAGCTACGTCGCGGTCGCGGTGCTGGTGGTGGAGGCAAAGGGGGGGTGGACTGCCCTCGCCACGGTGCTGGTTCTGCACACCCTACCCGCCTCGTTGGCGTCCCCCGTGGCCGGATGGCTCACCGACCGCATGGACGCCCGGCGACTGATGGTGCTGTCCGCCGTGCTGCGTGGACTGCTAACCCTGGCCATGACGGCGGCCGCCGCGAACGGATCGCTCCTGTGGCTGCAGCTCTGCCTGTTCGTAAGGATGGCCGTGGGCTCCAGCGAGCACACCGCCGGACGCGCCGTGCTCAAGCGTGTCGTGGCGACCGAGGAACTCGGCCTGGCCAACGCGATCGGAGGCGCGACCTGGAGCCTATTGTTCGCACTCGGCGTGGCCATGGGCGGCGTTGTGGCCTCGCAAATCGGACCGATCTGGGCCCTGGTACTGGACGCCGCCACCTTTTTTCTTTCCGCCGGGCTCCTGCTCCGGCTGCCCGCCCTGCCCGCAACGCCCACGCCCACGCCCACAGGAGGTCAGGATGAGCGCGGGCTGGGCGAGGCGATCGCGCTCGCGCGGCGCACACCCGTTCTCCGGGCGCTTGTTTTCGGCAAGATGCCCCTCGCGCTCGCGACAGGCGGGGCGTGGTCTTCCTCAACCACGTCGCTGAGCGCCTTGATAGCGTGCGTGACACCGCCCTGGCTATCGGTCTATTGCAGACCGCGCGCGCCATCGGCACAGGGCTCGGTCCGTTCGCCCAGCGGCGCTACGACGGCGGAAGTCACCGGGGACCCGGCGCCTTGACGGTCGTATGGGCCGGCTTCGCGGCTGTCGGCGCGTTCCACCTATCCGAGTCGCTGCTCCTCTTGCTACCAGCCGCCCTAGTGTGGGGCATGAGCAGCGGCGCCAACTGGGTCAACACGACCGCCGGCCTGCTGACCGAAAGCCCGCGCGGGATGGAGGGCCGCCTGTCCTCCCTCGACGTCGTCTGTCAGAGCGCTGGCCTGTGCCTGGGCGCACTCGGCGGAGCGGCCATCGGCCAGTACTTCGACTCGACCGCATGGCTCGTCCGCCTCCCGCTCGCCCTCGGCGCCCTCAGCTGGATTGCGACCCAGGGACCC
>JAPPOR010000190.1 GCA_028817905.1 Myxococcales bacterium
TGCGGAGTCGAGCAGTTGTGCGAGGGCGCGTGATTTGGTGATGGATGCGGGCTAGTGTTAGGAGTCGGTGGCCGGCGCCGTTCTGGCCAGCCGCGGGAACCGGAGCCACGAAGAGGTCACCATGAGCGGCCATAACAAATGGTCCACGATCAAGCACAAAAAGGGTGCCGCTGACGCCAAGCGGGGCAAGCTGTTCACCAAGCTGATCAAGGAGATCACCGTCGCCGCACGGCTTGGGGGAGGTGACCCAAACGGGAATCCCCGGTTGCGGCGGGCGGTCGATGCGGCCCGCGGCGCCAACATGCCGAGTGAGAACGTGACGCGGGCGATCAAGAAGGGTACCGGGGAGCTCGATGGCGTCAGTTACGAGGAGTTGACGTACGAGGGGGTTGGCCCCGGGGGCACACTCTTTGTCGTCGACGTCGTGACTGACAACCGCAATCGCACCGCTCCGGAGCTGAGGAAGATCTTCGACGTCCACAACGGCCAGCTCGGTTCCGCCGGTTCTGCTGCCTGGGCCTTCGATGAGAAGGGCGTCATCACGTTGGCGAAGGATGCGGTGGATGAGGAGCATCTGTTCGAGGCTGCTGTGGGGGCCGGTGCGGAGAACGTGGAAGATTTGGGCGAGAGTTGGCTTGTGACGACCGACAAGGCAGCTCTCGACGAGGTCCGTGGCGAGTTGGAAAAGCTAGAGCTTCCGGTTGCGTCGGCCGAGCTGGCAAAGCTCCCCAAGAACAAAAAGCCCCTCCAGGGCCGTGACGCCGAGGTGGCCATCAATCTGGCCGATGCGCTGGACGACCACGACGACGTCCAGAAGGTCTTCAGCGACTTTGAGTTGTCCGAAGCGGAACTCGAGCGCCTGAGCCAATGATCGTGCTCGGTGTCGACCCCGGAAGTTTGCGCACCGGTTGGGGGATCATCGAGCGCTGTGGTTCCAAGCTGCGCTACGTGGCGGCGGGCGTGATCGATGCGAGACCGCGGCGTGAGCTGCATCGTCGGCTGCACACGATCTACGCCGGATTGTCGGAGGTCATCGCGGTTCATAGGCCCAGCGAGATGGCCGTCGAGGACATTTTTCACGCCCACAATGTTCGCTCGGCCCTGACCCTCGGTCAGGCCCGCGGGGTAGCGTTGCTGGCCGGGGCCAGTGCGGATCTTCCGATCTCGGCCTATCCGCCAGCGCTGGTCAAGCGCTCGGTTGCCGGCCGCGGCCGGGCGCCCAAGGATCAGCTTGCACGGATCGTCGGCGCCATCCTCGGACTGCGCGATCTCCCCGGCCCCGATGCCACCGATGCCCTCGCGATCGCGATCACCCACGCAAACGCACGGGGGCTCCCGGTGTCACGGCGGGCCGGCGGTCTCTGCTGATGCTAGCCCTTCACGCCCAACCGTCCTGACAAAGGATCTGGTTGTGATAGCGTCAGGGCATGATCGGAAGGCTTTCGGGGCTGGTGGTAGATCGCGACCCTGCCGAGGCCGCGTGTTTACTCGACGTCAACGGGGTTGGCTATGAGGTCTTCGTTCCAGTGCGCAGCCTGACCCAGTTGCCCACCCCCCCCGAGGCCGCGACGGTGCACGTGCACACGCACGTGCGCGAAGAGGCTCTGACGTTGTATGGCTTCTCCTCCCTGCAAGACCGTTCGGTCTTTCGGACGCTGTTGGGAGTCAGCGGCGTCGGTCCCAGGTTGGCCATGGCGATCGTGGGCGACATGACCGCCGAGGCTCTCTACCGCGCCGTCGTCGAAGGCGATCGAAAGCGGCTCGGCGCCGTGAGCGGTGTCGGCAAGAAGCTAGCGGCGCGGCTGGCTCTGGAACTCAAGGACAAGGTGCCGCTGCCGGAGGCGGATGCGCTCGGTGCAGCTCCGGATGCACCACCGCCAGCTCTGTCCAGTGTGGCGCAGGAACTGGCGCTGGCGCTCACGCATCTAGGTTTCCCCCGCGCCCAGGCGGAACAGGCTGCCTTGCGGGTTACACGGCCAGACGACCAGCGTCCGATGGAGCATCTCTTGCGCCTGGCGCTTGCGACCTTGGGGTAACGGCATGTCAGAGCAAACTCCTCAGCGAGGCGTGGGGCCGGCGGTCATGGGCGACGATTCGCAGTATGATCTCACGCTGCGCCCTTCGCGCTTCGATGATTTCATCGGTCAGCGTAAGATCACGGACAACCTGCGCGTATACGTGCAGGCGGCGAGGCGCCGTGGGGGACCTCTCGACCACGTTTTGCTGTGCGGACCACCAGGCCTGGGAAAGACCACCCTGTCCTTGATTCTCGGTCAGGAGATGGGCGTGAACGTGGCGACGGCTTCCGGCCCTGCGATCGAGCATAAAGGTCAGCTTGCGGCTCTACTGACCAAGCTTGAGCCCTGTGACGTGCTGTTTGTCGACGAGATTCACCGGCTGTCATCTGTGGTGGAGGAGAACCTCTACACAGCTGTGGAAGACTTCCGGCTCGATGTCGTCCAAGGCGACGGGCCCTACGCGTCTACCCTGCAGCTGCCGCTGTCGCCGTTCACGCTCGTGGGAGCGACCACGCGCACGGGGCTATTGACGAGCCCCATGCTGTCACGCTTTGGCATCGTTGAGCGTCTCGACTACTACCCACCCGAGGACCTCGCCCAGGTGGTCCTGCGCAGCGCGAAGCTACTCGAAATATCGGTGGATCCGGCCGCGGCGCTCGAGATCGCTCGCAGGGGGCGCGGTACCCCGCGCATCGTCAATCGCCTATTGCGCCGGGCGCGTGACTTTGCCGAGGTGCTCGGCGATGGGGTGATCCACGAGGCCATGGCTAAGCAGGCGCTGGACCGCCTGGACGTGGATGCCGCTGGCCTCGACGAAATGGACCGACGCCTGTTGCGAGTGATCGTCGAGCACTACAAGGGCGGACCGGTGGGGATCGATACACTCTCGGCAGCCCTGTCCGAGCCGCGCGACACCTTGGAGGATGTCTACGAGCCGTACCTGCTGCAGCAGGGGTTTCTTGCGCGCACAGCACGCGGACGTGTGGTGACCGACCGTGCATGTGAACATCTCGGCCTACCGAAGCCCACCCGCCGCCAGGAATCGCTCTTCTAGTAGGGGTCGCGGGCAGGCAGCGCGTGCATCCACGGACCCTTGTGGTCGTTGCCGGTCGCACCTCCCCTCCCCATGGAACCGCCGAATACGACTGTGGTTGGCAGCGTTGCAGTGGTACCATTAGATGACCAGTGACCTGCGAAAAGGAGCTCCGTCAACGATGCCTTCATTGAGCGCCGCACGCCTGTGGAAGCCTCGCCGATTTGTGGATGCCGCTGTGCGAACCAGCCTTCCGGGGTTCTTGGCAGCATACGGTTCGCGAATGTTCCTGCTTGTCGATGTGCGCCATGCCCCTGCGAGTCTCATGTCGGGGCTGGATGCCATCAGCGACCTTGGCTCGCTGCCACCGCCCGCCGGTGCGGACGATCTGGTGTCGACGGTTGTGGCCGAGGACGAGGCGGATGTGGCGACCGCCGCCACCGAGGTCATCAACTACGGTGCAATTCGGCGCACTGCAGCTCAGATCGCTCGCCGGTTGGCGAATCAGGAGCGTTTTGTACTACCCCTCGCAAAGCGCGTGGACAATGCGGTGACCAACAAGATCACGGTGGGGCGCACCGCCAACAACGACATCATGTTGAAGCACGGTAGCATTTCCAAGTTCCACGCTACGTTCGAAGAGGCGGACAGGCTTCTGCTGCGGGATGCGGACAGTAAGAATGGCACGAGCGTCAATGGGGAGTCGCTCGCCCGTGCCACGGAGGTTCAGTCCGGCGACATTGTGTTGTTCGGCAGCGTCGAAGTGATGCTCTGCAATGCGGAGTCCCTCTGGCAGGTCCTCAACGAGCGCGCTGCTGCCTAACCTCCATCTAGCGCGAGGTCCAGCTGGCCTTCAAATACGTGGCGGGCTGGGCCGGTCATGATGATGCGTTGGCCGGGGGGCCCAATCGTGATGTCGAGCCTGCCGCCGGGCAAGGTGATGGCGATCGGATGACCTTCCTGAGCGCGCTTGGTTGTGACCGCCGCCGCTGCCGCAGCGCAAGCGCCGGTGCCGCATGCCTGGGTCCAGCCGACACCGCGCTCTAGGACGTGCAGCTCGAAGGCTTGTGGGCCAGTCCGCTGGGCGAATCCGACGTTGACCCCTTGCGGGAAGCGCGCGTCGGCGCCTAGTGCTGGGCCCAGGGACCAGCGGTCGTCTCCCAGGGTGTCGAATATGACTGCGTGTGGGTTCCCCATCGAAACGGCGGTGACCGCAAGTGTACGGCCGCCTACTTCGAACGGCGCGTCGATCAGTGGAGCGTCTGCGATGACAGGAAGTTCGCCCGGTGCGAACGAGGCCGGGACCATGCTCACGCTTACACGTCCATCCTTCAAGACTTCGACTGGGTGGGGGCCAGCATCGGTCTCCACTGTCATGGCGCCATCCGCCAGCCCTGCGCGGACGATGTGCAAGGCGACGCAGCGCAGGCCGTTGCCGCACATCTGCGGACGCGATCCGTCGGCGTTGATCACGCGCATCCGCGGCGACGCCCCCCGTACGCCAACTAGCAGGATGCCATCGGCGCCAACTCCCCGGTGACGATCGCACAGGGACGGTGCCAGTCGCTCCGCCTCCTCGAGCTTCACCTGGCGGTCGTCGATGACGATGAAGTCGTTTCCGAGACCTTCGTACTTGCTGAACGCGATCGTCATCTCGGCCTCATTCGCGCAGGGCTGCAATCGCAGCGCGGTAGTCCGGGTGGGTGAAGACCGCGCTACCGGCGACCAACACGTCCGCACCGGCGTCCAATACCTGCTTCGCAACCCCCTTTTTGACGCCGCCATCGACCTCGAGATCGACATCAAGTCCGCGCTCGTCGATCATGTGACGCAGGTCTGTGAGCTTGTCGAGCGCGGCAGGAATGAACGTTTGACCGCCGAACCCTGGGTTGACGCTCATGACGAGAATCAAGTCTAGCTGGTCGAGCACGTGGCGTATGGTCTCCACAGGGGTGTGCGGGTTCAGGGAGACGCCAGCACGTTTGCCGGCGGCTCGGATCTGCTGGAGGGTCCTATGTAGGTGGGTACTCGCCTCGACGTGCACTGTGATGATATCGGCACCCGCCTCGGCGAAGTCCGACACGTAGCGCTCTGGTTCCACAATCATAAGATGCACGTCGAGGGGGCAGTCCGTGACTTGACGCAGCGCCTTGACCACGGGCGGCCCGATCGTGATGTTGGGCACGAAGCGGCCATCCATGACGTCCACGTGGATCCAGTCGGCACCCGCTTCGACAACCGCGCGGACGTCGCGGCCGAGCTCAGCGAAATCGGCTGACAGAATCGAGGGGGCAATCCGAGCGGGGCGGGCTGAACGTGACATGGCTCACGGCATAAGGGCCCAGGTCGGTGCTGTCAAATCCCGGTCGCCCGACCGGCGGCGCGCTTGACGCCTACATGCCCGAGTGCCCACAATCAAGGCTAGCTGGAGTGTCTCGGCTGGCCCACGAGCCCATGACAGAGCAAAAGTATCGCGTCATCAAGCGCCTGGAAGCCGGCGGCATGGCGGAGGTCTTCGTTGGGGAGGCCGTCAGTGTTCAGGGCTTCAAGAAACGCGTCGCGATCAAGCGGGTGTTGCCGCACCTTGCCCAAAACGAGAACTTCATCCAGATGTTTCTCGATGAGGCGCGCCTATCGGCTCGCCTGAACCACGCGAACATCGTCACTGTCTTCGACATAAGCAGCCGGGAAGACACGTATTTCCTGATCATGGAATTCGTGGACGGCGCGAATCTGAAAAAGATCCTCGAGGCACGGCAGGCGCGCGGCAAGACGATGCCATTGGGCGAGGCAGCCTATATCTGCATGGAAGCGTGCCGAGGCTTGAGCTACGCGCACGAGCTGTGCGACGACGCCGGTGCGGCACTGAAGATCGTCCACCGCGACATCTCACCACCCAATATTCTTCTGACGAAGCGCGGCGAAGTGAAGGTGGCCGACTTCGGACTTGCCAAGGCCGGGACCCAACTGAGCCAGACCGATCCAGGTGTGGTGAAAGGCAAGTTCAGCTACCTCTCGCCCGAGGCGGCCAATGGTCTCGAAGTGGATGCACGTGCGGACATCTTTTCCCTGGGCATCGTCCTGTGGGAGATGCTCTCCGGTCGGCGCCTGTTCTTGGGGGACAGCGATTACGCAACCGTCAAGCTCATCCAGAACGCGAACGTGCCACGTCTTTCGCCCTTGAATTCCGAGGTGGATGATGCCTTCGAGGAAGTGCTGCTGCGCGCGCTGGCATCCGATCGCGAGCACCGATATCAGAGCGCGAGGGAGTTCGGCGATGCGCTGGCGGGCTACCTGTTCGCGCGTCAGATGAAGGTGACTTCATACGACATCGCGGCCCTCGTCACGGCGGCTACCTCGGCACAAGCGCCCGCGACCGCGCAGGCCGATGATTCGCTGATCGATCGGCTGATCCAGGAAGAACTCGACGCGAGTGTGGCGATCGGCGACGGTGGGGATGGCGGGCTGGCGGCCCTTGTGCCGGAGGTGCCCGCGTTCGGCGCAGGCGAGTTGGAGGACCCGGCCAGCTGGTTCAGCGAGGACGAGCTGGGCACGGGCCAAAGTGACCGACCCGTGCTCGACCTGGAGCCGTCGGCGCCAGGGTTTGGACAGGAAAGTGGGACCTGGCGTGAAGCGGCCGCAGTGCCCCCTTCTGGGCCGGAAAGGCCGGCGTTTCCCGAAGAGGAGCCTCCCACCCACGATGTCGATATCGCTGACCTCACGGAGGTTGCCCCCGACGCACCCGAACCTGCTGCGCCGTCCGCGCCGATGGCGCCGTCTGCGCCGATGGCGCCGTCTGCGCCGGCTCAGGAGGGATCCGGCGGGATGGGCAAGTACATCGTCGCTGCCGTCGTGGTGCTGCTGATCGGTGTCGGTCTCGTGATCGGCACCCGCTAGAATCCTTGGGTTCCAAGGATTCTAGCCAGTGCCCCTTGCTGGTCACAGATTGACCCAGTGAGGTGTCCCGTCGACATCCCACTCCTTCTTCCAGATCGGGACCCGCTCCTTGATGCGGTCGATGGCAAGCCGACAGGCGACAAACGCATCGGCCCTGTGCGGGGCACTGGCAGCGACGATGACGGCGGTATCGCCGACTGCCAGGCGCCCCACGCGGTGCTGTGCGGCCAGCCGCGTATCGGCTCGCTCCTGACAGATCTCGACGAGTACCCGTCTGAGCTCTGTCGCGGCCATCTGGGCATGCGCTTCGTAGTCCAGACGCGAGACCGATTTCCCCTCGGCATGGTCTCGGACCACGCCCAGGAACACGGCGATGCCTCCCGCGCCTGGATGGCTTACGGCCAGCACCGCTTCGTCTAGCGACAGGGGCTTGTCGCGAATATCCGCATGGGCGTGGCCTTCTGGTAGTTGGGGCGACCCGCCGGCGACCGGGGGCATGACCGAGACCTCGTCCCCATCGCGTACGGTGTCGGTGGCCTGCGCGAACTCTGCGTTGATCGCGAGGCGCATGCGTCCGCGGTAGGGCGAAAGCGGCGGGTGTCGCTCGCATAGGTCGCCCAGCAGGTCGTCGACGGTTCGCGACACCCCGTTCAGCTGAATACGCTCTTCATTGCAGCTGCATAGCTCGCGAGCCGCTGCGAAGTATCGGACTGTGATCTCCATGGGAACTGCCTCGACTGCAACCTGGCGACCTTCTGGAGCGTATGCTTGATGGCACCGCCCGGGATGCAAAAGGGGGGAAATCTTGACACGGTCAGCCGGCCGAAGTCTAACAGGCAAACAGGTCCATGGGCGTCCAGATCGCATTCGACTTTTTCGAAGAGTCAGCGGAGCCGACTAGCGTAGGAGGCGGCGGGCCGTGTGTGCCCCCCGGCCCGTCGGGGTCGAGCCATGCGTGGGAAACTTCCCGCATTTCCGGCTCGGTTCAGGGGCCGGGTTGTACCCCCCCTGAGAGCTTCCGAGCACGCGGAAAAGGCGGTGCCGGTGGGGCCGGCGGGTCGCCGGCCCGCACGCGCAGCCAACTGGAGGCGGAGCTGGCTGCGCTGACGGGGTTGCCCCTATCGCTCCTCGTGTCCGACAACGAGCGCACGATGATCAGCACGCGCCGCGGCCCGACCGGGGTCATTGTGCGGCTTCACCACATGTTCCTGTCCGCCGACCCAGCGACCCTCCGGCATCTCGCCGGCTACCTCGACCGGTCAGACTCTGGCGCGGGCGAGTACCTTGGTTGTTTCATCGCCCGCCACCGCGACCGTATCCGTCGACCGGGGCCACGCCGAGTTCGCCTTCAGCCCGCGGGCGAGCATCACGACCTGCGCGAAATCTTCGAGCGCCTCAATCGGGCATACTTCGACGCCGCGGTCGATGCCCGCGTAACGTGGGGCCGCCGCACCACTGCGCGCGATCGCGGTGATCAAGCTGGCTCCGCGAGCCGTCGCTCGATCAAGTTGGGCAGCTACAGCGCGAAGGACCGGTTGATCCGAGTCCATCCCGCCCTCGATGCGGACTGGGTCCCCGATTTTTTCGTGACCTACATCGTCTACCACGAGATGCTTCATCAGATCGTGCCGCCCCGCGCAACCGGTGGTCGTCGCGCGTTCCACAGTCGCGAGTTTCGCGAACGTGAGCTCCGCTTTTCAGCTTACGACGAGGCGATCGCATGGGAGCGAGCAAACCTGCGCCGGTTGCTACGCGCATAGAGCGCGGCCGTGCCAACCGTGATCGGGGCGTGCTTTCGGAGTTCGTAAGAGGTTTGAAAGCCCGTGGCTGGGGCGAGCGAGGCCTCTTTCTAGTGGCTGTCTGCTGCAGCGTGATTCCCCTGTGGCTGACGCCCTATCCGCCGCTGCAGGATTTGCCCCAGCACTTGGCCGCCATTCGGGTCCTGCATAGCTATGATGATCCGGCGTACGGCTTCGCGCAGTTCTTTGAGCTTCATCCATTCCGAACGCAGTATCTCGCCTACTATTTTGTCGCCGACCTTTTGAGTCACCTGTTCGATGTGCGGGTTGCGAACCTGGTTCTCCTGTCAACGGCGATCGCGGCGATCCCGTACGGCGTCCGGGCCGTTGCCCGCGGCCTTGGTGCGGACGGGCTGGGCGCCTGGCTGGCCCTTCCGCTCACATACAACGCGCATCTGATTCTCGGGTTCTTCAACTTCATCGCGGGCATTTCGCTGTCGCTTTTCGGCCTCGCGCTTGCGCTTTCCTTGCGCCGTCGCATGCAGCGACGTACCGCCGTCACGTTCGCTGTGGTAGCGGCCCTGTGCTTCTTGACCCACGTGGTGCCCTTTGCATTCCTTGCACTGGGATCGGTGCTCATCGCGCTGGGACGTCCCGTACGGGTGGTTGTGATGCGTGCGCTGCCGCTTGCTCCCGCAGGGGTGTTGGCGATCGCTTGGTTCTCGGTGAGTCCTGCGGGTCAGGCAACGCTTGCAGCCGCGGGAGGGGCAGAGGGGCGCGCGGTGCAGCCTGTTCACCGATCCTTCGACGTGGCGCTCGCGGAGCTTCCCGACTGGATGACGGCCGTATTTGATCCCGCGCGAGATACGAGGCTCCTTTGGGCCTGGGCGCTTGTTCTAGTGATGGCAGTGGCCCTTTCGGGGCTCCGACGGTTGCGGGTGGCTGCCGAAGATCCGCTTGCGGCTCGCCTGCGTCGGCGCCTGTTGCTGTTGCCGCTGTTGGCAGTCTTAGCCTACTTTGCCGCTCCATCCAGCTACGCATGGATCTGGCCGATCGCGCCCCGCTTCGCACTGCTTGCAGCGCTGCTCACGCTGGCGCTGTTGCCACGCCTCGTGCGGCCGGTCGCAGGTGGCATCGTGCTGCTTTCGCTAGCCCTGTTTGCCGCTCACGCCTTGCGTGCCGGGCGCGCTTTCGCTGGGTTCGGCCGGGAAGTGGGGAGGCTCGACGATGCCATCGGCAGTATTCCTCCGGGGCGCCGTGTGGCCGGCCTCATCTTCGATCGGGGCTCCCGGCATGTGCGGTTCTCGCCCTTCATCCACGCTGTTGCCTACTATCAGCAGAGACGCGGAGGGGCGGTGATGTTTACCTTTGCCGACTTCCCCCAGTCCCCTTTTGTCTTTCGGCCGGGCAATCGTCCGCCGCGTGTCCGCCCACGTTGGGAGTGGCTACCGGGCCGAGTCAACCCAGCCCGCGATCTAGCCTACTACGACTACGTGCTGGTACGCGGAGGCCCAGGCCGAATCGCTCGTCAGAAGAAGCACTACACGCGTACCTTCCGTTCCCGACGGTGGTCGGTTTGGAAGCGGACTCGCTAGCCAGTGTGGGTCAAGGGGCTACCTCGATTCGCTGAGGGTGGTTGTCCCGCGGTACACTGTGGGGACGCATTCGGGGAAGTCGAGTTGGGTGTGCTTCGCGAGGGTTCGGAGCTTTGGAACTGGGATGAGCGAGCGGGCTGAAGCAGGGGAGGGAAGGCGCCGGCTTCTGCCGGGCTTTCGCGATACGTGGGTGCTGGGAGGGCTGGTGGTCCTGGCGCCCGCTTGTGCGCTCGTGTGGTTTGCCTGGCCACGCACGCTGGCGCCCTTGCAGCCGCCCAGCCTGACCCTGGCGGCCGCGCCCGTGCTCGCAGCGCTACAAGCGGACCACGAGGCCGCGGCACGTGTCCCGGAGTCGAAGCTGATCGAAGCACTGGACGAGAACTTCCTGGCCCAGGGACGTGCCGATAGCGGGCTGCAGGAGCCCCTCGTGCGTCACCGGGAACGGCACAAGGGCAGGCAGCAGTTGTTGACCAGGGTTGTCAAGGAGCACGGACAGGAGGCCGTCCTTGCGCTGCGTGCGCGTGCCGTCGAGCGCTTTGAGGCGCTGCTCGCGGGCCGTTCGGACCTTGCGGAGGCTCCTGGGATCCTGGGCGTCTTTCCTAACTATCTGGCGACTCAGGGGGTCACGCGACAGGGGCTAGACGTCACGCCTCGGTTCGTCGTTCGTACGCTCTACAAGGTGCGCTGGAACCGTCTGCACGGGCTCGAGCGTGCGCATCGCTTCTCGCAGATTGAGGCACAGGCCTACTTTGGCTGGCTGGCCCTGCATGCCTTCAAATTGCCGGTGCCACAACGACTGTGGGCGCTGGACGCCTACGAGCGTGCGGGCGGTCAGCGTGCCGCTGAAGCTCGAGGTGTCCTACGTTTCCGAAACGGAGAGTATGCGGGGGCCGTGGAGGCCCTGGAGCAGGCCCAAGCGCACGATTCGAGCCTACGTCTGCGCAACTACTTGCGTGGAGCCCGCTGGGCTGCGACCGCCTGGGACGAGGCCAAGGGCCGCCGATTCTCCGAACGGGTTCGGGGGCCGTCGCGGGGCCCTGGGAAGGCTCCAAACGGGCCGCGCTTCTAGC